>CAZYZA010000004.1:35834-76385 GCA_964651415.1 uncultured Desulfovibrionaceae bacterium
CGACCGTGGTCAGTACCGGGCGTTTCATGTTGCCTGGCGGCGTTTGCGGGCTTGCATGGTTACGATGACCATGATGGCGACCGCAACCGCCAGCAGCCCCGCGCCGAGCACCGGCCGATAGAAGATCCAGGCCACGGCGATGACCAGCAGGCTGCAAACCAGGCTGATGGCCAGGGATATCAGGCCCGTTCCGAGGCGCATCACGTCGCCGACAAAGGGGACCACGTCCCCGATCACCCCTAGCACACCGAAAACCATGCGCAAGCCGATGAGCATGAGCATCAGGCCCGCCCCGCGCAGCAGCCAGGTCATGGTTTGGTTCGCGCTTTGGGCCGCGCTGAACATGGCGTCGGCGTTGTGCAGGCCGGGCTTGATCATGAGCAGGGTGCGTTTGCCGTCGCTGGTTTGGTATCCACCAAAGGAGTCGCCCTGTTGGCGGGCAATGATGCTGACGTCCTGTTGCGGGGCGTGGGTGTGGCGGATGCGCATGTCGCCGATGGCCGGCGCGTCGGGATTGGCGCCGATGTAGTACTGGCCGCGCACGATGCGTGGTCCGGCCGCATGGTCCGAATCCGGGGCCTCAAGGCGCAGCGGGTCGGAAGCGGACAGGTTGTCGGTCAGGGACCGGGGCAGGGAAAAAGCCCCGACCGTGACGTCCGAGGCGGTCAGGGAGAGCTGGTCATAAGGCATGGTTGATGGGTTTTCGTGTCCGGCCGGCTGGTGGAAACGCGACGAGTCAATACGGGAAGAAGACCAATCCTTGCTGTACGTATACGTTGTCTGCCGCTCGACAGACCCGCCCACGTTCTTTTTCTCCGTGGTCTCCTGGTGTTCTTTCCATTGAAACATTTCAACCTTGCGTTCCAGGCGCAGGGCCGTGACGCTGGCGGCGGGAAAATCAGGGTCTGTCAACGTTTCACCGGTCACGGCCCGGCCGTTGACATGGACCAGCCGTCCTTCGTTGACCGGGTCAACCCGGTCGGCGGAGACGGAAACAACAAGGCCCGCTCCTTCGGTCAGGGATTGGGCCGTGAGCACGGCCCGACCTTCATTCCACCACAAGAGGGGCCAGGCCGCCACAAAGAGCAGCAGGCCGAAGCCGATGCCTTTGACGGACCCGCTCAACCTGGACATCCAGGATTGGGTGCTGACCACGGTATACCGGTCGTTCATGTTTGCCTCCCCGCATCCTCGGGATGCGTTGTATGATGATTGTTGTGTTTCTCGGATTTTCGGGCCAACCGTCCGGCGAGCCAGAGCAGCAGGCCAGCGCCGGCAATGGCGCCGGTCGGTGACCAGAACGCCAGGCCAAGGCCCTGGGCGATCAGCCCGTAGTCGATGTCGGGAGCCAGGCTGCGCATGATCCGGACCAGGCTGAAATAGTTCAGCAGCATGAATCCGGTCATGCCAAGGGCGAGGATCAGGCCGATGGTGCCCAGGCAGCGCCAGAACCCGGACCGTATGGTCAGAGACATATGGAAGACGGGGTTGGCTGTGTCGCCCCTGCTTCAAGTCTGCCCGAAAGCCGGCTGTTCAGCCTTGAGCTCCATGGCAGAGGCATGGCTTCGCCCAGGCCCGCGTCGGCCAGATCGGCGACCAGGGACCGCAGATACGCGGCCCAGTCACGGTGGAGATCGGCCTGCATCGACGATTTCCAGGCCGGATCACCGCTCTTCGTCAGAATTTCCCCCCAAAGAAGAATGCGCTTGTCCCGATATGTCTCCCAGGCCGCGTTGGCTGCGTCCACGGCCTGGACATGGTCGGGGCCAAGGGCCTGCTTCAGGGCCGCGTAAAAAGGCTCCAGCGGTTCCGATGGGCCGGGCTCGTCCGTGGTTGCGGCCGGAAGTTCGCCCCGGGTCAGGTTCTGTCTGGCTTCAACCTCGAATCGAACGGCCTGCAGTTCGATCATGGCGTGCATGAACATGGTCCACATGGCTCCGTCCGAGAATTCCTGCGCCCGGTTTCCCACGGTCTGATTCAAGATGGCCACGGTTTGCCGGTGATCGGTCCAGGCCTGCACATAGTCCGCAAGCAGTGGATGAAGATCGGTCGGCAGAATCGTGCGCAACTGCAGGTCGATTTCCTTCAAAACGTCCCGCCATTGCCGCTCTCCTTCCCGTGCACAGGCGATGCCGTCCCGGAGTTCCGGGTTCTCGTCCAGACACTGCTGGACAGAGCGGTCGATGCGGTGCTCGCTGACGGCCGGAGTGGCGGCCAGCAAGGCCGGCAGGATCAGGATCCACAAGGCTGATCGCATGTGCCTATTCGAAGACGGCCCGGCGGTAGCGCATGCCGGTGACACTGTCGCCGAGGATCGTGAATTCGAATTCGTCCAGTTCATGGTGGTACCCCCAAAGAGTATCGGTCTGATGGTGTGGCGGGCCCAGGGCCGAACCCAGCTCCTGAACCGAAAGGCCGGGACTGATGCCGCCGAAATCCGCGAATCCGCCGGTAATGGTTACCACGCGCAGCTTTTGATCCCAGTATTCGGCTTCGTGGCCGTGAAAAGCCAGGTTCGTGATGCCGACCGTGTGGTTGAAGTCCGGGATGTGCATGGTGCGGGTGGATTGACTCATCGGCGGTCCGAAGAGGGCTACGGCCAGGTCCTCCCGTGGGCCGTAGTCGCCCCTGACCCGGACGCCGAGCCGGGTGACGGGGCTTGCCGTCTCGTCGGGCGAAATGCGATCTTCCGCGACCCAGCCTTGGAGTTGGTCGCACTGCACGCGGATCCAGGGGCGGTTTTCGGCGTCGACTGAGCGCGAAGTGACGGTCAGTTCCCTGCACCAGCCCGCAACGGGTTCTTCGGGAACGTCGCTTTCATCGCCGGCAATGGTCGGGCCGTGGAGGGTCGCGATGACGTCCGAATTGGCGTCGGGCTGGGCATGAAGCGGAGTCAGTCCGCTGATCAGCAGGGCCGGGAGGGGCCAGTCTTCGGGATGGACGCGACTTTCGGCGGCCCCGGTTGACAGGGTGGCCAGCAGGATGAGCGCCGCTGAAAGCAGAAGCGAGGCGAACTGCATGGGCATGATGGGTCCTTGGGTTCGTGGTTGAGAAAAAGTGTCGGAAATCACCAGCCTCTGCCGCCTCCTCCGCCGCCACCGCCACCCGAGACGCCACCGCCGCGCAGCGCGCTGCCGGAGGCGCTTTTCGAGCGGGATGCGGTGGCGGGTTCGACATGGCCCTTTGCCCCGCGATGCGCCCTGGTGGTCACGATCCGGGCGAAATGGACCGCGAATCCCGGATCGTACAGGGGCGACAGGCGGTCGTTGCGGGGGCTGGTCTGCCATTGGGGTTCATAACGGGCGTTGCGCAGAATGTCCTGAAAGCGGTTGGCCCAGGTTTCGGCGCAGTCCAGGGCAAAGGCGTAGGGAAGCAGCTTCTCGAACAGTTCCGGGGTTTGTGCAGGCGGATTGAGCATCTTCAGCCGTCCCTGTTCGGCGGTGCTCAGAAATATGGCCAGACCATCGACCAAGTCGTTTTGCCGCACTCCCTCCTCCGTGCGGCTGGCCAGGGCCAGGATGCCCGTCGCGGCAACGGCCATGGCCAGGAGCAGACTGCCCATCAAGACGGGGTCAAGCAGCAGATCGCTCCAGACAAGGCGCAATCCAACACCGGTCAAAAGGGCCGAGCCCCCCAGCATGGCCAGGCGGACCCGGGGGGATCGGCACGGGCCGAGCCCCTCGCGCAGCCCGGCCAGACCGGTGAACATCAGGGCAAAACCAAGGGTCAGAATGATCAGGAAGATGATCTGATCCAGGGCGTCGGCGTTGGTCAGGAGCGGACTGTCTGCCAAATCCAGCAGATAGGGCACGGGCAGGAAAAAAACCAGCCCGGCCAGCCCCGGCCCAAGGTTATGGCTGAAAAGCCTGGTTCCCCGGGCGGCGTAGGCTTCGCTCAGGACCTGACGGGCATGATAAAGGCTGCGCCGACCGGAGCCGGTCTCGGTGGATACGCTCGTAACCTCCGGGTTCGGGAACAGCCAGCACAGCATGGCCCGCAACGGAGAGGATAAATCCGTGGCTTCAGGATCTGTGAATCGTCGGTGCAGGATCAGACCCTGGCCGTCGTCTTCAATGCGGATCAGCCCCTTGACCGCCAGATAGAGCAGATCGGAGGCAAAGCATTCCGGCGAAAAGCCCATCTTGCGGACAAAGCGGGTATAGCCGGGCTCCATGTTCTCGGGCGGCGCAAAAATCGGAATCACGGTTCCCCGGCGAGGATCACGGCCCAGACGAAACCAGACCAGGCCGTAATAGATGGCGACAAGTCCGGCAAATCCGATCAGCATCGGTGTTCTGTGTTCGCGAATCCAATCGGAGATGCTTGCGGGGGGCGTCGGCGGAAGGATGAGTCCTTTTTTCCAGCCCACGGCCACGGTAAAACCTTCGCCGGGATTCAACGGCCGGGTGGTGACCAGGGTGTTCGGCCCGTCACGCAGGAAGTCGCGTCCCTGGTCGCCGGGAAAGCCCGTATAGGCGGCCGCTCCGACAATCTCCTCCTCGCCCTTGCCCGGCAACACAAGCCGAAAGGATGCCCGGTCAATGGCAAAAGCCCAGTCGTGGCCGGTTACATTCCAGTAGAATTCGTCATGATCGTCGAAAAAGCGGATCTGCCCCGTGACCATGTAGCTGATTTCGTAGACATGTTCTCCGGGCGGCACCACGATATCGCGGCTGCCCAGGCGCAGTTCCAGCCTTGATCCGGTTTGTTCCACGGACACGGGTACGGGTTTGCCGTTCAGGGTGGCGTGGCGCGGCTCGTATTCCTGACGCGTCCCTTGGTCCCGGACAGCCCGGTGGGGCAGGCTGCGGATGATGCCATGGCGGATCTGCTCGCCCCGGACAAGAATCCGCAGCCTTTCCGTGACGGTCACCGACGCGTCGGCATTGACCGTGGCCGTTACGTCAAAGTCAAGGATGCGCTCTGTGGCCTGTAGCGTGCCGGGAAAAATCATCAACACGAACAGGGTGATGAAAACCCTTACCATCCACGGCCTCCGCCTCCGCCGCGCCCTCCGCCGGACGAGCCTCCCTTGAGACCGGAGCTGGATGTGGTCGTGCCCAGGCTTCGTCCCAGTCCGGAGATCATGGAGTTGATCCCGGTGGTGGAGAATCCGGATACGGACCGTCCGCGATGCCATCGCGGCGCGTACTGGGCGTCGGTCAGGATGCGTTCGAAACGTCCGGCCCAGGTCTCGGCTGCGTCCAGGGCGCAGGCGTAGGGCAGCAGGGCCTCGAAATGTTCCGGAGTCTGATGGGGTGGATGCAGGGCCGCCAGGCGATGGGATTCGGCTGTTTTGACGTACAGTTCAAGCCCGGCGGCCTGATCGCGGACGTCGCCTCCGGCCAGGGTGTGGGCCGGGAGCAGATGTCGGAAAACGAGCAGAGAACCCATGGCGGCCAGAGGCGTCAGGCAGGCCAGAGGATCAACGGCCAGTTCCGGGCCGGAGCCGGCCCAGATCAGTCCCAGGCAGACGACAAAATAGATCAGGGGAAACAGGCCTTTGAACAGAAGCGGGGCCAGGCGTCCTCCCCCGGATGCGGTCGGCAGCAGCAACGGCAGAAGGAGGAAGCCGGGCGCGGAGAGGGATACGACTGCATCCAGCCGAAATCCCGCGGGGCTCTGTTCCGCGACGGCCAGGACAAAAATCAGGAACGCGGCCAGGCAGTACGCGCCCAGGCCTGCAAACCACCAGGCTTGATTGCGGCGGAAATAGTCGCGTCCCGTGGTTTCCAGGGCAGCGGACAAGGCCTTGCGGGCCGCGACCAGGATGGTTCGATGGGATGCGTCCAGCCGCAGTTGGGTGCGGCCTGCGGGAAAAAGATTGTCCAGCAGAACCCGTTCGGCCGGCGACAGTTCCACAGTGACCACTTCGCGGTGGATGGTGTAGGAGCTGCCGACAAACCCGGCCAGCAGACTCAGAGCGCCCTTGGCCAGAGGAGAGTCCGGGGTCAGGCCGGGCGTAGCGGCCAGGTCCATGCGGCGTTCCTCGATGCTCAAGGCCCCCTTGACGCACAGCCCGAGGAGCATCGCGGTCATGGTCTGATCGTCCAGGCGCATGGTCAGGATAAAGCGCAGGGTGCCGGCGTCCAGGCCGGCCGGAGGAACAAAGCGCGGGATGACGGTTGCCCTGGGCGGGTCCTGGCCGCGCAACCGCCACACCATGAACAAAAAGGCGCTCAGGCCGAGGAACAGCCCCGCCAGAGCTGGCCGGAACGGCGACGGCGTCCAGCGGGGAAAGGGGGTGGGCGATTCGGCCAGTTCCGGGTCCAGGATGCCCTTGGGCCAGCCCAGGGAAACGGTCATCCCTTCTCCGGGATTCAGGACCGTCGTGGTTTCTACCGATCCATCCGCAAGCTGTCGGGCGTCCTGCTTCTGTTCACCCCTTTTTCCCGTGTACCAGGCCGTTGCCGTGATTCCCCGTCCCGGAGGATGGCCGGGCAGGGTCAGGGCAAACGATGCCCGGTCAATGGGGAATTCCCAGTCATTGCCGGTCACGTTCCAGTACAGTTCGTCATGCTGATCCAGAAAAAGGACCTGACCGGTGGTGCGGTACGTCAGGATGAATTCGTAGAGTTGATTGGGTTCCAGTTCCTTGTCCGGGTCACCCAGTCGCAATTCTATGTCCGGTCCGACCCGGGTTTGAAGGACCGGGGTTTCCCGGCCGTCCAGGGTGGCTGAAAGCAGCTCGAAACCGGTCCGGACCACCGTGTCGTCCTTTGTCCGGTAGTCCGTCGGAAAGACTCGCACAATGCCATGCCGCACCCGGTCATGTTCGGCCCGGATGCGGATGGCTTCCGTCACGGTCAGGGATGCGTCGGGGGCGATCCGCGCGGAAACGTCAAAGGATTCGATGCGCTCCTCGGCCCGTGCCTGTCCGGCCAGGCACAGGACCGCGAGAACAACGCACAGTGTCAGCTTGCGGGTAAGCATGAGCACTGCCTACTGCTGGCTGATTTTGTCGCCGAAGACTTCCAGATCCTGATCCGGAAACGCGCCCTTGCTCACGGACAGCCGTCGCAGCTTGGGCAGGTCCTTGAAGACGGTGATGTCGTCCACGCCCTTGGCGTCCCGCAGACTGAGGGTTTCCAGGGCCGGCAGATCGGCGATGGCCCCGGCGTTGGAGACGGTGCAGTCACGCAGGATCAAACTTTTCAGCTTGGTCTTGTTGGCGAAGATGCCCAGGTCGCCGACATTCTGGGTTTCGATGTTGACCTCTTCCAGGTTGGCGCTGACCGCCAGGGGAGAGAAATCCGTGACTTTGTCGCGCAGCAGGCGCAGGGAGCGCAGGTTGGGCATGGTGGCCACGACGTCAAGACGGTCGAACTGGGAAATGCCGGCGTGCAGTTCCTCCAGCTTGGTCAGTTTGGCCAGCGGGGAGTAGTCCTTGAATTTTGTGGCGTAGATCCAGATGTGACGCAGTTCCGTCAGCTCGCCCACCGGCGTCATGTCCGTGGCGGGTACGGAATAGAGGCTTAATTTCTTCAGCTTGGAAAAAGTCGGCAGCAGGGACAGGTCCGCGACCTTGGTCATGTACAGGCTCAGCTCTTCCAGGTCCTTGGAGTCCGTCAAAGGGGAAATGTCCGTAATTTCCGCGCCGTAAAAATTGGCGATGCGCAGCTTTGGCTTGCCGGCGACAGATGAAATATCCGAGGGCTTCTTGGGCATCATGAAGAACTTGAGAGCTTCAAGGTTGTCGAGGGGCGTCAGGAAGTCCAGGCTGGCGTAGTTGACCTGCCTGATTTCCAGTTCCTTGAGGGAGGTCACGGCGGCAATGGGGGAAAGATCGGTCAGCTTGTCCAGTCTTTCAAGATAGAGGGTTTCCAGGCCGGTCAGCTCTTTCAGGGGAGAGAGGTCGGTCAGATTGGGAGAGTTGGTGATCTTGAGGCCTTTGAGCACATCCTTGAGGGCCACGACCTTGGCCAGGTCCTCGTTGCCGATTTTCTCAAGATTCAGCGGTTTCTGGTCAAGCAACCCTTCCTCGCGGGCTTTGGCCAGAAACTCGTCGGTGACTCCCTCGGTCATGGTCGAGCCGAAGGCCGAATTGAATTTGTATTTCGGTTCGGCCTGGGCCGGGCCGGTCGTCAAGAGAATCGTCAGAACGAATAGACAGATGGTTTTCATGAGCGTGCTCTCCATGTGAATGTTGATGCCTTGGTTTGCGGGCCTGTGAACGTCCGGGCGGACCGGTAACAATCCCGTCCGTACGCCACGGGCGGCAGAAGGGCATCTAACGTATTTCTGACAACGAAAACAGGACGGAAAGATTCAGAACAGGGACAGCGATGCCCGGTAGGCGGATTCAGCGTCCATCCCCAGGGCGATCAGTGCCCGGCGGTAGTCGGCTACGGCCTGTTCGGCCCGGGCAAAGTCTCCCTGGAGGGATGCGGCGTCATACAGCATGCGGGTCAGTTCGGGATGGGTGGGGCGGGCTTGATGGCCGATCTCAAGGGTCTGGATCAGGTCTGTTGTCAGCTGGCGGCGCAGCAGGTGGCGGGCGTGCATGTGGGTGATGTCGGCGCAGGCGACGCGCAGCTGCTCCGCCAGAGGGCGCAGGGGGGCGAGGTCGAGCATGGCCGGGGCCGGCCCGGCACGCCAAAGCGTCATGGCCTGGTGGAACAAACGTCCGGTTCGGCATGGGCGGTCATCTCCGGCGGCCTTGATGGCATCGGCCAGACGCAGAAAGCTCCAGGCGTCAACGACAACGTGGCGCATGGACAGGATACCGCCGCGCACTTCGAACAAGGCCTTTCCGCCCGTGGTTGCGCCGGTCGAGGCCAGGGCCTGGCGCAGGCGCAACAGGGCCGTGTCAAAGCAGGCCCGGGCCGATTCCGCCGACGAGTCGGGCCAGAGTTCAAGCATGGCCTCCTGCAGGCTCAGACTGAGCGTTGGCCGGGCCAGGAGCAGGCCAAGCAGGTGTCGCTGGGTCGGCGGCAAGGACTCCAGGCGATAGGGCGGCGCTTCGCCGACCCGGATTTCCAGCTCTCCCAGACAGTGGATATGCAGCGTTGGCCAGGGTTTTTTTCCCCGCCGCAGTTCCAGTCCGCACAGCTTCCGCGCAAGCCGCGAGGCGTGCTCCGTCTCGATGCCGTTGTCGACGGCTGTGGCGAGCAGGTGCCGTCCCCAGCAGGGCGACCAGGCCATGTGCACCGCCTTTCGCGCCCGCGAAAGCCGCAGGGCGCTTTGAAGCCAACTGCCGCAACTGTCGGCATCGTGCTGACTGCTGGCGTGGAGGGCCAGGAACCAGGCGGCTCCCTCGGCCTGGATCGGGTTTGCGTCCGAAGCCCTGTGCAGCTCAAGGAGCACGGGGACGCCGGTCTCGGACTGCCCGGTCAGGACGAAAACGGCCGCAATGAGAAGATTGCGGTTGGATCGCAGCAGCGGAAACTCAAGGTCGCGTCCATAGTCGGGCGACAAGAGCTGCAATGCCTCGGCCCGGCAACCACGCACGGCCAGGACATAGGCCAGCAGCACCCTGTATTCTCTTTGGACCACGGTGATGTTGCCGTTGGCCAGACAATCCCTGACCATGTGTTCGGCTTCGCTGAGCCGATCTTTCTGAACCAGCGCCAGCACGCTCCAGGCGCGAACCATGGGTTCGATGAGGGGATAATCGCCAGGAAGCGGGTGCGAGTCCAGGATTCTGCGGGCCACGCTGTGCATTGCCGGATGGTGGCCGGTCAGAGCCAGGTCGGCGGCCAGGGCCAGCTCCGCGATGGTCCGGCTCCACGCCGTCAGGTCCGGATCTTCGAGCAGCGGGGCGACTTGCTCCAGAAATATTTCAGCCTCCTGATGCCGGCCGAGCATGGTGTCGGTGATCGACAGCAGGGCCAGGGTTTCGGCCCGGATGCTGGTGATCCGTCGGCAGGCCTCGTTGTCCAGGAGGGGCAGGAGGACGCTTCTGGCAGCCAGGGGATTCACGCCGACCAGCACGGCGTGATACGCTCTGGCCAGGGACACGACTGTCTGGTCGATTTTGTCCATGGTGGCTGCGCAGCGGTGGGTCAGGGTCTTGATCCGGTTCATGATCAGTGTGGGTCGGGGCAGGCCGGTGTCGCCGAAGGCCGCCTTGCGGCTCATCATCAGCCAGGCCTGCAGTTCGCCCAGATGGTTGCCCGTGGCCGCGAATCCTCGGGCCGCGCAGTCCAGGGAGTGACGGACATGATCCGACCGGGACTCCGCAGGCCGGAAGATGCTTCTGGCCAGAGCCAGCCAGGGACGCCTGGGTGTGTCCGGGGCGTCCAGTACATGCAGCCAGTGGGCCGTGGATGCGGTCTGGTGACAGGATAAAACCGTGTGCAGGTTGCGGCGGAAAAAATCGTCTGTCGCATCCGCGTTCGCCCCCAGGGCCAGGCAGCGCAGGGCGTCCAGCCACTGATTGCGGGATTCGAACCAGAGGCTGGCTCTTTGCAGCACGTCGATGCACTCCGGCGGCGTCCCGGCGGCGCGAAATTTGCGGAATATGGAGCCCAGGAGTCGGTGAAAGAGATAGGAGTTGTCGTGAGGATGGCGGCGAACGAACAGATCCTGGGCAACCAGCTCTTCCAGGGCGTCCAGACTGGGCCGGGATGGGGCCAGGTGGGCCGCCAGTTGATTCGGGACAGTGGCGATCAGGGCCAGGGCCTGCATGAACTTTCTGTCTTCCGACTTCATGCCGCCCAGAAAGGAGTCGTGAAAATAGCGCCAGAGTTCGGTGGTGAGAAAATGGTCTTCTTCAAGATCCTGGTCCGGGGCAGCGTTGGCCAGCCGGATGCGGGCCAGGACCGCGCCCATGGTCCAACCCTGGATCACGCGGTGCAGCAGGCAGGCGTTTTTCAGCGACAGGGGGATGCCGTAGATGTTGTTGTACAGAAGCAGGATTTCTTCGACGTTAAGGGCCAGTCGGTCGTTGTTCAGCGCGGCGCAGCCCATGGCGTCGAGGGCGGTGGACAGGTTTCGGGGCAGGTGTCGGGCCAGACAGAGGACAGCCCCGTTTCCCGCGCCGTGTTCCATGATCCGCAGCAGCAGGGCGGAAGATTCAGGCCCGGCTGCTGCCAGATGGACGTCGTCCAGAATCAGGAGCGCACCGCCCGGCGCTGCGGCGGTCAATGCGGCACAGAAAGCCTGGGCGTATTGGTCCGGAGCCCGGGGTGCTGATGGCATTCCGCGCGGCATGAGGGGAAGGGTTGCCGGTGCGATTGCCAGGAGGGCGTGCTCCAGCGAGGACGAGAGTTCTTGCGACCGCGAGTCCTCATGACGGCACTGGACCCAGAGGACCGGCCGCCTGCTGCGCGCCGCGACCTGCCTGGCGAGCACGGACTTTCCCTGCCCGGCCCGCGCCGTGATGGTCATGACCTTGTGTCGATCAAGGGCTGTCTCCACCATGCGGACCAGGTCTTCGCGCAAGAGCGCCCGGTGTGTTTTTGCAGCGGTCGCGGGGGTGTCGGAAGCAGGAATCTTCATGTGCAACGATATGGCAAGAGATGTGGGCCGCATGTGCAGAGGCCTGGGCAGGATAGAACAATGTTCCGAGAAATGCCAGCCCCGGGAAGAGATGCCCTGTTTTGAGAAACAGGCCGATGGAAAAAAAGAACCCCGGAAAGACCGGGGTTCGAGCCGCACTGGGCGGGAAATTTTCTGGCTCCCCGGGACAGATTTGAACTGCCGACAGGGTGGTTAACAGCCACCTGCTCTGCCAACTGAGCTACCGGGGAACATCAGCCAGAAGAGGCTTTTAGGGAAAGGCCGGGCGACTGTCAACAGCTGTCGTTGTTTTTTCAGCGGGGTTGTCCAATCTTTCTTGGAATGAACCCCCGGTATGCGGCGCGGAGTAAAATCCCGAGCAGTCGCGACACAGCGGAATGTCTTTTTTTCTTCCATTTTTGAAGAGATGCAGCATTTCGAGCCGCGCTGGGTTTGCGGCCAGCTCGGCGAGAGAATGCGTCAGCACAGAGCCAATCACGCCTCTGGCGTTGAGATCGTTGCAGCATACCGTGACACGGCCGTCGGGCAGCACAACCAGATTCTTGCGCAGCAGAAAGCAGGCTTCGCCGGATCGTGTTGCGGCGATGGATCGGTAAGATGTGTCATTGACGCCGAGGTCGACGCTTCCGTCCCAGTTGTGCGGATGGCGTAGGCGCACTCTGGAAACCTTGGACAGCAGATGCGCGAATTCCGGATTGAGTGCATGGTCCAGCCCTGCTTCCGGCGAGAGAATGCAGATGATCTCCGTGCAGAGCGGCCGGCGCGAATGCTTATTTTTTGAGAGAAAATGCAATATGTTGCGGGATACGATGTCCCATTTGGCGCCCCGTCGGATTCGTTCGTAGAGGACCGGGCTCCCTCCGTCCACGCTGAAGCGCAGTTCGTCCAGGGCGTTGCTGCGTAGAATCTGGTCCGCAGTCTTTGCGGTCAGGAGCATGGCGTTGGTCAGCAGTCCGATGCGCAGCCCTGAGGGCAGGCCGGGACGGAATCGCCGGATCACCGTGAGCATGTCCGCAAGGCCGGGATGCAGCAGGGTCTCTCCCCCGTTGTGCAGGTCAATGCGTTTGAGGCTGGGAAGTTGGCCGGCCTGAACGCATTCCATGATCCGGGTCAGCGTCTGCGGCGTCATGATTTGGCGCGGCTTGGAATGATCCAGGGAACACCATGCGCAGCGCAGGTTGCAGCTGGAATTGAATTCCACGTTGAGCAAGGTGATTGTGCCGGCAGAGGATGCGCCACCGGCCTGTCGGGCTTGCGGCGGCGTCATGGCCAAATATCCCTCCGGATCAATTCGTTGCGCTCCTGCGGATAGAGTCGGCCATACGAGGGGAGGGGCGCATGCCCCTGGCCGGGGGACAGCTCCATGATCCGGATCAGCACGGTGTCCACGGGCAGGCGGTCCAGGACGCGGACCAGATACGATGGCGCCGGTTCCCGGCCTTTGGTGCGAATCAGATCGAAATAGCGCCGGTACTCAGGGTCGGTGCTGTCGGCGTCGAGAGAATACAGGGTTTCGCGGTAGATCGTGTTGCCGTGTTCGACTTTGTTTCCGCCCAGATAGCGATAATTTGCGAGGGTACCGGCGCTGGTCGCCCGCGTTAAAAGCAGGATCGACGGAGATGACTCTTCCTGTGTGGAATAGACCAGGGTCTGAATCAAGTCTGCCGGTTGAAGGTTGGAATTCTCGATGCTGCCACGGACCATGATTTTGACCGGCCCTTGAAGCGTCCACTCCGGACCGATGGGTATATGCTCCTCTCCCCAGAACGTGATCATGCCGTTTTCTGGCAGATGCCGCTGTTCAAAGGACGGATGTGCGCATCCGGTCAGGATCGCCAGGACAAGGCCAAACAGGATATTCATGATCACGGACGCGAATCTATGGGTTTGCATGGTCTCCTCCGAAAAGTATCGATCTACGTGAGGGCTGAGCGTAATAAAAATCAGTGCCGGGCGGCGGTCTGTTGGAGATTGCCCTGAGTCGCGATCTGGTTGGAAAAGGATGCCGTCAGCTGACGTTGAGGATCGTGGCGTAACAGCCGAACACGGCCCATACCTTGTCGCCTTCCTGAAGTTTGAGCCGGGCGAGGCTTTGGGTGGTGGTCACGATGCACAGTTCCGTGCTCGGGCCGACGCGGATCACGTACTCCGTATTCACGCAGCCGCGGGTGATGGCGGTGATGACCCCTGGAAGGCGGTTTTCCGCCGAACACAACGGCTCGTTGTCGGAGACGCACAACCCGACCCAGGGGGCTTTGACGTCCACCGTGACCATCCGTCCGGTTTTGAGCCCCAGGGTGCGCACGCTGCCCAGGGTGATGACGGAGGAGATGCACAAGCCTTCCGGGGTGGTCACTTCCACCAGGGCCTGGATGTCGCCGACGGTGATGCGGGCGACTTTGCCGAAAAAGGAGTTGCGGGCGCTGGTTTTGCGTTTGCTTTCCCGCTCCAGGAAGGTCGAGGTCACGGTGCGGATTTCTTCGGGGGAAAAGGACACCAGGGATGAGGTCAGGTTTGGTGTGGAGTGTCCGAGGTACATCTGGACCGCGGGCAGCGGCATGTTGGATTGCATCAGCTCGGCCCCCCGCGATTTGCGGATCATTTCCGGGCTGCCAAGGTTTTTGGGGAAGCCGCAGGCTTGGGCCCGCTCATAGAATTTGCGACGGACAAAGGCCGGATCAACGTGCAGGCTGTCGAGATGCTGGTCGTGAAGAATGCGACGGGCTTCCCGGGCCAGGGCCTCGGCCAGAGGCACGGACCGGGTCTGGCCGGGATCGGAGCGGCCGAAGACCACCTGCAGGCGGTCGTGATCGATATCCCGGCCGGGGTTCAGTTCCAGCACTTCGTGCAGTTTGGCGCCGGTCTGCCGGATGAGCAGGAATATGAGCAGGATGCGCCGTCGCGACAGGCGGATATCGGCCCGCTTCGGCTGCTCGGCCCAGGTCCGGAATTCCTGCTCCAGCTGATGCAGTTGCAGGGCGTCAAGACATGGGCCGGATTCGGTCACGATCCGGCCGTGATCCGATGGGCTGGCGAGAGGCGAGGACTTTTTCATGCCTCTATTCTGACCGGCCTTGGGTTCGGTGGCAAGCCCCGGCATTGAACTGACGAAGGGTGGACGTGCATGTTTCCCGCTGCCCCAACGGGGGAATAGATACCAGTCCAGGGCAACGCCCTGGGGAAAAGGCCCCGCGTGTTTTCGAGTTCTGAAGGAACGCCGTATATCATCGGGTGGGATCACCCTGCATCCGACCTATGCGGTCAAAGATTACCGGTGGTCGGACTCCCCGGATTCCGCCAGCCACAGGCATGCGCTCAGGGTTCCGGCTACGCCGCCGGCGCTGCCCCAGATCAAGGTCGAGATGGCGGGCTGCAATCCTTGCTTACGTCCGATCCAGGCCGCGCCGCCCATTCCCCAGATCAGACTGCCCAGGAGGGACCAGCCGCCGCCGGTGTCCAGCCTGGGAGCGACAAAGACCGTATTGTCCGGACTCAGAGTCAGGCGGACCGGGGCGAGGAGCCAGGAAAGGATTTGGCCCGGACCGGGTTCGCCGGAAGGCACGCCAGGATTCAGGCTCGCGACGGGTCCGGTCTGTCCGGTCGGACGCCGCAGGGCCGTGGCCTGGCTGGCGCTGTCCACGACACAGGTTTCGCCGACGGGATCAAGAACAACCTTGAGGTCGTGACGGGACGGGTCGTAGTCGGGGCAGTGCAGACCGCGTATCGACATATCGGACCCGATCACCATGACCTCTCGTTTTTCGCTCACCAGCAGTGCGGCCACGTTTTCGTCGCGTGATTCCTGGACCTGGACATGGGCCACCCGGCAGCCTTCCGGCAGTTTGACCCGGCGCACCAGCGGTCGGTCGTGTTCGCGGCGCAGGTTGAACAGGTCGCCCTTGGCGTCAAGCAGAAACCAGCCTGCGTCCCAGGGCTTGAGAATCATGTCCCGACCAAAGGCGTTCCGGGCCGGAAAATTGAAACCGGCCTGAGTCAGGGCCTGATTGAAGACCTCGCTCAGTTCCGGGTCCGGGCTGTTGCTGTCGGCGTTGACGAACTCCAGCCTGTCCCGCAGCCGGAATCGATCTTCGGGAAAGGTCAGGCTGACCCGGTCCGGTCGCGTATCGAGCAGGGCGTGAAGGGCTGGAGCGAGCCTGGCCCGAGTCGGATCTGCGGCGTTGATGCCCAGGATGGTCTTGCCCCGGCGCAGGGCGTCGAGATCGTACTCCTGGTCACTGATGGTCACCGGCACCAGACCACGCAGGCGCATGCCCTCGGAGTAGATGAAAGGCAGGGCGTTTTCAAAGGTTTCGCGACTGACGGGAGTGCGGTCTTCGGTCCGATGGATCATGCCGTGCTCCATGAGCATTGTCTCCTCGTCCGTGAGGGAACCGCGCAGCCAGGTCGGGACATATTCAATGAAGAGGAACTGATTGCTGACGGGGCTGTGCAGAATGATGGTCCGCACGGTTCGCAGATCCAGGACCGTGTCCAGGATGACGGGCAGCCAGACGGCCGCGACGAGGGCGTTGATAAAGAGCAGGGACTGCCGGGCGATGGTGGCGATCATGGTGCGATCCTATTGGTTTTTTCCGGTCAGGCGTTGGCGGGTCATGGTCAGAAACGGCGTCACGGCCAGGGCGGCCAGGATCAACAGCCCCAGAATCAGGGCTTCGGGTGAGTTCCACGCACCGGGGCGGACTGGAACGAGCAGCATGGCCGTAGCCGCGATGGCCAGCAGGCCGAGGTGCAGCTTTCGCGATGTCGAGGGTTCAAAAAGCACGGTCGACGCGCCGAAGTATGCGGCCAGTCCGGCCGCCTGCATGGGCAGCAGCGCCCAGAGGTGGGTGGTCACGATTTCAGCCGGATACCGGATCGCCCCGGCTGTGGCGATAATCGTCGCGTCCAATCCGGCCAGAAAGAGAAACATGGCCGCTCCGAACAAGACGCTGCAGGCCATGGCCGCCTCGGTTCTGACCGGCAGGTGCAGGGTCAGGCGCAGGCGCTTGCCCCGGATTTCGGGCAGGTGCTGGGCTGCGGCCAGGATCAGGCCGCTGATCCATGGCAGGTGGCGCAGCATGTCGAAATAGATGTTGCCGAGAATGGCGGCCTGATACCACAGGGCCTCGGGGTGGGCTCCGGAAAACAGGCTTCGCAGGCCGGCCACGGCCCAGCCGTTCATGGCCAGGTGGATCGTCAGAAGAACGAGAAAAGCCGACCGCAGCTTGAGCCATTCCTTCCATACAAGAGCCATCAGCATCAGTACCTCCCGGTGTAGCCGATAAATGCGTCTTCCAGGCTCATGGGTTCGCGGCGCAGTCCGTCCAGGGAGAAACCCTGAAGGTGCAGGGCGGCGGCCAGATCCTCTTCGGAAGCAAAGGTGAAGATTTCACACCGCCTGCCTGTCGTGCGCTCGGCGTTGAAGATGAACTGGTCCGGGACAGGAAGGGGCCGGTCGTTCATGGGCAAGGAATAGCAGTGAAAGTTGTCGCGGAAAGCCTTGAGGGTGGTGTGAAGGACATCGCCGCCGGCCCGCAGTAGGACCAGATCGTCGGCGATGCGGTCCATGTCCTCAATGACGTGCGAGGTCATGAAAACCGTCCGGTTGCTGTCGCGGACATAGTCAATGAGATAGTCCACGAACAGGCGGCGATACCCGGCATCCAGGCCCATGGCGTAATCGTCCAGAAGCAGCAGGTCCGGTTCCTGGGCAAAAAGCAGCCCCAGGACCACCTGAGAGCGCTGCCCTTCGGACATGTGCCGGATGCGGTGGCTGCCGGGCAGGCCGAGACGGGCCATGAGGTCGAAAAAACGGCCCGGATTCCAGCCGGGATAAAAGCGTGAATAAAAGCGCTCGATTTCGGAGATGGTCATGAAGTCGTAAGCCAGATGGCCTTCGAAGAGCAGCCCGATACGTCTTTTGGCTTCTGGACTCAGGCAATGCGACGGTTCGCCGAAAATGGCGCACTGCCCGGCCCGGGGTCGCAGAAAGCCCATCAGAATGTTCATGAGGGTGGTCTTGCCCACACCGTTTTTGCCGAGCAGGCCGACAATGCGACCCTGGCCCACGTCGAGGTCAAGGTGGCGATAGATGGGGCGTGAACCGTAGGAATGGCACAAGCCGCGAATTTCGATAACGTTGGTCATGATGTGTCCTGGAAGAAAAGTTCGACATCATTAATTCGATTGTATTTTTACCGTCAATCATAACCTTGATTTTGCAAATTAAATTATAAAGTAACACGTCTTGAATGTTAGATTCTTTATAGTGTCGGATTTGTGCGTCATGTGTTCGGCGGCGTCACATCGGGAGAAGAGGAGGTTGTCTTCCGTGTTCCGGGGAGGGCGCGAGGGGCTTTTCCGGGGGGTGCGTTGCGGGGAATATTTCGCTAGGGGTGCACTGTCCGATGGCTTGAAACCCAGCACAAGGAAAACACATGCCCCAGGAAACCGGCCCGAATCTGACGACCACTCTCGAAGACTATCTTGTCGCCATCTTCAAGTTGGAAATGGCCAACGGCGTGGCCAGAGCCAGCGACATCGCCCAGGCTCAGGGCGTGTCCCGGTCAACCGTGACCAGCGCCTTGAAGAGTCTGTCCGCGCGGGGATTGATCGAATATGCGCCCTACAGCCATATCCGTCTGACGGCCCAGGGCCAGCCTCTGGCGCGGGAAATCGCCCATCGCAACATGATTCTGACCAAATTGTTCCGGGACGTGCTGATGCTCGACCAGAACCTGGCCGACGCCACGGCCTGTCGGGTGGAGCATGCCGTGGACGCCCAGGTCATCAAGCGGCTGGGTAAGTTCATCCTGTATCTGGAGCGTAGCGGTATCGACCTGGAAGGCTGGCTGGAGGAATATGAGCGGCTGATCAAAAAAGCGCCGCATCCCGCTCCGGGAGAACCCATGCCGGGGTCGCGCGGAATTGATCTCTAGCGGTTTGGCTTTGTGACGATTTGGTCCAAGCGCTGCCGGGATTGTTCCCGTGCTCGCTTTGTCCTGCCGGGTACGCCTCCCCCGTCAGCCGGAAGAGATATGGCGTCATGGCGTTTTCAACGGGATCATACCGGACAAACCGGCAGGCGGGTCTTTGTTTCCGATCCTGTCTACGTATGAGCCACGCGTAGGTTGATTGTTGATGGGGGGTGGCCGTCAGGCCGAAGTGGTCTTGTTTGCCTTGAGTTCTTCGATAAGCTGGCGCAGCTTGCGCGATTGTCGGCCGAGATTGTCCAGGGCTTCGGAACAGCTCTGCATGGTCACGGCCGTTTTCTCCGAAACAGCCCGGATATCCTCAAAACTTCTGGTGATGGTCTCGCTGGTGGCCGATTGTTCTTCGGCCGCCGTCGCAATGGCGCTGACCTGATCCGAGGCCCGGCCCGCCAACTCCACGATGTTGTCCAGGGTGTGTCGCGACATCAGCGACCTTTCCGCGGCCTCATGAATGGCGGAACCGGCCTTGTCCACGCTGCGCGAATTTTTGGCCGCTCCGCCCTGGATGTCGTGCACGGCGGCGGCCACGTGCTTGGTCGAGGTCATGGTCTTTTCGGCCAGTTTGCGCACCTCGTCCGCGACCACCGCGAATCCGCGTCCGGCCTCGCCGGCCCGAGCCGCCTCAATGGCTGCATTCAGGGCCAGAAGATTGGTCTGGTCGGCAATGTCGCCGATGACCTCAAGAACATGGCCGATGCCCTCGGCGTGGCGGCTCAGCTCGCGCATGTCCTCTTCCATTTCCGTGGCCTGACTTTGAATGGCGTTCATGTCCTCCAGGGCGGCGTTGACGATTTTCGATCCTTCCTGGGCCTGCTCCCTGGTCGAGTCCGTGGAGCCGGCCGCTTCGCCGGCATTCTTGGCCACATCCAGCACCGCCAGGTTCATCTGCTCCATGGCCATGGCCATTTCCATGATGCGCCCGGACTGCAGTTCCGCCCCGTCACGCGAGCGGGTCACAGAGTCCGACAATTCCGCGACCGCATCCACCAGGACAGCGGCAATGCCTTCCAGATGTCCGGCCGCCTGCTGCATTCCCAACACCCGAGCCTCTTCGGCGGCCTGACGGGTTGCCAGGGCGGCCTTGTCGGCCTCAATCCTGGCCTGCCGGTTGCTTGTCTCGGCCTGTGCGATCTGATTGCGCAGGCTGGCGACCATTTTGCGCAGGGCCGACGCCAAGTGTCCGATCTCGTGCTTGCCGTCGACGGTCAGGCTGCGGTCCAGTTCGCCGCCGGCCACAGCCTCGGAAAAGGTCACAACCTGGGACAAGGGCACGGTGATGGAGCGGGCAACGCGGTAGCTGAAGAATACGGCAAACACGATGCTCAGGGCGCAGAAGCCCTGGACCAGGGTGGCATTCAGGGAGGCGGAGGATTCTGTTCTGGAAAACCCGCTGTGCGCGGCCAGGCGGCTGCGGTCCGACAGGTCGGTGATCGACTGTTCGAGGATCAGTCCTGATTTCTTGAATTCCTGAGAAAGCTTGCCGGCTGTGGCGTAGTCCTGATTCACGGCGGCCGCGACCAGCTCCCGGCCCATGGAGTGCAGCTCGCGCATGGAGGTTGTCGCCGTGGTGATCAGTCCCTGCATTTCCGGCTGATCCAGGGTGGCGTTGGCCATCAGTTCCAGGCGGTGCAGACCGGAAGCCACCCGGCTGTCGATGGTGTCGTTGTTTTCGTCCGAGGCCGCGTTGAATGCCGACAAAATAAGGGCCTGGGCCAGGCTCAGTTCCGTGCGGACCATCTCGGCCTGCAGGGTCACGTTTTCCAGAATGGCCCGGGATGTCCGCAGCTCGTGCAGCATGCGGGAGGCGAAAAGCCAGGAGGACAGGGCGATGGCTCCCAGCAGCAGGCTCATGACCATGGTGTTGAGATTGAGTTTGCCGCGGATGGTCATCATGTTCTCCTGGAAATCAGGCCCTGGCCGGCGGGCAAGGGCCTGGTTGTGAAACAGGTGTCTGATCTGAACCGCCCAGGGCCGGACGATGGTTGGGCGGGTTTGGCCTTTCGAAGATGCTCAGGGCACGGGTTCCACGGCCTGCCCCGCGCCGATCCACTTGGTGATGCCGCCGCCGAGTCTGGCCACGGTCAAACCCTTGGAGGCCAGGAAGCGGCCGGCGATTAGCGTCAACTGGTCGGCGGTGTCGTACAAGACAATCATTTTGTCCTTGGGTAGGCCAGCGTAATCGTCCATGATCGAGAGCAGGGGCAGATGCTGGTCTGTGCCGGCGATGACGCCCGTGGCCTGACGCTCCTCGTCGCGGATGTCGACCAGCCAGATCCCTGCCCGTTGCGCGGTCACATCTTCAGGGCTGAGCTGCTTGATGGGGTCATTGGGCAGGGTCAGGGTGGACTCAATGGGAAAACCGGCCTTTTCCCAGCCCGGAATGCCTTCCTTGTAGGTGTAAACGGTGGTGTATCCCAGTTCGGAAGCCGCCTGGGCTCCCTGCAATGTGTACACTCATTTCGGCCCCATGCAGTAGAAAACGAGGGGGGCGTTTTTGTCCGGCACCTGTCCGGGAAGTTCGGCTGTGACCAGACTGGCGGGGATGTTCAAGGAGCCGGGCAGATGTTTGGTCTGATGCAGGAGGGGTGGAAGGGTGTTGACGAGAATGAGCTGGTCTCCGCCATCCAGGCGTTTTTTCAAATCCGACGGGGAAATGTCCGTGAACTCCGCGGCAAAGACGACGCCGGCGCTCAGCCAGACAATCAGGGCGATGGCGGTGGAAAGATGTCTCATTGTTCTGCTCCTCCTCGGTTTGTTGATCCTGGCGCATAACGCGCTGTCTTCCTCCCCTGAACAGGACATTTTTCCCCTGTCTGAGCCGTTTTCCGGGGCCGGGGCGGCCGTCCGAGAATCCTGTTCAGCGGGGAAAGTTTCTTGTTCCGCCACTATTCTGAAAATATGGATTGTTCAAGAGGGATGTGGAAAATTGTGCATTGAGGAACCGAGGACATGTTAACTATTTGTGCCCAGTTTGGGACGCTGGAAGTGCCGATGCGGCGCTGATCAGAGCCGGGCCAAGATTCAGCCAAAAAACGACGATTCACGACCGCGAGCTTGGCATCGAAACATCGACAGGGTGAATGGAGAATGGCACTGCGATTGGAGGCCTGCCGAGGCCGGGCCGAGCCTATATTGCTGCCGGGTGCGGCGACCTGGGTGGCATTGCCAGGGGCGGCAGCCTGGGGGTAGACGCGGGCATGAGCGACAAGAACCTTGCCAGGGATGTGATGCCGAATGCGGAGAGGCCGATGGTGGCGACGGAGAAGATAACAGGGTATATTTTTTGCCAAGACAATGAGAAGGGCAAACATAAAGCCAGAGTGCTGGCCAAGGCGTTTGGTCTTGAATTCAACGCTGAAGACGCGGAGTATTTGCGTTCTGCGTTGGCCAAGGGGCTTGCATCCGGGGTGGTGATCGGGGCTCAGGAGTCCGCATATGGGATGAAATACAAGGTCAACATTGCAATCACTGGCAAAAATGGCCATATTGAGGATGTCGAAACCGGATGGATACTTGACGACGGGTCAGACACTCCAAGACTTCTGACAGCATACTTGAGGGGTAGGAAATGAAAGAGTTCGAAATTGTGATTGCAACTCGCGACCTTGACGGGGGCTTGGTGAAAGCCGGCCAGGAAGGCGCGATCGTCGATATCCACACAGACCCAGAGGGTTACGAAGTGGACTTTGAGGTTGGTGACGGTTGGGAAGTGGTTACCTGTTGCCCTGCCGACATCGTTCCTAAATACGGCCAACTCCGCAAAACCGCCTAACCTCCCCCACGTCTTCCCAAACTTCGGTCTCAAGAAAAGAAAAGCCCCCCAGGTACACCGCGGGGGCTTTTGTTGTATCAAGCGGCGAAAACCGGTGACCTTCGGGACACTTCGAAAATGCAGTTGGAGTTTTTAGCGTTCACGCCAGGTGCTTGGAAAAGTATGCGTCCGATCAATGAGCGCCGACAGGGGGATGCGGTCGCTGCGTCTGCTGTTCAGCCCTGGCCGCGCAGTTCGTATTTGATCGGCACGACGATGCGCAGGGTATCCTCCAGGTTTGCCCCCTGGATTTTCTGCCCGATCAAACGGCCGAACGTCTTTTCCGCCGCTTTGTCCAACAGGGCATGCTCACTGCCCTGATGCAGGGACCAGTCCGTGACGACGCCGTTTTTGTCCATGGACACGGTCATGATCACCACCCCTTCATATCCGGCCCGTCGGGCCGCCTTGGGATAGTCCTTGTGGCGTTCGATGAGCTGGGCCAGAACAGTCAGAATGTGGGCCATGTCCGTGGGTTCGGCCGGTGCGGCTGCCGGGGCCGTGGACACAGCTGCCGTTGCCGGGGCAGCAAGGGGCGGCGTCGGCGTGACCGGAGCCTGGGCCACGGGCAGGGTCGGCGGGACGGCCTGCGGCGGCTGGGTGACTGGCTCGGGCCGGACCGGCTGGGCTGTCGGCTCGGGTGGAGTTTTGGCCGCTTCTTTCTTTTGGGGCGGTCGGATCGCTTCAGGTTTGACCGGCTCGGGCTTGGCCGGAGTTTCAGCCGGCGGCGGAGGCTGGACAACGGTTGCCGGCTCGGGACTGACCGCCGGTGTTTTCTCGGGCAGCGGGAGGAGTGGTTCGACCATGGCCGGGACCCGAAATTCCAGGCTGAGCGGCTGAGGGGAAATTGGCGGCTTGGGCGCGGTCTGGATCAGGACCAGGCCAAGAACCAGACCGGCGTTGAGGACGATGGTCGCCAGGGACGCGGTGCGGTTGCTGGTGGCCCAGCGGGGGTCATGGCAGGGGGTTCGTGGTGATGGAGACATGCGTTCTCCTGGCCAGCTTGGCCTGGTCCATGACCATGACAAAAGGTTCGAAGGGGGCGCGTTCATCGACAAAAAGGACCACGGGCTGATCCTGGCCCGTGTCCAGCAGCAGGGCCAGGGCGGCCTTGTCCAGTTCCTTGTCCCCGTGCAGAATCCGCCCCTCCTGGTCGATGGTGATGACCAGCTCGGCTTCCCGGTCCTGCCCCGGTTCGGCGGATTCGGCTGCGGGCAGAACCACGTCCAGCACGGGCATGGAAAAGGTCGTGGCCATGATGAAGAAGATGAGCAGCAGAAAGACGACGTCGATGATCGGGGTCAGGTCCAGGGAGGCGTCCCCGCCGTCCGTCAAGGGATCGTCCAGGCCGAACAGATCGTTCACGACGCCAGCCTCGCGTGCAGGGGCCGGGTGGCGGCGTGTTCGGGCCCGGGCGCTTCGCAGGCCGGACAGGTTCCGCCGCACAGTTCCAGGGCGCGGTAGCTGTGCTCCACGGCCTCGATCCGAAAACCCCGGACCTTGAGGTTGAGGTGGTAGTAGGCGACCAGGGTCGGGATGGCCACGCACAGCCCGAGGATGGTTGTCATCAGGGCCTCGCCGATGCCCCGGGCCAGCACGGCCGGATCAGCCCCGGCCCTGGTCTGTCCCAGTTCGTTGAAAACCGTGACCATGCCGAACATGGTGCCCAGCAGGCCGAGCAGGGGGGCCAGGATGGAGATGAGGCGCAGATAGGCCAGGCCCTGGGTCACGGAGGCGAAATTGCGGTGGAACATGTAGGCCACTTCGGCCCGGATGTCGTTGGAGTGCTTGGCGTGGGTGTGGACAATGGCCGTGATGATGCCGACCAGGGGGTTGGCGTTGTTGCGGCACAGGCACTGCATATACTCTTCGCCCTTGGTTTCGAGGTCATGGAAGCTGCATTTGAAGTCCCGGCCGACCAGATAGAGATAGATGCCGTTGCGCAGGGCGAAATACAGGGCGCAGCAGGACAGGACCACCAGGGCCAGACCGGCCGGCCCGAGCAGATCGTGAATCGTCTGCACCTGAAGCATGATGTCTTGCCCGGTCATTCTCTGTCCTCCGGGCGGCTCTGGCGGACGAACAGGGCCGCGTCGGCTCCGGCGCTGCAGCGGCCCGTGTATTCGCGCACCGTGACCCGCAGGAGTGGGCTGCGTCCGGCCCGGGCCGCGTGGTGTTCGCCGGCTCTGGAATAGTCGGCGCCCATGACCTTGCCCAGCAGCTCAAAGCCGCGCCGGATGGCCTCGGGATCGGGGTCAAAGCGTCCGGTCCCGTGGCCGCTGACGCCAGCCCACCAGCGCAGGTCGCGGCTGGTCAGGGTGTATTTGAGCAGAACGTGGGGAGCGTGCTCCAGGCCGCGCCAGGTTCCGCCCCTGGGATTGATCATGAAGCAGGTGTCCCCGCCGTCCGTGTACGGGGTGGCCTCCACGGCATAGGGCCGCCCGGCGGGATCGACCGTGCAGATTGTCGCCCAGTTGCATTTTTCGACCACGGTGCGCATCTCCTCGGCGGTCATGACGCGCATGGGGCCTCCGGCGACAGGCCTTCGATCATGCGGACAAAGGCCGCCTGGGCCGCCTGCAGGTCGTGGTCGTCGGGATGTTTTTCCGCTTCCCGGATGCGGGCCAGACGCTCCGGGGTCATGGGGTGCACGTCGGAGGCCATTTTTCGCATGACCTCGATGATGCGCGGATCAATGCGGCCCTGGCAGAGAAACGAGCCCAGGACCTCGTTGCCCTGGACCAGCTCCTCGGCTTTACGCAGGCAGTCCTTGGCGTGGTCCGAGTCGGGCCAGGCCCCGAGGGTGCCGAACAGCCCCACGGCCTTGCCCTGGAGGGAGCGCATGTAAACCTGGGCCTCGGCGTCGGGCGCGCCCTTGTCGACCCAGAATCCCACGGCGACAAAATCGTAATCGGACGGGTCCGGATACTCCTCGACCCGCTGAATGTCCGCCGGCCGGGGCAAGGCGGCGTGGATGGCCCGGGCCACCTTTTCCGTGTTTCCGGTGCGCGACGAGTAAACGACAAGACTTTTCACAGTTCCTCCTCGGGGATGCGGACCTGGTCGCGCAGGGTCATGAAGGCCTGGCGCACGTCCGGGATGAGTTCGCGTCCTTCCCGTCCGACGTAGACCGCGCACATGGCCGCGCCCTGCCGGTCGTAGAACTGCACGCTGTGGCTTTCCAGGCCCATGAAGGGTTTGGACAGGAAGCAGATCGCCCCCAGTTCACGGATAAAGAAATGTCCGCCCAGGGGATGGCCATCGGCGTGCAGGTTGAACATGCCGTGGCCGTGGCTGCCGCCGGGCAGGGTGCCCTTGTATTCCAGGACCAGGCCGGCGGTGATGGCGATCAGGGTTATGCCGGACCAGGCGGTCATGGCCTGCCAGACCGGGTCAAAGGATTCGGGCCGGGCAAAGCAGCGCAGGTCCGGCGGCAGGGCCCGGGCCACGGCCCCTTCGGGAACCTGGTGACGTGCGGCCAGGTCGCGAAGCATGAGTCGGGGCTCGTTCTGGGCGGCCTGCCGGATTTCTGCGGTCAGGGCCGGAGCCAGGAAGGATGCGAACATGATGTCTCCTTGGGGTTGGTGGCGCACAGCGGCAGACAAAGGGCCGTGTCGCAGGTCAGGGCCATGAGCTCCAGGTCGTGGCTGATGAGCAGGACCACGGCCCCCTGGTCGGCGGCGGTGCGGATGGACTGGGCGACCAGGGCCATGTTGTGTCCGTCCAGGCCGCTGGTCGGTTCGTCGAGAATGAGGATTTCGGGTTTCTTGGCCATGCCGCAGGCAATGACCAGGCGCTGCTTTTCCCCGCCCGACAGGGACTGGGGGTGGCGGGCGGCCAGATCGGTCAGGTTGAAGAGGCCGAGCAGCTCGTCCACGCGGGCGTCCACGTCCGTTGCCGCCGCCCGGCTCATGGGCGCCACGGACATGGCCAGTTCCGAGCGCACGGTGTGCATGTGCAGCTGGTGATCCGTGTTCTGCAGGACAATGCTGGCCCGGCGCAGCAGCTCTTCGGGGCGCAGGGTCTGGCCGTGCAGGCGCAGCTCTCCGGCCTGCAGCCGGTTCAGGCCGGTCAGCAGGCGGGCCAGGGTGGTCTTGCCCGCGCCGTTGTCGCCGATGACGCCGGTGATGCCCAGGGGCAGGGCAAAGGACGCGTCCTGGAAAAGGCTAGGTCCGTTAGGATGGGCAAAACACAGTCCCGTGGCCCGGAGCGCGCCCTCGGGCCCGGTCCGGGCCAGGGTCCGGCGCGGGTCCGGAACCTGATGGGCGCGCAGGCCCCGGTTTTGGCGGAACTCGTCGTCGTGCAGGATGTCGAACCCGCCCTCGGCCACAATGCGGCCCTCGCCCATGACCAGGACGCGGTCAGCCACGTCCGCCAGCCAGTAAAGACGGTGGTCGACGACCAGGATGGCCATGCCTTGCGCTTTCAGGCGGCCCAGCTCACGGGCCAGGGCGGTCGTGGCCTCGGGGTCGAGGTTGGCGCTGGGTTCATCGAGGATGATGACGCCGGGTCCCAGGGAAATGATGGACGCCAGGGCGACTTTTTGTTTTTGGCCTTCGGACAGGTCGAGGATGGACGCGCCCATGAGATCGTCCAGGCCGAAGGTGCGGGACGCGGACCTGACCCTGTCCAGGGTGATGTCGGCCGGAGTGCCACGCCATTCGTGGGAAAAGGCCAGCTCGTCCTCCACGGTCAGGGCAAAGAACTGGTTTTCCGGGTCCTGGAACAGGGTGCCGACATGGCGGGCCAGATCGTGCAGATCCGTGGCCGTTGTCGGCGTCTCCCGGACCCTGACCTCCCCGGTCAGGCTGCCGTGGAAGAAATGCGGGCACAGGCCGTTGGCCAGGCGGATGAGGGTTGATTTGCCGCAGCCGCTGGGACCGGTGCACAGGACCAGCTCGCCCGGAGCCACGGTGAGGGAGATGTCGCGCACCGCCGGTGCGGACGCCCCCGGATAGGCGTAGGTCACCTGTTCAAAGGTCAGCATCAGAACATCCCCCCGCCGGACCAGCCGCCCATGGTTTGCAGCACAATGCCCAGGGTCACGCAGGTCAGGGCCGCGCCCGACGCGGTCCAGTCCCGGCGGGTGAATCGGGGTGGACGGCAGGAGCAGATTTGTTCGGCGTAGCCCAGGCCCTTGAGTTCGGCGGCGATGCCCAGCTCGTCCGAGGCGCGCAGGGCGCGGAAGACCAGGGGCACGAACAACAGGCGCGAGGCCAGCAGGGGGTGGCGCAGGACAAAAGACGGCGTCATGGGATAGCCCCGTGTTTTGAGGGTTTCGGTCACCTGGCGGATGTCGGACATAAAGGCCGGGATGAAGCGGATCATGACCGCGGCCGGAATGGCGATGGACCGGTGCAGGCGCAGGGTCTTGAGGGTGGTCAGCACGGTCTGGATCGGGGTCGAGAGGGCCATGGCCAGGATGACGTTGACCATGACCGCCGTGCGCAGAAAGGGCACCAGCAGCTTGCCCAGTTCGGTCGGGCCGGGTCCGGGCATGAAAAACTGCATGAGGTGCATGAAGCCGTAGGCCACGATCCACATGGCGATGATGAACCCATGGCAGATCAGCAGGGTCTTGGGTCGGTTCAGGGTCAGGACGTAGGCCAGGGAAGCGGCCAGGAGCAGGCCCAGGGGTTCGGGCCGGTTGAGGATGACGACCGCCACGGACCCGAGCAGGGAGATGCCCATCTTGGTCCGGGGATCGAGGCGGTAGGCCAGGCCCGTGCCCATAGATCTAGCGGTGAACGATGCCTGCATGGCGCAGCTCCTTGACAAAGCGTGATCCGACCGGAAGCCCGGCAATGGCCCCGCAGTAGCCGATGAGAACAAAAACGACGCTCATCCAGAGCAATTCGGGCTGTTCGCGGACAAAAATCCAGGAAATACCCAGGGCCGAGAGCTTGAACAGCAAGTCGTAGCAGGCCACCCCGGCCAGCACGGCCCAGCTTCGGCCATAGCCACCCAGCGCGAGGATGAGGCCCTCGGCCGCCAGTCCGGCCAGGATCATGGCCGGCAGCAGGAAAAACCCGCCGCCCATGAGCAGCATGGACATGAGGATGCTGACGGCGTTGAACAGGAGCAGGGTGCCGGGCTTGCGGACCTTGAACATGAGCACGACCAGCAGGGTGGTGAAGATCAGGTTCTTGAGGACCAGGGTCAGGGGGTTCATGCCCCCGCCGACCAGGGCGACCAGGATGCTCGACACCTTGATCAGGGCCGCGAAGACGCCGATTGTCACCAGTTCGCGGACCAGCCAGTAGGGTCGGGAAGGTGCGGCTTGTGTGGTCATGTGACACCTCCAGGGTTGAGGGTGCGGACGCCGGCCCATCCGGCGTCCGGAGGCAGGGTTAGAAGGTCAGGCCGACCTTGATCACGGCGTGCGCGCCGGGTTCTTCCAGCGAGCCGGACGCGGTCTGGTAGCTCTGGTCCATGATGTTCAGCAGGTTGAGGGACACGTAATGCTGTCGCTCGTCCCCGAACTTGGTGCCCAGGGACAGGTTCAGGGTCTGCCAGGACTGGTGGGTTTCGGACGTGCCGTCGCTATATTTTTCGTCGGCCTCGGTGGCGGCCCGGACATAGAGGTCGGCGAAAAGACCCAGTCCCTGTTCGGCCAGGTCGCGATCAAAGCGCACGCCGGCCCGGCCCATGAGTTCGGGGTGTCCCGTGTCCCAGGTCTTGAAGGAACCGGCCTCGTAGCGGCGCTTGAGCCAGGTGCCGCTTGCGTAGGGGGTCAGTCCGTGGTCCTCGAAGGTGTAGCCCAGGGACAGTTCAGCCCCATGGGTGTCGGCCGTGTCGACGTTGGTGAACTGCCGGCCGCCGGTCACGGATTGGGTGGTGATGTAGTCTTTGGCCTGAGACAAAAATACGCCCAGGTCGAGGTCCAGGCGGCCGTTATTGTAGCGCACGCCGACTTCGTAGTTGTTGGAGGTCTCGGGCTCCAGGTCCGGGTTGGGGAAGGTCGGGTCCGAGCCGCCGTGGACCGTGCCGATGTAGAGTTGCTGCAGGTTGGGAAAGCGGTAGCCCTGGGAAAAGAGGCCGCGCAGGGTGGTATCCGGGAGCCCCTGCCAGATCAGACCGGCGCTGAAGACCGGATGGGAGTCGGACCGGCTTTCGGTCTGCAGGGTCGGGTTGTTGGTGTCCGTCAGTTCGGTCCGGACCCAGGTCTGCCGTGCGCCCAGGGTCAGGGTGAAGTCGGCCGGCAAGGTCCATTCGTCCTGCAGGTAGATGGCGTGGGTGCTGGACGTGGCGTCGTAGCCGAAGCTGGATGTGGTCGTGGTCCGGGACGGGAAAGGCACGGTCCGACTCACGGTCTGCTCGATGTCGGTCACGGCGTCGAGATCGTCGATGTTCAGGTCGTAGCCCAGAATAAGGTAATGGTCGGTGTGGGGCAGCAGATCGGCCTGCAGGGTGCCGCCCCAGCTTTCCTGCTCGTTCCTGGTCTGCTGGTACTGGTCGATGGTCATGATTGGGTTGGGTTTGACACCGATGATGTTGACCATTTCCTTGGTCACGTCCTGACGGAAGAGGTCCAGTCGCAGCCGGGACAGATAGGAGGTGATGTCGCGCGCTTCGGCAAACCCGCTCAGTTTCTTGCGCTCCCACAGGGGCAGGTCGAGGTCGAAATTGTAGAGGGTGCCGCCGACCGTGCCTTCCGGGGTCATGGAGTTTACGTTGCTCCAGTATTCGTCATAGCTTAGCCCGAAAGAGGCCTTGGCCAGGTCGTAGCCGAGGAAGACGCTGGTGTCGCGGGACATGTAGGACGTGTCGTCCAGCACGCCGCTCGGTGTGTGGCGGTCGCCCTGGTCGTTGTAGACCCCGGACACGCGGTAGGAGAACCCGTGCAGGCCGCCGAAAACCGAGAGATAGCCGGTCGTGCCGTCCGTGGACGAATCAAAAGACAGGCTGGTTTCGACGCTGACCGGCTTGTCGCCGCCTTTTTTGGTGATGACGTTGACCACGCCGCCGATGGCTTCTGACCCGTAGAGGATGGAGGCCGGTCCCTTGATGACTTCCAGACGCTCGATGCGGTTGGGGTCGATGAGGATGGCCGCGCCGTCCATGGATTTTTGTTCCGAGACCTTTTGCCCGTCGATGAGGATCAGCACCCTCGCCCCGCTCTCACCCCGGATCTGGACCCGCTTGGCCCCGGGCACGGACTGATCAAAGACTTCCACGCCGGGCACATCCCGCAGGGCGTCGGCAATGCTCGAAGCCGGTCTTTCCTTCAGGGTCTCGGCCGAAACCACGGCCGCGGACGAGGGTACGTCCTTGAGTTCGTGCTCGGTCCGGGTGGCGGTGACGACCACGTCCTTGGCCCGCACTTCCTGAGCCTGGACTGTGACAGGCAGGAGCACGGCCGCCAGGACAAAGGCCGAAGCCATGGCCTGCAGAGCTCTGGTGATGGGTTTATCGGTTTTCACGACGTAAATTCCTCCTGAATGGTCCGGTTGAAAAAGGTGATGAGCAGGTGGGCCATGGTCACTTGCCAGAAGTGGCCGGCCACGGTCAGGTCCAGCCATTCGCCGTCGGGCCGCAGCAGACCGGCCTTGGCCCACTGGTCCGTGACCGGCCGGGCCAGGTCGGCCAGGGGCAGGGACAGGATGCGGCCCAAGCGGGACAGGTTGATCCGGCCGACGTCGAAGTCCTGAGCCAGGGACTTGGCCAGCACCGCGTGTTCCGGGGCGAGCATCAGGGCGGCCACAGGCTTGCGGCCCTGTCCGATCTCCTCCAGCCAGCCGGAATAGTCGCGGCGCACGAAATAGGAACAGTCGTGCAGACTGCCCCCGGCCCCCGGTCCAAAGCCCAGACAGTGGGCCGGCCCTTTGACCGTGTGATTGTAGATGTTGCGTTCGCGCGTGGTCCGTCCCCAGTGGCTGGAGGAGAGGCGTCGCCAGCGGGCTTGATCCAGGATACGTGAGCCTTCGGCGTACATCCGGCCCTGGGTGGAGGTGTCGGCCGGCTGGGGCATCCTGCCGTCCTCCACGGCCCGGAAGAGCGGCGTGCCCTTGAACAGGTTGAGCTGATAGAGGTCAACCCCGTCCAGTTCGAGATCAAGCAGAATGTCCAGGTCGGCCCGCCACATGTCCATGCTCTGACCCGGAAAACCGTAGATGAGGTCGATGACCACGGCCGCCTGACCGTAAGCGCTCAGACGGCGCAGAGAAGCCAGGATGTCCCCGCGCCCGGCCTTGCGGCCCAGGCTGCGGCGCAGATCCGTGTCAAAGGTCTGCACGCCGAGAGAAAAGCGGTTCGCACCGGCCTCCAGGCAGGCTTCCATCTTGTCGGGTCCGAAATTGTGGATGCGGCCCTCGACCGTGATTTCGCAGTCATTGGCCAGGGGCAGGGCCTGGCGCACGCCGGTAATCAGTCGCTCCAGGTCGCCGGCTTCCAGGGACGTCGGGGTGCCGCCGCCGACATAGACCGCATGGACCGGGCCGGAGCGGATCAGGGCTGTCTCCCGCCAGAGGTCCAGTTCGGTCAGCAGACCGTCGGTGTAGCGGGCGCTTTCTTCCCGGCCGTAGGCCCTGGTGTAGAAGCCGCAGTACAGGCAGTGCGTTTCGCAGAAGGGCACATGGATGTAGGCGGCGGTTTTGCCGATGCGCGGCATGTCCAGGGCTTTTTCCAGGCGGCGGTCGATCTGGTCGGTCGGCACCGGCGCGCCGCCGAACCCGGCGTGAATGGCCATTTTGCGCTCAAAGGCCTGACCCAGAGGATCATTGTTTTCCCTGGCAAAACAGGCCCGGACATGACTGTCGCGGTCCGCAGACCGGGGCTTTGGGTCCTGGCCGCGCATGAGGACGCCGATATCCTTGCTGAACACGGTCTCCGAGGAAGTGGTAGGCATGCTGTTTTCCTTGTGCTCCATGAAGCTGGGGTGAAATTTAATTAGATTCGACTGATGAAGTTCGAATCTTCGAACTCGGGTCTTGTTGTCAAGAGGAAAATAGGCTGGCGACAGGATTCCGGTGTCGCCCTGGAGGTGAAGTTCATGAATTCTGGAGAATTAAATTTTTAAACAACAGGATGTTACTGATTTTGTGGGGCTGATATCACTCCCGGTTTTGGCACGTCGGCCGGCCAAGGCTTTGTCCGCGATGAGGGGCTTGGCAGATTGCGAACTGCAGCGGTTGCATTTGGATCGGCTAATTGTGAAGGGTCATCACGGGTCCGGGCGAAATCAGCCCGTCCCGGCCTTTGAGAGCCTGCTGCGTTCTTCAGGCTTCCGGGACTCCTGCAACAAGGGCAACCGGCGCCTGCCGGTATCCGTTCTCCTTGACCCCTGTCCGGGCTGTTCGTAGATGCGCCTGCATGCAACACTCCGTGTCCCTGCTTTCTTATCCTCGATTGCCACTGTCCGTGGCGTTGATGGTCCTGTGCGTCCTGGGTTTGTTCTCAAGGCCTTTGTACGCCCATCCCCACGTTTTTGTTGAATGTGCGGCCACGTTTGTTTTTGATGAAGCCGGTCTAGCCGGCCTTCGTCAGACGTGGCGATTTGATGAGATGTATTCGTCCATGATTCTGATGGATCTGGGAATCTTCGGGGCGGATGAGTTGGATCGGCAGACGCAGGACCGTGTCCGGGCCTATGCCTTCGATCAAACTAAGTCCCTCAACTACTTCACGCATCTGTTCGCTGACGGCCGGAAGATGCCGACGCCGGACCCCGGCAGTTTCGCGGTCCGTCTCGACCAGGGGCAGCTGGTTTTTGAGTTTGAAACCCCGTTTTTGTTTGCCTTCACCCGCGACGAGCATCTGCTGACCCTGGCGGTCTACGACGAGACCTTCTTTGTCTTTATGGATTTTCCGCCGTTGGAAATCGAGATGGTGGATGTTGCCGAGGCCTACCACATTGATTGGGAAGACCGCTGTCAGACTGAGATACGCTATTATTTCGACCAGGTTACGCCTGTTGTTGTCGATGTGGCGGTCCGGAGAAAATGAACATGTCGCGTTTTGTGATCGCTGTTTTTATCTGTACCCTGGTTTCTTTCGCACCTTCGGAGAGCCAGGCCGGGTCTTTCCCAACTCTTTCGTTGCCGTCGGAAACTGTTGCGGACCCTTTTGTCCGGACAATTTCCGCTCATTTCCCGGATCAGGGTCGGCCGGGTGGTTCATTGCGGGATATTATCGGGAGTCTGCCTGCTCGTCTGGCCAAGTTTCAACAGGAAATGAATCGGACTCTGTCCACGGTGCTGCGTGAAGTTCGCGAGCATCCGGGTGGCCGTTTTTTCTGGCTATTCCTTTTGCTTTCCGGGGCATACGGGGTCGTCCATGCCCTGGGGCCCGGCCATGGCAAGACCCTGGTCGCGTCATACCTGCTGGGGAGCCGGCAAAAACTGGGATACCTGCACGGCTTGGCGATCAGCATGGTTGCGGCCACAGCCCATGTCGCGTCCGGCGCGATTCTGGTTTTAGTCTGCCGGGCCTTGCTGCTGCCGCTTTCCGGGTCCCTTGATGTCACGGGGCGCATGCTTTCGCAGGTGGGCGGCGGAGCGTTGCTGATTGCCGGAGTTGTCATTGCTTTTCGCGCCGTGCTGACTCTGCGCCGGCCGGCTGCAGTGTCCGACAATCCATGTGCCGGACTGACGCCCGCCGCATCGAAACAGAGTCTGAGAGCCGGGGTCGGCATTGCCCTGGCGTCCGGCATGGTTCCCTGTCCGGTGGCGGCGATGGTCCTTGCTTTTGCCTTGGCCACGGGTTTGCCCCTGGTCGGAGGGCTGGCCATGCTGGCCATGGCCGCGGGCATGGGATTGACGACATGGCTTTTCGCGGTGCTGGCCATCGCCTGCCGTGAAGGGATCGGCAAACTCTGCGTGTCCACACGCGCGAACACGGTTTCGAACGGGCTATCACTGCTCAGCGGCATGCTGCTTTTTGTTTTCGGCGCAATGATGATGTGGTCCTGATTCGACTGCGAGAAATCGTGGAACAGCGCGATCCGGCAGTGATCCTGCCGGGGTGCGTCCGGTACGCATGCAGGCCGTGCACAGGTTGGGGCGGGTGGCTGCAGGTTGAGGTCTGTTCAGATCTTGCTGCAAAAAGCTTGAAATCGATTGAGGCCTGTAATTTAAGATATAAATTTCAGATAATTGCAGTGATATTTCGTGGAGGGTTGAGCCTTTTTGCCGGATCGTCTGTTCACGCGTGGCCGCCGGCCCTCAAAGTGTCTGCCATACGGCCAGTGCCAGTGGGAAAAGGAGCACCAGCCAGCCGCCGAAGGCGATGAAACCGCCCGGAGTGGTCGCGGTGATCGGCCGGCCGAAAACCAGACCGGTCAGCGAACCCACTTCTTCACCAAACCAGATGCAGATCAGGGGCAGGATCAGAAAAAGCAGGCAGCGTGAGAGGTCGCCCTGGTCGCCGTAGAAAATTGAGCCGCAGATGTAGGCGACGGCGACGAGAATCGATGCGAGTCGACTGATCATCCCAGCACCTGTCTTTTGCGGTCCCTGCCGGTCCGTTCGTTGGTTTCGATTTCGTCCAAAAGGCCGGAATGTTCCATCCGCGATTTCCTTTTCTTTGTGGCCATATTTCCGGGCAAGGTCCGGTCCCTGCGCGGTTCCAATGCGGGGAATGCCGGATTCGTCTTCTCCCCGGGCCTTCAGCCCTTGGGCCTGTCCGGCACCGGGGCCGTGGTCAGCAGGGCGTGGATGTCCGGGGTGATGGGCAGGACATAGTCGTGGGCCGCGATGATGACGTTGTTGTGCGCGCTGATCATTTTCAGGTTGAGATAGATGTAGTGCCGGGCCACGGAATAGGTGCCGACGACCAAGGCCTGGGCCTCGTGTTTGCGCGCCAGATCCTGGACCTCTCGCGACAGGAGAAGTTCACCTTCGGACCGTTTGACAAAGATATTGCCACGCACTTTCAGCTCAACCACGGGAAAGCCGCGCATGACCAGTCGGGCTCCGATCTGTTCGGACACGGCCCGGCCCAGGCGGGACGATTCGGTCAGTTCGTCGATGCCGACCAGGGTGGCCACGATCAGGGGAATGCGCGGGTCCAGCGTTTCGGACAGAGTGGCCAGCAGGCGGTCCGTGGCCAGGTAGTTGCGCTCAATGAACAGACTGTGTTCCGTGTCTTTGTACGTCGGGTATTTTTTGGCGCACCCGCCGAGCAGGGCCAGGGCCAGGAGGAGAAAGAACAGCTTTTTCATTGGCCGATGACCTCCAGGGCTTTGGTCGGCATGGGCGGCAGCGGTGGGGGCGGCGCGACAAAGAGGCTGATGTCCAGATCCTCGACATAATAGACGTCGTTCTTGCGCAGCATGAACCGGCCGTTGTCGGTGATGGATGTGGTCACGATCAGTTCGGTCTGGGTCGGGCTGGTCAGCTGATTGGCGGCCAGATCCATGGCGGCCGTGGTTCCGAGCAGCACCCCGCAGGCGACCCACGGGCTGGGCGTGCCGAGAATCAGGTTGCGGCCGACCATGACCCCGGCGGTCAGGGCGGTCAGGCCTCCGGGCGCAAAACCCGGTCGGGGACTGGCGTGGCGCACGACCTGGGTTTCATAGCTGACGATCAACGCGCCCTGGGGGGCTTCCACCACGGGCAGGCCCCGGTTGACCAGTTGAGTGATCATGAAATTGCAAAAGCCCTGCTGAAAGGCGATGCCCGGATGGGGGCTTTCGACGTGCAGGGTCCGGCCGGCCAGCCAGTCCCGTTCGGTCAGGGACAAGGCGGTCTGTTCGGCCACGTCGCCGGCAATGACGTCCCAGTGGTGGGTGGCCCGCACCTTGTACTGGTCGCTGACGGGAAAATTCCGACCCACGGGCACGGGCGAGGCGCAGCCGGCCAGGACCAGGGCCAGGAGCAGAATGGACAGAGGCTGGGTGAGGTTCATGGGATTCTCCCTGTTGATGATGAAGTCTGCGGTCGTCGCGTATCGCGTTGCGGCCGATTACTGCTGTCTGCGTCCCTGTTCGGCCTGGAGACGGCGCATGATGTCCAGGCAGCGGTTCACGTCGTCGGCCAGTTCCTGAAAGGCGTCGCCTTTGCGGAAGCGCACGGGTTCGTCCGGGATTTCGCCTCTGGCCGCAGCCTGCAGCACCCGTCGGATCTTGCAGACCGGCCCGGCGATGGAGTGGGTCCGCACCATGGTCCAGATGGCGATGGCCGCCAGCATGGACCCGCCGATGATGGAGGCCTTGATCCAGAACATGGTGTCGATTTCGGCCCAGAGACGGGTGTTGAGAAAGTAGATGTAGAACCAGCTCATGGCCATGGCCATGAGCAGCATGCAGACCAGGCCGGCCAGCATCATATTGGCGACCATGGCCAACTGAAATTTCCGGTCCACGAAAAATTGTCGGCGCAGGATGCGCCGCGCCAGGCAGCGGCAATCTCCGCTGCAGGTGTCGGGGGTGATGGAATTCATGAGTTCTCTCCTGCCTTGGGGCTCATTCAGGGTCCGGTGATGCGCAGATCGTCCACGGTGTGCGGCACGCCGTCGGGACCGGAACTGATCAGCAGAAAGGTTTTGCGGTCCGGCCCCGTGGCGTAGACCAGGGGATTTTGCCAGTGATCCAGGCCCAGGGTTGCGCTTTCCTTGAAGTTGGCCCGCATCCAGTCCGGGAAGCGGTCCACGGACGGGTAGCGTCCGGTTTTCATCAGCTGGTAGTCGAGCATGTTGCTGATGGAGCGAAGGTCGGCCGAAGTGGCCAGATGGCGGGTATTTTCCACGGTTTCGTCGAAAAAGCGGGTCACTTCATCGGCGTTGCCGGCCAGCACGCCCATGGTCAGGCCGGCAACGATCAGTCTGCGGATGACGTCTACCATGTTCCCTTCTCAGTTCTTCAGGCCCTGGGCGTGGACAGGGATCCGGTTTCTTCGGCCTTGGCCTGTTGTTCGGCATGGGCCTTGCGGGCGGCCATGGCCTTGCGTTCGCTGCGGCGCACGTGCCACAGGGCCAGGGGCGAGAGGCAGAGCAGGGTTCCGAAGAGGATGGCCAGCCGTTTCCAGCGGGTTTCCCAGTTGTAGCGAGCGGTGGTGATATAGGTGTGCAGTTCCAGGGGCTCCCCTCCGTTTTTCGGCTGATACAGCCAAACCCCGCCGCTGCCCCGCTGCAGGGCCATGCTGTCCTCAAAAGAATTGTTGTCCTTTTTGTCGAGAGTGACGAATCGGACCACGGCCGTGTCTTTGTCCTGTTCGACCTTTATGAAATCCTTGACCACAAAACGATTTTCCGTGCCGGCGGTGCCGTCGCTGTACAATTCGCGGTGCACGTAGCTCTCAATAAAATAGGCCACGTCGTCGACTTCGGGCTGTTTGAAGTCGAGCGGGACCTTGACCCGGCCGGCCGTGCTGTGGGCCAGGACCGGCCCGGCCAGCATCAGCAGCCCGATGACAGTCAGCAGAACCGTCATTGCCTTTTTCATGATTTTTCTCCCTGATTCAGGAACACCTGCAGCCTCTTTTCATCGACCTTGACCTTGTAGTCCGTGCGCATCTGGTCATAGAGCACCCTCCAGGCTTCGCGGTATTTGGAGTAGAGCAGATCGTTGCGGACATAGGCCTTTTTCTCCTCAAAATCCGGAGCCTCGAACTCGGTCTTGGCCGTGACCTGGAAGAGATACCAGGCGTTCTTGATCTGGACCGGCTCGGACAGGGCGTCCACGGCCAGGGGTTCAATGGCCGCCCGCCAGTCCGGACGGTAGCTGGTGATGGCCCGCTGTCCGAGAAAGCCGCCGGACTCGCGGCTGGCGTTGTGGGTCGAGAGATCCAGGGCCACGGTTTCAAAGCTTTCCCCGCCGGTCAGGATGCGCTCCCGCGCCGTCCGGATCACGTTCTGGTCGGGATTTTCAATGACCCGCACGCCATAGAGCGTCGGCGGGATATAGCTGGCGATATTGGCATCGAAATAGGCGCGGACCTCCTCTTCGGTCAGGGAGTCCTTGTCGATCTGCGGCACGAGATGGTCCTGCATGACCTTCAGGAAAAGGTCGGCCATGAATTCATGGATTTCAGCCCGGATGCGCGGGTCCTGATGCAACTTTTCTTTGAGCGCCCTGGTGATGATCATTTCCATGTTTACCGCGTGCTCATAGGCGAACTCCGGGGTGACCTGATCCGGGTTCTTGTTGAACTGGGAACTGCGCTTCATGATGGCCTGATGGGCCTGGAGGTCTTCCAGGGTCAGGCTGCCGCCGTCAAAGGTGACCACGGCGTTGTTGTCGGTTTGGTTGCAGCCTGCCAGAAAAAGCAGGCACAGCACGGTCAGCACAAGGTGTTTCATATTCTACTCCGTTATGGTTGCAGGGACAGTCCCTGGTATTACGAACCGTACATGGCCAGCATGCCGGCCACCAAACCCCAGGCCACGTAGCCGACCACCCCGCCGAGCACGATGATCAGCAGAGGTTCGATCATGGCCGTCATCTTGGCGATCTTGCTCTGCAGGATCTTCTCGTGGAGGCTGGCCACGGTGTGCATGGCCTGATCCATGAGGCCGGAATGTTCGCCGATCTTGACCATGGCCTTGACCATGGGCGTGAAAAAGGTGTCCTTTTCAAAGGCCGAGGACAGGGGCGCGCCGGCCATGACCATGGCGTTCATGACCTCGATCTGCTTGCGCACGGCCTCGTTGGTCACGGTCTCGGACGCGGCCTTGAGACCGTCGACCAGGGTGATGCCGCTTTCCAGCAGGGCGGCCAGGGTTTTGGAAAACTGGACAATAACCCCGAAGCGGAAAATCGGTCCCAGAACCGGAATGTAGATCTTGTAGCGGTCAAAAAGGATGCGGCTTGCCGGCACGGACAGAATCACGGCCATGGTCAGACCGGCTCCGGCCGTGCTGAGGGCGATGGTCAGGCCGTTGGTTGTCAGAAATTCGGCCGTGTCGAGCAGAAACTGGGTGTTGGCCGGCAGTTTGCGTCCGCCCATGAGCACGGCGAAGCGCGGAATGACAAAGGTGACCAGAAAGCCGACCACGACCACGGACACAATAACGACCACGGCCGGATAGATCATACTGATGATCATTTTCGAGCGCAGGGCGGCCTTGGCCTCCAGGTATTCGGAGATGCGCTCCAGCACCACGTCCAGGATGCCGCCCAGTTCTCCGGCCCGGATCATGTTCACGGCCACGGGCGGGAAAACGCCCGGATGTTCGGCCATGGCCGCACTGAGCGGTTCGCCGCCCTCGATGCGTTGACGGACCTTGTCCAGCACTCGCTTGAGTTTCCGGTTTTCGGTCTGCTCGTGCAGGATCTCGATGGACTCGGTCACCGTGACCTGCGAGGCCATCAGGGCCGAAAACATGCGGAAGAAAAGGACGATGTCCTTGGTTCCGACCCGGCCGAACATGGCCAGGGCGTCGCCGGCGCTGGGCGTGGACTGGCCGAGGGTTTCCTCCAGGTCCGTGACCATCATTCCCTGGCCGCGCAGGCGTTCGGCCGCTGCCCCCATGTCCTGGGCCTGCAGCACGCCTTTGGTTTTTTCGCCCCTGGCGTCGAATCCGGTGTATTTAAAATGCGGCATGGGTGTGTTGGTGTTTCATGTTTACGCAGGGCGGCCACATGGGGCCGCCCCTACGTGAAATCATCCCGGCTATGCGGGGAATTTTTCCTGACCGTCCCGATCTGCAATCATCGCGGTCACGGGCGCCTCTATTCAATGGTCACCCGCATGATTTCCTCCGGCGTGGTCAGGCCGGCGCGGAGTTTGGCGATGCCGTCCTGGCGCAGGGTGCGGAAGCCTTTGCGTTCCACGGCCGCGTCGCGCAGGGTTTCCGGGGTGGCGGCGGCCATGATGTGATCCTTCATGGCCGTGTCCACTTCCAGAAGCTCATAAATGCCCATGCGGCCCCGGTAGCCCAGGTGACAGCCCGCGCAGCCCGCCCCGCGTCGGATGGGAAAGGGTTCGCCGTCCATGCCCAGCATTTTCATTTCCGCCGGGGTGATCATGCCCTCTTCTCCGCACTGGAGGCAGACTTTGCGCACCAGACGCTGGGCCAGCACGGCCCGGACCGAGGCCGCGACCAGAAACGGTTCGGCCCCCATGTCGATCATGCGGCTGAAGGCGCTGGGCGCGTCGTTGGTGTGCAGGGTCGAAAGCACGAGGTGGCCGGTCACGGCGGAGCGCAGGGCGATGCGCAGGGTTTCGCTGTCGCGGATTTCGCCGACCATGATGATGTCCGGGTCCTGGCGGAGAATGGCCCGCAGGGCGTCGGCAAAGGACAGCTTTTCCCCCCGGTCGACCTGGGTCTGGTTGACCCCGCGCACGGTCAGTTCCACCGGGTCCTCGATGGTCGTGATGTTGGTCGTCTCGCCGCGCAGCAGCTGCA
>CAZYZA010000005.1:0-76071 GCA_964651415.1 uncultured Desulfovibrionaceae bacterium
TGGTTGGGGTTCGGCGCAGGATGAACAGGTGAGCGCTTCCGCTTCCGACATAAAAAAAGCCCGGTTTGCCGGGCTTTTTTTATGGCTCATCCGGTTTAAGCGTCCATCGTCTTATGAATCGGAACAAATCCACTCCGGGTGGAACCGTCGTGCGCTACAAAAAATCGTTCGAGGCCGTCATGCGAGAAGCCAGGCTCTGCGTGGGAGTCTTCGACGAACGTGTCGGGCTTAGCGCGAGCAATCCAGTTCTTAAATGGGCAAGGCGGGCAAGGCATGGATCGCCACGGCGAAAGTCGGGCTATGCGCGAAGACGCCTCGCGATGACGACGATGGGGCTTGTTTGGCGGTGTTCTTGGCCCATATTTCAGGGTTGCCCAGTCAACTCCCAACGAGCATGGACGCTTAAACCGGATGAGCCTTTTTCATGGCCTTGTGTCAGGGCGTCCTGCAGGAGGGCGTGAGGATCAGAGTACCGTCAGTTCCATTTTGCCCCAGACCCCGATCTTGCCGTCGCACTGGGCGAAGACGCCGTCCACCCCGATCTCCTGCCAGGCCTGGGCCCGGGCCAGTACTGCGGGCAGGTGCTGCGCGAGCCATCAACACGCCTTTGATAACAGCGGGTTTGATGTAAAAATGGAATAATGCCCTCTGGGCGCACCTCACCTTGGCAGTCGGAGACTCTCGGTCAAATTTTCAAGCAATTTTCCTGTGCCCTGCACCCATGTGTTTGGTCATGGACCGTTTGTCGTTGTCGTACTGCATCACAACGCAACGGTACATCCCGTAGGGGCAGACCTATGTGTCTGCCCTTTTCCATACGAGCGCCGCGCGGATTTGCAGGAATGTAGCGCCGAAAAATTTTTCGCCCTTACGGGAAGGGAGATCATCGGAAATGTTGAAGACAGGCGGATGGCGGTAGGGGAGGTTGAAAGGCCCGGATGTGGGCTGGGGAGAAATGCTGTGGCAAGAGAACGAGGCGATGTGAAGCGTTGGCCAAGGCGGGGTACCGCCTTGGCCAACGGAAAAACTAGTCGACGATGAGTGCCGTGTCGGCAACGGTGCTGGGCAGGGTCAGGCCATGCCTAGTCAACTGCGCTTGGCTGAACATCATTTTGCCGTTTCCTCCGGTCAGAGGCGGTATTTCAACCGGCTTTGCCCCGGCCATGATTCTTTTCACCAGGTCCGCAGCCATCTGGCCCTGTTCTTCTCCGGACACTACCTGGCCTCCGATGGCCAAATCCGGGCCGATGCTGAAATCCCAGAAACAGAAGAGCGGAACGGAGCTTGTGCTTGATGTCCAGCGCAGTACATCGTCCGGGGGTACCACGTCACCGGCCGCGTCTTTGAGGGTGTGATACAGGCCGACGATGAAGGCGTCATACTTGTGCTGGCTGCTCGTTATGAAAGTTTGCCATTCTTGATAGGTGCTGAACATGTGCAGATCGACGTCGGTTCCGGCAATGCTCAGATTGTCTCGGCCGGCAAAGAACTCGACCTTGACCAACTTGGCGGTCAGGTCGTCGTCCAGGAGGACGGCCACTCGTGAAGCCTTGGGCAGAATGTTGTTCAGCATCAGGATGTTGGCATGAACCAGCGGCCTTTCCGTCACTCCGGTGATGTTCTGCGGCCATGAGCTGAAGTAGTTGTTCGGATTGTTGTTGATTCCCAGGAAGACCACGGGGATGTCCAGGCGCGACAATCGCGGCGCTGTGAATTTCAGGGCCGCGTCATCACCGACAATAACTAGGTCGGGTTTCTTCGAAAGCACCATGTCCACAGCCTTGGCGGCCATTTTTGGATGCTCTTCGCGCGGCAGGCGTTTTGTGTCCATGGAGAAAAACGACAGGTCGTACTCTCCACCCAAACGGTCGGTGATGCCCTTGGTATAGGCGGCATCCCAAGCATGCTCGGGATGGTAGCTTGAAATCACGAATACGCTTTTTTTGGTCTTGCTCTCGAGAAATCCGTCGCACCCGACAAGCAACAGCATGATCAGGACAAGAATGTGTTTCATCAAGGTCTCCTCTTATTGTGTCAGTAATTCATGAGCGCAAACTTTCAGCTGTATTCAGCCGGTCAGCTCAGATGGACTCGGAACGGGGCTAGATAAATCCATTCAGCGTGAATTAGCAAGCTGATTATCCTCATGTCACTGCACTGGAGAAAGGGATCGAAGCGTCCAGGAACAAGCGAGTGGTTTCAGCGTGTGCCATGGTGGGATAGAGAAGCGGGCTGTAATAATTCTATGGGTTAAGCGGCCCGTTCCACTTAGAGACGGGCCGCGCTACGAGGAAATTACGTTATTCTTTTTTTGCGTCTTCCGGCGCAGAGTTGCTGGATTCTTCTGCTCCAGCCTCGAATTCAATGCGCATTTCCTCAGTCAATTCTTCCAGTTTAGGAACAACGTGTTGCATGTACTCACGAGCCACATTCATGCTCTGCTGCATCAGTTCCGGCATCTTGGCCGTCACTTTCTTGCCAAGGTCGGACTTGTAGAAATCAACCAGACCCTTGGTCTCTTCTTCGGTGAAGACCGAAGTGTACAGGTCGATGTATTGCGGCTTGATTTTGTCCCAGGCCATGTCTTCCTGAATGATGGAATCGAATTTCTTGCTGTATTTTTCGAGCTTGGCCTTGTCCGCTTCCTGGACGTTCATCTGAGAGATGATCTGCTGGAAGATCATGGTGACTTGGGTTTTCATTTTTTCCATGACCGTGTCGCCGTCGGTGATTTTGATCAGCTCCTCGGCCAAAAGCCGGTGTTCTTTGTCCCCGCTGTAAACCGGGCCGCAGATAGAGAGAATGCACAGAGTCAAAAGCAGTTTTTTTAACATGATGTCTCCTTGACGTGAATCCGCCGCGGCCCGGTTGCCAAGCTTGGTCAGACCGGAATCTGCGGGAGGGTGGGGCGGAAATCGCCTCGACCGCCACTGCGTAGTTCATGCCGTGGCGTATGACAAGCAAATCCTCTGACGCCAAGGCTTCAGAGGGTCACGGTCACGGCTGCGGCCGCCTTTTTGGCCTTGGCCACGGCGGAGTCGATCGAATCTCCTCTGGCGAGTGTCACGCCCATGCGCCTCTGGCCGGATACTTCCGGCTTGCCGAACAGGCGCAGGTCTGTATCCGTATCTGCCAGGGCCTGCTCCAGATTGCCGAAACTGACTTCGGACGACGTGCCCTGAACCAGGATGACGCTGGATGCGGATGGGCCCAGCTGATGGATGGCGGGTATGGGCAGGCCAAGGATTGCCCTGGCGTGGAGCGCGAATTCAGATAGGTTCTGGGAAATGAGCGTGACCAGACCGGTGTCATGCGGACGGGGTGAGACTTCGCTGAAATAAACCTCGTCGCCCTTGATGAACAGTTCGACACCGAAAATGCCCCGTCCGCCCAGGGCCTCGGTTACGGCTTGGGCCATGCGCCGTGCTTCGGCCAGGGCGGCGTCGCTCATGGCTTGGGGCTGCCAGGATTGCCGGTAGTCGCCGTCTTGCTGAAAGTGGCCGATGGGTGCGCAAAACGAGGTGCCGTTGACATGGCGAACCGTCAGCAGGGTGATTTCATAATCAAATTCGACAAATCCTTCGATAATGACCTTGCCCTGGCCCGTACGTCCTCCTTCCTGGGCGTACGTCCAGGCCGTCTCGACATCGGCCGGGGAACGAACAACCGACTGGCCCTTGCCCGAAGAACTCATGATGGGTTTGACCACGCAAGGTGTGCCGATCTCGGCAATGGCCGCCAGGAATTCATCGCGGGTTTCGGCGAATCGGAAGGGCGAAGTTTTCAGCCCCAGTTCTTCCGCCGCCAGACGGCGGATTCCTTCGCGGTTCATGGTCAGCCGGGCTGCGCGGGCTGTGGGAATGACCGTGAATCCTTCGGCTTCCAGTTCCACTAATGTGTCAGTGGCGATGGCTTCGATCTCCGGTACTATGTAGTGCGGCTTTTCGTGCTCGATGATCCGGCGCAGGGCTTGGCCGTCAAGCATGGGCACGGTGTGGGATCTGTGGGCGACCTGCATGGCCGGAGCATCGGGATAGCGGTCCACGGCAATGACTTCGACGCCCAATCGTTGCAGCTCAATGACCACCTCTTTGCCCAGTTCGCCGGAACCGAGCATCAGAACCCTGGTGGCCGAGGGGGAGAGGGGAGTTCCAATGCTGACCATCTGTACCTCGCGGGGTTTATATTGCGTTACGGACCGGGTTCTTAGCCTATCGTCCAACGCTTGGCCAGAGCGCGGCAGTGGGATGGCGGGGTGCATCCGGTCCGAGGACGGGGCTACGATAAGCCTTGACGCGATGCGACAGGCCACGTCATAGAGCTACTCTTTCTTGAAGAGCGGAGGACCCATGAATAAATTCGTATTGTCCGTCATCGGCCAGGACAAACCCGGCATTCTGGCGGAAATTTCCACCATATTGTTCACATATGGCTGTAACATTGAAGACGTCAGTCAGACCATTCTGCAAACCGAGTTCGCGTCCATCTTTATTGTAGTGAACCCTGACGATCACAGCCTGGATACGATCGGGCAGTCTTTGAACGCGGCCCTGGGCGGCAAGGAACTGAGCGCCCACCTGCGTCCCATGGCCCCGGTTTGCAATGCGGTGTCCAGCTCCACCCAACCCTTTGTCATTACGACCAGAGGCGTGGACAAACCGGGAACCATTTCAGCCGTGACCAAGGCCATCGCTTCCCTGCAGTGCAATGTGGTCAACTTCCGGGCTATTATCACCAGCGAGGCGGACGTGGATGAAATGATCATGATCTTTGAGGTCGACATGCCGCAGAATGTGGAACACCGACGCTTGCGCCAGGTCATGCAGGATGCTTGTCAGAGCTTTGGTCTGGATGTTTCCGTTCAGCACCGCGAAATTTTTGAAACGATTCATCGAGTGTAGGAGGCTTGCATGCTGAACGACCGCGAGGTTCTCTCGACCCTGTCCATGATCAAGAACGAGAATCTGGACGTGCGCACCGTGACTCTGGGCATCAGCCTTCTGGACTGTGCATCGCATGATCTGTCCCGGTTCACGGATACTGTTTATAAACGCATTACCGCCCGTGCCAGAGACCTGGTTGCCGTTTGCGACGAAGTTGGCGACCGTTACGGCATTCCGGTGGTCAACAAGCGCATTTCCGTCAGCCCCATTGCCGTGGCTGCGGCCCCGTTCGACACACGGGGCATGATCGAAGTCGCCAAAACCCTGGATCAGGCTGCTCGCGATGTGAACGTTGATTTTATCGGCGGTTTCGGGGCCTTGGTCGAAAAGGGCATGGCCAAAGGCGATCTGGCCCTCATCGACGCCATTCCCGAGGCTTTGGATGTTACGCAGCGGATGTGTTCGTCCATCAATGTGGCCACGACCCGCGCCGGTATCAACATGGACGCCGTGGCCCTCATGGGTCGGACCATCAAGGCCACGGCTGAACGCACCCGGGACCGTGACGGATTGGGCTGCGCCAAGCTGGTGGTTTTTGCCAATATTCCGGAAGACGTGCCGTTCATGGCCGGAGCGTATCTGGGCGTTGGCGAAGCCGGTTCGGTCATCAATGTCGGCGTCAGCGGACCCGGCGTGGTCAAGAAAGCCATAGATCGGGCCTTGCAGGACAATCCAGGCGCACACTTGGGCGAGCTTTCAGATGTGATCAAGCGCACGGCCTACAAAGTTACCCGCGTGGGCGAGATTATCGGCCGGGAAGTAGCCAGGATTCTGGCTGTGGAATTCGGGATTGTCGATTTGTCACTGGCCCCGACCCCCAATGTCGGCGACAGCGTGGGTGAAATTTTTCAGTCGCTGGGGCTTGGCTCCATCGGCGTGCCCGGAACCACTGCCGCCCTGGCCATGCTCAACGACGCAGTCAAGAAGGGCGGGGCTTTTGCCAGCTCCCGTGTCGGCGGTCTGAGCGGAGCCTTTATTCCGGTCAGCGAGGATTTGAACATTGCCGGAGCTGCGGCCCAGGGTGTTCTGACGCTGGAAAAGCTTGAGGCCATGACCTCGGTCTGCTCCGTGGGTCTGGATATGGTCGCCCTGCCCGGTGACACCACGGCCGAAACCCTGGCCGGCATCATTGCCGACGAGATGGCCATCGGCATGATCAACAAGAAGACCACTGCGGCGCGACTCATTCCGGTGCCGGGCAAAAAGGCCGGAGATAAGGTCTTTTTCGGCGGCCTGTTGGGTGAGGCTGAAATCATGCCGGTACGCAGCAACGGTGTTTCGGGCGGCTTTGTGAGTCGCGGCGGTTCCATTCCGGCGCCGCTCCAGGCACTGATCAATTAGGGCGAGGGCAATTGCCAAGGTAGGCGGGAGGAATTGCCATGGCTGAATTCAAGAAGGATCGGATCGCGGCCGGAGTGGCTGCGGGAGCGGTTTTGCTCCTTTTCGTCTTTTTGTATGCGATGCAGCAGAATCTGGCTGGGTTGAGTCGGGAAATTGAAGAATTGCGGGTTTTGAACCAGGCTGTTCTCGAACTGGACGCCCGCCATGCGACACTGGACGGCAGGGTTGCGGAGCTGTCGACGTTGCCGCGCAAGACCGCCTCCATGGCCATGGAGAACCAGCTCAAGGCCATGGCCCACGCTACCGAAGATCTGGATCAGCGGCTGGACGGCAAGTACAGCGATAAGCTCAGCGTTATTAAAACATTACTGCAGGAGATCGGCGAGGACATGCACTCGGCCAGATAGTCAGACCATGGTTGTCTCATAAAAAAGCCCGACAGCAGCGCGTTGTCGGGCTTTTTATGTTTTTGGCCGGAATCGGCCTTCAGGAGAGAAACGTTGTCCGGGCCAGGACGGTCATGTAGCCGATGTACGCACAGAGCAGCGCGGCTCCTCCCCAGCGGGTGATGCGACCAGAGCGGCGAAAACCGTAGCCCAGCACAAAGATGGACGCGGTCAGCAGGATCGTCACGGTCACGTCGCGGGAGAAAAGCAGTGGGTCGACTCCCAGCGGATGGATGACGCCGGCAATGCCGATCACTGCCAATGTATTGAAAATATTGGATCCTAATACGTTGCCCAGGACCATGCCGTGTTCGCCTCTGCGGGTCGCGGCCAAAGATGAGGCCAGTTCCGGCAGGGAAGTGCCGAGCGCGATCACGGTCAGGCCAATGACCAGGTCGCTGACTCCGAAACCCTGGGCCAGACCGACTGCTCCCCAGACCAGCATGCGGGAGCTGACGCTCAGCACGATCAGCCCGGCCAATAGCCAGAGCGTGGCCTGTCTGAGCGTCATATGATGGTCATTGAGTTCGTGGATGACCTCTTGGCCGGGGTTGTCGCCGCCGTTGCGCATGCCCCGGAACATGGTCCAGCTCATCAGGAGGGCGAAAAACATCAGCAGCATGATGGCGTCGAGGCGCGAGAGGTCATTGTCCGAGAGCAGGACGGCGGTAAAGACGGTCAAGGCGATAAGGGTTGGTAATTCCTGGCGTAGAACTTTTCGATCCACGGCGATAGGGCTGAGCAGGGCGGTCAATCCCAGAATGAGGGCGATGTTGGTGATATTTGATCCAAAGGCGTTGCCCAACGCGATGCCGGGATTGCCCTGGAAGGCGGCCAGGGCCGAGACGACCATTTCAGGAGCAGATGTTCCAAAGCCGACAACGACCATGCCGATGAGAAACGTGGAAACGCCGAAGTGTTTGGCGATATGGGCCGAGGCCTCGACAAAACGGTCGGCGCTCCAGACCAGCAGGGCTATGCCCAGGGCCAGGGCAATGGTGGCGGATATCATCAGGCCTCCGGATCAACCAGTGTTGGGGATTGGGTGGTGCTGGGCGGTAATGCTTGGCTGGATTGATGTTTCATGCTCGCGAAACATGCAGATAGCGGGAAGTTTTATGAGGGGCAAGGTGAATTGAATTAGAGCTTTTGTTAATCGGACTGAACAAGTTAAGATAAAAAAAAATGAGATTTGGGTTTACAAGTTTTTTGATATCGAATATAGCAGCCGCACAAGCCAAACAAACGGCTTTTCATATAATTCCTTCCTTTCTACATTGTCCTGCATGAATGCTACTTGTAAAGCATTCTTTATATATTGTGTCTAACCAGAGCACAAGGACACTGCCTTGAAAAACCGCTACGCACCAATCATTGTTGTCTGTGGCTTGCTCGTGCTTTTGATCATTGGCGGTCAAATTGTACCAGCTCCTTCAGAAGAACTTCCAGTTCGCCTTTCTATGCAAAACAAAGGTGGCCATGTTTTATTCACCCATGCACGACACGTGGACTACGTGGATAAAATGGGCGGAGGATGTGTTGATTGCCATCATGAGAGCGAGACTCCGAGTCTGACTCCTGTTCCGTGCGGCTCATGTCATGCTACTGAATTTGATGCCCAGTTTACCGCCGATCACCAGAAGGATCTGCCGCGTGAGACGTGCACCCTTTGCCATCACGCAGAGTTGGGCAAACTGACCTACAGCCATGACGATCACATGGATGAGTATGCTTCCAGCTGCACGGATTGCCATCACGGTCCGGACATTGAGCCCGAACCCGGCGCGTGCAACCAGTGTCATGGTGAGAAAGCGGACGGTGATACGCCTTCACTGCGTGATGCGGTCCATGTCAAATGCGCCAGTTGCCACGCCGACATGTATGAGAAAAAACTTGATGGCTGCAAGGACTGTCATCAGTTGCTGCCCGGTAAGGCGGACGGCCCGCAGCCGACCTGCAATTCCTGCCATTATGAAACGGACGCCACTCCTTTGCTGACCCGCATGGATTCCTACCATGATCAGTGCATGGCGTGTCACGAAAAGGTGGGAGCCGGCCCTTATGGAGAAAAATCATGCACCCGTTGTCACACCAGGTAGGGCTATGATGAAACCACGTCTGAACACATCGGTCGAGATCAAGGGTACCCTGCAGGATGTTGCGCTTCCGACATTGGTTCGGATTCCTTTGGATGCAAAGCACAAGCCCGTTGTCAAGAAAAAGCAGGTCGTGGCCCGGGGGCAGGTCGTGGCCGAAACCCAGACCAAGAGCGCTTATGGCGTCGGGTATGTCCACGCAACCATTGACGGAGCAATCGAGGACATCACCTCGTCTTCGATTGTCATCGGGCCGTTGCCGGCTCCCAAAGAGGGAGAGTCCGGGCCGGAACTGGTCCATCCTGAACCCCACGCCGGTCTTGGCGGATTGAGCGGTGAAGAGCTGTGCCGCCAGTTGCTTGAGCTTGGCATCGATACGTTTCGTTTTCATCCGTCTCGAAAGCTGATCGTCAACGGTCTCAATCCCGAACCGGGGGTGATGGTCAGCGAACAGCTTCTCAAGGACGTTCCACAGACCCTTGAGGCCGGAATCAAGATACTGGAGCGGGCTGTGCGCCCCGGAACCGTCATCTTGGCCGTGGCTGCCGGGAAGAGTGTGACATTGCACGGCTGCACCACGGTGCAGGTCAGCGATCTGTACCCGAATACCATAAACCCCCTCGTAGTGTATGCCGCGACAGGATCGGAACGACCGGACAATGTTGATGTCATTTCCGTATCTGATCTGTACCGTGTTGGTCGGGTGGCCGAAACTGGTCTGCCTTTGCTCGACGCGGTGGTGACCGTTGGTGATCAGGTTTTCCGGGTGCCCACGGGCATGCCCGTGCACGATGTTCTGGCGGCGGCCGGATTGGATCCTGCGGCTTACGGCAAGATAGGCCTGGACGGCCCCATGTGCGGATACGCCGTGTCTGATCTTTCCATGGGTATTCCTGAAAACTGCACTGCCGTCACCTTGATACCTGAGGGGTGTTTTCCGGAAGTCGGACCCAACGCCTGCATTCATTGCGGCGAATGCGTACTGGTCTGTCCGGCCCGCATACAACCGGGAATGTTGTCCTGTAACGCAGAGTTCGGCTTTTTCGAAGAAACCCGCATCCAGCATGTTGACGCCTGCCTTGAGTGCGGGATGTGCACGTTTGCCTGTCCGGCCAACCGGCCGGTCATGCAATATATCCGATTGGCCAGGCAGCAGCTTGCAGCCAAGGATGAATTTGTCGGAACCTGCCGGTTGCAGGACTGATGGCACGGCCCCTTTCTTCAACCCCATCACGATGATTCAACAAGGGTGAGAGCACATGGCAAGCCAGGAAATTGCAAGAAAATTACTGACCGTGTCCTCGGCGCCGCTTTGGCACAGCGGGCGAACAGTCCAGAAAACCATGATCTTCACGCTCGTGGCGCTTTTGCCCGCAGCGATCATGGCAGTTTTCCGTTACGGTTATGGAGCTATCGAGGTCATAGCCTGGGCCGGTCTTTCGGCCGTGGCGGCAGAGTTTTTCGTTCAGCGTTATCTGACCAAGCGACCGGCTACGGCCGATAATTTCAGCGCCCTGGTTGACGGCGTCATTTTCGCCTTTCTGTTGCCGTCAACAGCTCCGGTATGGCTGGTCGTCATCGGCAGTTTCATAACCATTATTCTCGGGCGGATGGTTTTTGGCGGCTACGGCGGCAGTCCTGTTTGCGCTCCTGCTCTGGGATGGTGCGTACTGACCATCTCCTGGCCTCATTATATGGATTTGAACGCCATGCTGCTGCAATGGGACCTGATTGAGCCCTTGAGCGAACTCAAATATTTTGGTTTGGATGCGACCGCGAGTGTTGACCTTCAGTCCCTGCTGCTTGGCAACTATCTTGGCGCGCTGGGTGCGTCGCAGGGGTTGATGATTCTTCTTGGCGGTGTCTTTCTGCTGGCGATGAAGCAGTTGCGTTGGTTCATTCCGGTCAGCTTTCTGCTTGGCGTTACCCTGGCCGGTATGCTTTACAACCTGATTGATCCTGCGGTGTATGCTCCGGTTCAATTCCATCTCTTCTGCGGAAGCACCATGCTGGCGGCTTTTTTTCTCATGCCGTATCCTTCGGCGTCACCTTCACGGCTCATTCCCATGCTCATCTACGGCTTTTTCGGCGGCGTCCTCGTTGTCATTATCCGTACGTACGGCATTTATCCTGACGGGGCCATGTTTGCGGTGCTGCTGGCAAATCTGTGCACACCCCTCTTTGACATGATCGCACCCAAGCCTTTTGGCGGGAGGTAAGAAGCCATGATGGAAATACTGCGCATGGTGGTTGTGTTGTCTGTAATCACGGGCCTTTCCGGCCTTATCCTGTCTACGATCAAGGTTGTCACTGAGCCCATCATTGAGGAACAGGTCTTGGCCAACGTGCAGGGACCGGCTTTAAAGCAGGTTCTGTTGCAGGCCACCAATGATCCCATCGCCGATCGCAAACCTCTCGAATTGCCGGGAAGCGAACAGACCGTTCTCGTATTTCCGGCCTTGAAAGACGGCAAGTTGCAGGCTGTGGCCATTGAAGGCTCCGGCCCCGGGTATGGCGGCGACGTGAACGTCATTGTGGGGTTTGATGTCAGGGCGGATCAGGTGCTCGGAATCAGCGTGACCACGCACAAGGAAACTCCGGGTCTTGGCACGCGCATCCAGGAGAATGCTTTTACCAGGCAGTTCAGATCCAAGGATCCTGCCAAGGCGGTTCTGAAGAAAGACGGCGGAGACATAGACGCTATTTCCGGTGTGACCGTGTCCAGCGTCGCTGTGACCGAAGCCGTGAAGCAAGCATCCGGTTGGTATGCAGCGCTCAAGGACACGATCAAGACTACTTGGTAGTTGGTTGGCCATCATCTCAAGGAGAATTTTTTTATGGCGACAATGATGCAAGAATTTACCAAAGGGCTGTGGAAGGAAATACCTCCTTTCCGCCTGGTTCTTGGGCTGTGCCCCGTTCTGGCCGTTACCAACACTGCTGAAAATGGGCTTGGCATGGGCGCGGCGGTTATTTTCGTTCTGACCCTTTCCAATGTCATCATCTCCATGGTGCGCAACCTTATTCCCAAAAAAGTCCGAATCGTCTGTTTCATCGCCATTGCTGCCTCTTTGGTGGTAACGGTCGAAATGCTCATGCAGGCCTTTGCCTATCCACTCTATCAGCAGTTGGGGATCTTTGTTCCTCTTATTGTCGTCAACTGCGTCATTCTTGGACGGGCGGAGGGATTTGCCTCCAAAAACCCTCCACATATGGCCCTTGCCGACGGCCTGGGCATGGGGATTGGTTTTACCCTGTCGCTGACATTTCTTGGTGGAATCAGGGAGTCTCTGGGTGCCGGCACCTTGTTTGGCATCGATCTTTTCGGCCCTTCTTTTGAACCGTTTACTTTCATGGTCCAGGCTCCCGGGGCCTTTGTCAGCCTGGGGCTCATTCTGGCCGGAATGAATTTTTATACGGCATGGCAGGCCAAACGAAGCGGGGTCGAGCTGGATCCAAATTTCGATGCCGGATGCCGGGGATGCGCTGCATGCAAAGGTTTGGAAAAGATTGTCGAGCAAAAAAAGCTGGAACGTCTGCAATCAGCCAAGAGCTAAAACCGGGAGCGATGTAACATGGATATTTTCCTTCTTTTCATCTCGGCCATCTTTGTTAACAACATAATTTTGGCTCAGTATCTTGGTCTTTGTCCATATCTTGGGTGTTCAAAGGAAAAAAGTGTATCAATAGGTATGGGATGTGCCGTAACATTTGTGATGTTCATGGCTACTTTGCTGACCTATCTCATGCAGAAGAATGTGCTTATTCCATTCAATCTTGGATATCTGCAAACGATTGCATTTATCTTGGTTATTGCCTCTCTGGTTCAGTTTGTGGAAATGTTTTTGAAAAAGATGGTTCCGCCTCTCTATAAGTCGCTTGGAATTTTTCTTCCTCTCATTACCACAAACTGCGCAGTACTTGGCGTGGCCATTATGGTCCACCGTAAGGAATTCGATATTACAACATCTTTGTTGTTTTCCGTGGCTTCTGGTCTGGGTTTTATTTTGGCCATCGTGGTACTGGCATCCATACGGGAAAGGTTTGAAGTATCCAGGATTCCTCGGGCCATGAAGGGCGTGCCCATCGGGTTGGTTATGGCAGGAATCATGTCGCTGTCGTTCATGGCGTTCAAGGGGATGATATAGCCTAGGGGATATCCTTATGATTATCACAGTATCCGCGTTGACTTTATTCAGCCTGGGCTTCGTTTCCGCCGGAGTTCTGGCTATCGCTTCCAAGGTTTTGTATGTCGAAGAGGATCCGCGCATCGAGGTTGTCACCGATGCCCTGCCCGGTGCCAATTGCGGTGGTTGCGGCTTTGCCGGGTGTGAAGCTTACGCCATTGCCGTCATCAACGATCCTGACATGGCGCCGAACAAATGTTGTGCCGGCGGGCCGGACGTGACTGCCCGCGTGGCTGAACTGACGGGCAAGGCGGCCGGGGATGCTGACCCCGAAGTGGCCTTTCGTCGTTGTGTCAAAGTTGAGGGCAAGGTTGCGGTCAAGTATGAATACGCCGGAATCATGAGTTGTGCGGCGGCCAAATTGCTTGATGACGGGCCAGACGCCTGTCGGTACTCCTGCCTCGGCCTTGGTGACTGTGTTCGCGCTTGTCCTTTTGACGCCATGTGGATTGAAGACGGCTTGGTGCATATCGCTCCGGCCAAATGCACCAGTTGCGGCACCTGCATCCGGACCTGTCCGAACCACATTCTGGAGCTGGTGCCACGACGGGCCCGCGTCATGATTTTCTGTTCTTCTCAGGACAAGGGCAAGGCTGTTAAGGATGTTTGTGAAACTGGATGCATCAGCTGCGGAGCCTGCATCAAGAAATGTCCGGCTCAGTGCATCAGGCTTGAAGATGAACGTATCGTCATTGATCACAAAGCGTGCTTGGCTTACGGCCCCGCCTGCGAAGAGGTGTGTGTTGAGAAATGCCCAAGAAATATTCTGCGCTGCCTGAGTCCGGAAATGATAGCAGTGGCGCCCAGCAAGGAGCCCGCCCGCTATCCAGAGGAATCGCACGTCGCGGATCTGAATGCCTAACTCGCGAATTACGGAGATACGTTATGAAGCACGGGATGCACACTCACCAGCGCCGGAATTTTTTGAAGACCTTGGCCATTCTGGCCGGTGGCGCGACTTTGGCTCCGGTTATGCGGGTTCTGCCGGCTCTTGCCTCCTCATCTCTGGTTTCGACCACCGAAGAACGCATGTTGATGGGTACCTTTGTCAGCATGACGGTGCTTGCGCCGTCCCGCCTGCAAGGACAAGAGGCGTTGGGGTATGCGTTCGAGGACATGGAAAGGCAAATCGGAATTTTTAATCGGTTCGATTCCACTACTGCCTTGTCGGTCTTGAATGACTCAGGACGTTTAACCCATGCTCCTCGGGAATTGCTGGATGTCCTGGCGCACAGTTCAGAGCTGCATCGTCAGTCCGGGACACGTTTTGATATTACCATCGCTCCTGTGGTCACCTTGCTTGAAAGATCACACGGTAAGCCAGACAAAAAGGATCTGCATGAAGCGTTGGCCTTGGTTGATGCTGCAGGTCTGCGGCAGAGCGGGGCTGGTTTGCGTTTTGCGCAGGCCGGAATGGCTGCCACTCTTGACGGCGTTGCCAAGGGTTACATTGCCGACCATGCAGCGACATCGTTGCAGCGTGCCGGAATCGAACACTTCCTGATCAATGCCGGCGGCGATATCCGGGCCCAGGGTTCTTCCAAAGGGTTGAGCAGGCCGTGGCGTGTCGCCATTGAGGATCCCAGCAAAATGGGGAGTTATCCCTCGGTGATTGAACTGCGGTCAGGCGCCGTGGCCACGTCTGGTGGATACGAGGTATCTTTCGATCAGGCCGGCAAATCACATCATTTGGTTAATCCGGAAACCGGGGCCTCGCCTCAGTACATCAAAAGCGTCAGTGTCCAGGCACCAACGGTTATGCAGGCCGATGGCTTGGCCACTGCCTTGAGTCTCATGCATCCGCGCGAGGCGTTACGTCTCACTGCGACTCTTCCCGGTCATGCTTGCTTGCTCGTAACGTCCACCGGCAGCGAATTCGTTTCACCCAACTGGGGCCGCATCGCATAAATCGCTTGGTCCTCGGGCCGGATACGCTTTTAAAAATCCTCCAGACCTTTGAGCCTGGAGGATTTTGTTTTTATTTTTTAACAACCATGACCGAGCAGGGGGAGTGGGTCACAACCTTGCTTGACACACTGCCGATCAGAAAACGCTCAATGGCCCCGGCTCCTTTGTTTCCGATGACAATGAGGTCGATTCCATTCTTTTCCGCATATTGAACAATTGCGTCTGCGGGAGACGGGCTTTCCTCGACAACGACAGTGACATTTGCCTTGGCTGCAGCTGCATGCTCCTTGGCCCGGACGACGGTCTCTTCAACGCCTTTTTTCAATTTGTCTAAATACTCGCCGGGAACTTCCCCGAGATAAAGATTGGTGTAGGCCGTGTTGGAGATGGTCAGGGCCGTGACCTCTCCACCGTCCTTGGCGGCCAGTTCCACGGCTTTGTCAAGTACCAGTGTCGCGTAGTCAGAGTGATCGATTGCTGCCAGAATTTTCATGGTTAGTCCTCCTTATCCAGGTTGATTGGTGTTCTGCGCGCTGCCGCAATCGTGCTAATGCAGGCCACGGCTTTGGCGGCGGATGTCGATGGTCGGTTCAATAACGGCACGTAAATCATTCCAGTCAGCATGGTGGGCCGCTGTGATCAGATCCTCGGCCATCGGATCAGGCATGGGGTGTTCCTGCTGCAGAAAGGTCCGCACATCGTTCATGCAGGAAAAGCACAGTGCCTGATATGCATGGATCGGCCTGAATCCGGCCATGGTTCGCAACGTGCTGGTGGCGAGAACGTACCGACCTGTTCTGGTTTTGTACAAAGCCAGCCCGTGTCGTTCACGCGTCATGCCTGTTTTGCGCAGCATGGTCTGTCGGCTGAGCATAAATCCTTGGAAAATCAGATCAGATCTGTTGTCGCGTCCCAGTCGGACTTGAGAGAGATTGGGTTCTGCCTTCAGGGTGATCATAAACGCCCTCCAAAGTTGTCTGCCCGATCTTTGCTAACTGGCCGGATTTACGTGCAGGTCTGTCAGGCCGGTCAGCATGGAAATATTTATGCAGACAATAGCCCGATGAGAGAATCTTGGCAATGACTGGATGAAAAAGATTCAGTCAGGAAGAGGCGCCAAAAGAGCCGGACCTGACACATGCCCGTGTGATGGGCTATTTGATGAACGTGCCTTCTCTGTACTCCTTGAAGGCCAGATCCAGCTCGGCCTGGGTATTCATGACAATCGGCCCGCGCCATGCAATGGGTTCGTGCAGGGGTGCGCCGCTGATGAGCAGAAACCGCACTCCATCTGCTCCAGCCGTGACGGCCAGTTCCGGTCCCGGCTCGAACAGAACCAGGGTTCTGTTGTCCACCTGCCGGTCCTGGACGGTGCCCTCGCCGGCAATGACGTAGATAAACGCGGTGTGGGAATTGGGTAAGGGATAGGCGAATGAGGTGCCGGCGGCGACGCTGCAATCCAGGTATTGCGGCTGGATGGCTATATCGTCCATGGGACCGGACCGGCCGTTGACATGACCGGCAATGACCTTGACGTTGATGCCGCTTCCCATGGCAACTTCCGGAATCTGCTCACTGGTGATGCCCCGGTAGCGCGGCGGCGTCATTTTCTGCCGGGCCGGCAGGTTGGCCCAGAGCTGAAAGCCGTGCATGGCTCCCTGGGCGTCTCCTTTGGGCATTTCCTGATGGATGATGCCTGAGCCGGCCGTCATCCACTGCACGTCACCGCTGGAAATGACTCCTGCATTCCCCAGGCTGTCGCCGTGCTCGACATCGCCTTTCAGGACATATGTGATGGTTTCGATGCCTCGGTGCGGGTGCCAGGGAAATCCGGCCAGGTAGTCCGCCGGTCGGTCCGAACGAAAATCGTCGAACATGAGAAACGGATCGAAGTCGTAGGCTTCGTGGTAACCAAAGATCCGGCGCAGTTTAACGCCGGCTCCTTCGGTCACCGGTTCACCTTTGTAAATTGCTTTGATTGCGCGCTGCATGGCTCCTCCGGGTGGTTGCGTATGGCCTATCCATACACATTCCGCCCGCAAAGGGCCAGTTGTGAAGTGGACGCAGAGCTATTGACGGGGGTCGCGCGGGTTGGACCACGGGCCGGTGGAGGTGGATCGTACCGGGTTGATGTCCAGTCCGCCCCGGCGGGTGAAGCGGGCGCTGACTTCCAGTTCCTGCGGCTGGCACCGAGCGCTGATGTCGGCGTGAATGCGTTCCACGCAGGCTTCGTGAAATCCCTGGTGCTCGCGAAATGACACCAGGTATGCCAGCAGCCCCGCTGGTTCGATGACCGGTCCGGCATAGGAGATCGTAACCGTGGCCCAGTCAGGCTGGGCCGTCACCGGACAGAGGGATCGGAAGAGTCGGGAAAATACCCGTTCCCGCACATATTGGCTGCCCGTGGTCAGCAGTTCGGGATTTGGTTGGTAGCTCGCCGTGCTCAGATTGGCATCGTCCAGACAATGCCCCTGAGGTTCGAGCAGGACCGCCTCGGCAAAACGGTTGGCCGGGATGATGTTCACCCTCACTTCGCCTCCGGCAGCCAGCGACAGGTCGCGGCTCATGATTTGCGCTACGGAGTCCGGGTCGGAAAAAACCGTCATGTTGAAAGAATTGCAATAGAGCTTGAGCGATTTGGATTCGATCAGGCAGGGGGTGTTCCACGGCACCCTGATCTCGGCCATGGCCACGGCGGGTTTGCCGGATTCTTCCAGCCATGACAGTTCGTACATGTTCCAGATATCCTCGCCGTTGGTAAAAGACGGGCATTCGCCAATACCGGCGGCCTGCCTTCCGAGTTGGCGCGGCACGGGGCACAGCTGACGTGGATCGTAGGTTGGGCTGAAGTCGACCTGCTGGCCCAGGACCATGCGTGGGGATTGCTGCATACTTGCCTCCGGTTCACTGCTGATAGACGGTCGGGTCCAGGTTTTGATCGTGGCGCAGAGCGTATTTACGCTCATCGCAGGCTCCACAGGTCCCGCAGTGCACAGTGCCTCCCTTGTAGCAGGTCCAGGTGCGGGCGAAATCGACACCCAGGGTCCGTCCCAGGTCGCCGATGGCCCGTTTGTCCATCGCCGCAAAGGGAAAGACCACACTGACCTGGCCGTCGGTGCCCAGCTGCGCGGCCTGATCCATGGCGCGGTTAAATGCCGGGCGGCAGTCGGGATAGATGTGATGGTCACCGGAATGGGACCCAATGAGGACTCGCGATGCACCGACGGACTCGGCAAAGCCGACGGCAATGGCGATGAGAATGCCGTTGCGGAAAGGGACCACGGTGCTTTTCATGTTCTGACTGTCATAGGCGCCGTCGGGCACATCCTGGCCGGAGATCAGCAGGGAAGAGGAAAAATGCTCATTAATGAAGGGTAAATGCATGACCGTATGGGCTACGGAAAGTTTGGCGCACATTTCCTGGGCCATGGGCAATTCGCGGCTGTTGTGTTTGGCTCCGTAGTCAAAACTCAGGGCCGTGACGGTGTGGCCGTCGGCCAGTTCCTTGGTCAAAAGCACGGCGGAATCCATGCCGCCGGATACGACGATGACGCTTTTCATATTCCTTTCCTGTCGTTGAAGGCCAGCACGTGCAGGCGTGGCGAAAATTTGAATCCGTGGCGGAGACAATGCTCCCAGACCAGGGACATGGCGCTCAACTGTTCGGCTCGGGTCTGGCCCAGAGGCATGAGCCAGACCTTGGACGGATCAATGCCGGCGGTCCGCACAAAGCAAAGCACGGGATCAATGTCTGCGGAAACCACGAATTTGAAGGCATGGACGCGCGCGACCAGTTCCGTGGCCAGCACGGGCCGGTCCAGCGGTTTGGGAGAACAGACCACCGTGCCGTACGTTTCGGCGGGGATGCCGGATTTGCCGCTGGTTTCGTACTGGATGCGTCGATTGTTGGCCGCCAGTTTTGCGGCGAATTCCTCCAGGCCGTTGTCCCATTGGCGAAAAGGCTCGCCGCCGGTGATGACAATCAGCTGGTCCGGATGCATGTCGACCTCGGCGAGCAGATCGGTCACGGACATCGATATGGTGTCCGGTCCGGCGGGGTGGAGGGCGTGAGGGGTGTCGCACCATGGGCAGAAGGGCGGCACGCACCCGGCAAGGCGGATGAAAAGGGCCGGATGTCCGGCCAGCGGGCCTTCTCCCTGGAGAGAATTGAAGATTTCCGCGACGTCAAGCATGGCTTTCCCCGGTCCAGCTGGCCCAGGCCGTGTCTGTCTCGAAAACATCGATACGCAGCAGGCGGTAGCGGTCCGAAATGAGGGCCCGGTTCAGCATGGTAAAGATATGTGCGGCCATGTTCTCGGCGGTGGCCGGCAGTTCCCGGTATTCGTCGAGCTCAGTGAGGTCGGCGTGATCGTAGCGGTCCAGCACTTCGCGCCGCACAATTTCTTTGAGCCGGTCAAAGTGCAGGATCATGCCTGTTTGATCAGGACGCCCTTCCAGAGTGACGCGCAGGCGGTAAGTGTGGCCGTGCAGCTTGGCGCAGGGGCCGTAGATCTGATGGTTGTCGGCTTCGGAAAGGCCGGGCAGATGCAGCCGATGGGCCGCATGAAAAGAAAACTCTTTGGTGATGGTCAGCATTGGTCCACCTGAAGGTCCGGCAACTGCCGGGGTGAGGGAGAATTTGTAAAGCGGGGTGCCACTTGTCCGCTGCCTGTGAACAAAGGCCTGCTGACGTAAAACCGGGGTCAAGTCAAGGCCTGGCAAGCGGCCTCCGGGTGAAGCGGAACAGTTGGTAGGGTCGCTGACACGCCTCATGCCCGGGTTGGACAATACCTTGATCCCATCATTGTCCTTGAATTTTTCAGTTGCCCTTGCCAAAGTGTGCCGTCCGGCTGCGGCCGGCAATCTCCGCCCACCATCAAGCCCACGAGGGAATCATGACAAACGAAACTTTGCGCGCTTCCATACTGCTGGAGGCCCTGCCGTATATCCGGGAATTCTACGGACAGACCGTGGTCATTAAGTACGGCGGTCATGCCATGAAGGACGAAGCCCTGCGCCGCAGTTTCGCCCTGAATATCCAACTGTTACGTTACATCGGGGTCAATCCGGTCATTGTGCATGGCGGCGGGCCACAGATCGGCACCATGCTCAAGCAACTCGGAATCACCTCGGAATTTCGGCAGGGTTTGCGCGTGACCGACGACGCGACGATGGATGTGGTCGAGATGGTCCTGGTAGGCAAGGTCAACAAGGAAATCGTCAACCTGATCAATGTCCAGGGCGGCCGGGCCGTTGGTTTGTCCGGCAAGGACGGCCGCCTCATTCACGCCCAGAAGCTGGAAATGGCCGTGGAAAGGGCCGACGCTCCACCCGAAATCATCGATCTCGGCAAGGTCGGTGAAGTTGTGGCCGTGGATACCAAACTCATTGACTCCCTGCAGGACGCCGGTTTCGTGCCGGTCATCGCTCCGGTTGGAGTGGACGAGGAGGGCAACACCTACAACATCAACGCGGATTCCGTGGCGAGCGCCGTGGCCGTGGCTGTGGGCGCGAAAAAGCTCATCCTGCTGACCGATGTGCCGGGCGTGCTGGACAAGAAGGGCGAGCTGATTTCGTCCATGACTTTGCATCAGGCTGTGCATGCCCTGGAGCAGGGCGTGGTTACCGGCGGCATGATTCCCAAGATCAAATGTTGCCTGGAAGCCGTGGACGGAGGAGTCGGCAAGGCCCATATCCTTGACGGCCGGGTCGAGAACGTCATCCTGCTCGAAATGTTCACCCAGGGCGGAGTGGGGTCTGAAATCGTCAGCAAGTAGGAAGTTACATTGAACATGCTGCTGTTGAAGCCAGACTGAAGAGAAGAATGTGGGCAAACTTACTCGCTGAGGATTGCCCACATCTCGTTTTCAGGAGCGGCCGTCAGTCATGATGCTGGCCGCAGTTTTGAGCATTTTTCGGCGGCGGAGGTCCTATGCGTTTTGCGCTCGCGTTGCTTATTCTGTTTTCCCTGCTCGGGGCTGTGGACCACTTATGGCGTTATCCCGTGATGGCGGCGTTGCCGGCATTGGGAGTGATTTGTTGGATGCTGTTCGGGCGGACAGTCGGGTTGGAAAAGCGAATCCGGGAGTTGGAAAATATGACCCGGACTCTGCGCGAAGATCTTGCGGCTGCGTCTTCGGGTCAGAATGCGGCCATGTCGTCGGTTCAAGCCGGTGATCAGCCGGAAAAAGCGACTCCAGCCGGACCTGAGGTTGACGATGTCTTCACCTTCAGTGCTGATGCCGAGGAATCCTTCGCGGGCGGTGCCCCTGAGCAGCCGCCTGTTCGCTGGCATGCGGCGGGAGCGCAGCCGCTTCCCCGCACTGGCGGGCCGGTTCCACCCCGCTCTGGCAGCCTGGACGGACTCTGGATGTCGCTGCAGAGTTGGCTGACTGCCGGCAACCCCGTGGTCAAGGCCGGACTGGTCGTGCTTTTTTTCGGCGTTTCCTTTCTGCTCAAGTACGCGGCCGAGCACAGCCTGTTGCCGGTGGAACTGCGCATGGCCGGCGCGGCGGTCCTTGGCATCGCACTGCTGGGCCTGGGCTGGCGGTTGCGGCAAACAAGGGCGGTTTACGCCTTGCTGGTTCAGGGCGGCGGAGTCGGGGTGCTCTATCTGACCGTTTTTGCCGCCACCCGTTTCATGGACATGCTACCGCCGGAATTGGCCCTGGCTTTTTTGACCTTGATGGTCATTTTTTCCGGAGTGCTGGCCTTGGTTCAGAACGCGCCCGGTCTGGCCGTGTTCGGTGCGACCGGTGGCTTTCTGGCACCCATTCTGTTGTCCACGGGGCAGGGGAGTCACGTCCATCTTTTTGTCTATTACGCCCTGCTCAACGTCGGCGTGCTCGGTGTGGCATGGTTCAAGGCGTGGCGCGTCCTGAATTTGCTCGGATTCGCGTTTACATTCGGCATCGGCGCCATATGGGGCGCTCAGTACTATCGGCCTGAATACCTGGCCAGCACCGAACCGTTCCTGATTTTGTTTTTTGTCATGTACAGCCTCATTTCCATACTCTTCGCCCGCCGTCAGGATGATGATCGCTTGATGCGCCTCGACAGTGCTTTGGTCTTTGGGCTGCCGTTGGTTGCCTTTGGACTGCAGATGGGATTGGTTCGAGAGACAACCATGGGAGGGGCTTTCAGCGCCCTGGCGTTGGCTGCATGGTATCTGGCGCCGATCACGATCATGCGTTCCAAGGGTCCGGGACTGCGACTCTTGAGCGAGGCTCATCTTGTGCTGGGCGTCATTTTTGTCTCGCTGGCGGTGCCGTTGGCTCTGGACGCCACCTGGACCGCCTCAACCTGGGCGCTGGAAGGTGCCGGCATGGTCTGGCTCGGCCTGCGGCAGGGTCGGTTGCGCACACGAGTCTTCGGCCTGCTCCTGCAGGCCGGTGCGGCGCTGTCCTTTGGGTTTGCCATGAGCAACGGATATCTCGAATTCGATCTTGCCAGTCTGTTGGCCGGGATGTTTCTGGGCGTGGGCGGGCTTTTTTCCAGTTGGGCCTATGCGGAGCACGAAGCTGCCGGGTCTGAGCGTGAAAAACATTTTTCATTGATGTGCGGTATTTGGGGCGGTTTGTGGTGGTACCTGTCCTGGTTTGCCTGGAGTGAAGATAACGGTGGGGATTTCAGGCATCTTCTCAGTCTGGGCGTTGTTCTGGGGAGTCTTGGAATCTGGACAGTCATGCATGGGCGCTTCGTGTGGCCCATGGCGCGTTACCTGGCTGCCTTGACCATACCGTTTCTGCTGATGCTGGCTCTTGCCTGGTCAACCCATCCCGGGGCCGCAGGAGGCTGGATTGCATGGCCGCTTGCCTTAATTTTTCACCTTACCATTTTGTACAAGCTGGAGAAGTATTGGATTCCCAGAGTGACCGGCTGGATTCACGCCGGTTCACTGGTCCTGGTCGGAGTCCTGCTGGCGCGGGAAAACCATTGGTTGACGGCGCAACTGATTGATGTCGGCGCCTGGGGGGATTTGACCGCGATCTTGGCGGTTGTTGCGTTACTCCTGGCCGCGTGTCTGTCCAGGGTTCCGTCCTGGCCATTTGTCAGGCATCGCCGTGCCTATCTGAGTGGCGGGGGCGTGTTGATCGGATTGTCCGGGCTATGGTGGCTGGCGGCCTGTTTTCAGCACGGCGGCGTAAATCTGCTGCCCTATATTCCGGTTTTCAATCCCCTGGATCTGGCCCAGCTGTTGGTGTTGGCCGCCTTGGCGGTTTGGAGGGACGCTGTGGCCAGAAGCGATACAGCCCTGTGGGCGCATCAGGGCGCTCTGAGCGCAACCCTTGGGGCTGGATTCTTTGTGTGGTTGAACGTGGCCGTGGCCAGGGCCGTTCATTTCTGGGCGGAAGTGCCTTATGCTTTTGACTTCATGTTTCGGTCGGACATATTGCAGGCTGCCTATGCCGTGCTCTGGACTGTCAGCGCCTTGCTGGTCATGCTGCTGGGAAAGAAACTCGGGCAGAGGAGGCTATGGCTGAGCGGGGCCGGATTGCTGGGACTGGTGGTCGTAAAGCTATTTCTTATCGATCTGGACGGCAGTGGAACCGTGCCGCGTATCGTATCGTTTTTAGGTGTTGGGCTGCTCATGCTGGTGGTCGGCTATTTTTGTCCGCTGCCGCCGAAGGAGGAAAAATCGTGATCCGAGTGTTATTTGTCCTGTTGCTCTGTCCACAGTTGGCCTTGGCGGCTTCCTCTCAGGACTTTGCCGGTGGATTCAACGTTGAAATCGAGCCGGGATTTTCGCTGCAGCGTCTGGAAATTCCGTACGAAGTTCATCAGGCCTCTGCCCGGCCAGATCTGGGTGATATGCGGGTATTTGACGCCCGGGGTCGGGAAATGCCTCTGCAGGTTCGTTCGGCTCAGACAGGGCGCACGGAATCGCAGGATTATTTTCTGCCCATGTTTCGGATACGCACCGATAACCCGGCCGGCCCGGATCTTGATTTGCGCATGCATGTCCGCACTTCGGACCAGGGCACGGTGGTGGAAGCCAGGATTCGGCCTGAGACTGAGGGGAGGGCGTCGGATCTTGTTCTCGACGCCACGCAGATTGCGGTGCCGCTGACCGCACTGCGCATTTCTTTCCATACCGACATGGACTCCTTTGTGCCGGTGGTGGTTCGGGCCAGCAACGATCTGGCGGCCTGGACCGAGGTCGGCCGGGGAATGATGGCTTCCATGCAGCACGCTCACGGACGCATTCTACAGGATCGGATTGAGCTTCAGGGTCAGAAGTGGAAATACTACCTGCTCTCAGGCCCGGATCTCGGCATGATTGCCAGCGAGGTGCACGGCATATTCACTCAGCACGACGACCTTATGTTGCGACGCTGGGCTGCGCTGAGCGGAAAGAAAATCGAGAATGGCGTGTATGAATACTCGCTGCCCAAGTCTTTGCCCGTGGACCTGCTGGACCTTGAGGCTATGGATAATGCCGTTCTCAGCCTGACGGTTCTGACGCAGGAGTCTTCCGGTGCGTGGCGTTCTGGACGCAGCGGTTCGCTTTTCCGGCTTTTCGTTGAAGGACAGAGTCTGGCCGGGCCGGCCATGTCTGTTTCAGGCCTTCCTTACCGATTCCGGCTCAGCATGCAGGGCAATGAAGCTCCCTTGCGTGTCGGATGGATGGCGCAGGAGGCTGTGTTCATGGCTCAGGGGGAAGAACCGTACATGCTGGCCGTTGGCAATCCGGGCGTACAGGCCGGGCCGGAACTCCTGACGCCAATGCTGCGCTCAACAGACGGGCGGAACATGCCCATGGGTCGGGCACTCTTGGGTGACGCTGTCGTGTTGGGCGGTCCGGAGCGATTGGAGCCGGTGCCGTCCTACAAAAAAATGATTCTCTGGGGAATTCTGGGACTGGGCGTGATGCTGCTTGGTGCCATGGCTTGGAGTTTGTCTCGCACCATGAGTCGTCCGGTTTAAGTTGTCGAGACTTTGTCGGAATCCGCGTTTGCGACAGGACGACCAAAAAAAGACTCGCAATTTCAGCTGGCTGGAATTGCGAGTCTTCACCTGTGGGTCGTCAATCAGAGCTACTGGTTTACTGTTGCCTGACTGGTCGTGATCATCCTTTTTTCGAATCCGCGCCTGCACTATTTTCAGCCGCAGGAAATCCAACTCCTATAACCAGTCAAAAAAAGAACGAAACTTACTGGGATGGCGAATGGTGTCGTTGTCCTTTTGTTGGGCGTAGTAAAATGCCACCTTGGCTTTGGATTTTGCCAGTTCGAATACTTCAGGGACATCTGAAAAATTGTCAACAATGTACGTATAGCGGGTCCAAGCAGATTGGTACGATTTTGATTTGAAATAAAAATCGGCGACGAACATTTCATGTTCAGCCATGAGCTTTCTGCATTTTCCAATATAGACGATTGCTTCTTCGCGGTAGGAACTCTGTGGAAAGCCATCGACAAGACGTCGCAGAATTTCAACAGCTTCAGTCAATTCAGTTTGCGGTAAGTCGATGGAACGATGCGATTTGTACTTGCTGACACCGATCTGAAAGAGAACATAATCAATGGATTCGTGCCGGGGGTGAAGACTCAGGAACTCTTCGTAGACATCGACTGCTTCCATGTATTGTGCATCGAGAAAGTATGCATCCCCAAGCATCATTCTCGCCTGTACCGCATAGGGGCTGAATGGGTACCGGTCGTTGAGTTTGCTCAGCGAATCAATGGCTTTGGGGTAATCTTTTTCCGCCATGTAGCTGCGAGCGTTCTCAAAAAGCTCTTGGGCGGTATCATCTGGCGGTGTGAGGAAATAATAGTCGATAACCCCGCATCCATTCAGGAAAAAAACAAAACAAAAGAGCATTAGATAGGTGCGCATTGACGATACCTGGCTGGCGGTGAATGGAACAAAATTGCAAGCAACGCATGACCACAAAAGAATAAGGGTGACCGCTTTGCGAGCGCAGCCACCCTCCTGAGGCCTTGGTAACTTACGGAATCTTACAAGGCTTTGTCATTGAGCATCTGTTTCAGGCTGGCCTTGGACACTGCTCCGGTGACTTGCTCGACTACCTCGCCGCCTTTGAAGAGTATTAACGTTGGTATTGCACGGATTCCGAATTTGCTGGGAGTGCTGGGATTTTCGTCAACGTTCATTTTGAGTATCTTGACCTTGCCGTCAAATTCCTGCGCAAGTTCTTCAATCACAGGGGCGATAGCCCTACAAGGACCACACCAGGGAGCCCAAAAATCAACCAGGACAGGAATATCAGATTTCAGAACTTCCGCCTCGAATCCGGCATCACTTATTTGTGCAGCCATTATTCACTCCTTGAAAGGGGTTACGATGTAATCATTGGGAACAATCTTTCCGCGGGGAATTGCCTCGAAATCCTGCGAACTGCGAAGCCCCTTGCGTGCTAACAAGACACCTGCATACGCTATCATAGCGGCATTATCACCACAATAGTTTTGAGCCGGGGCTAAAAATTTAAGCCCGTGCACAGTGGCGAAATCAAAGAACTGCTGGCGGATCAGTTGGTTGGCGGCCACGCCCCCTGCCAGACACAGCGTTCGGACGCCGTTCGTGCGTTGCAGGGCGCGTCGCGATTTCTCTAATAATGTTTGGGAAATAGTATGATTGATTGTGGCGCACAAGTCTTTGACTTGGTCTGTAACGCGGTCAACTTCGAAGTTGGTGTAGTTCAGGGCCGGGATGTTTTGCTGCAGGACATATTGAGCCACGGCAGTTTTCAGACCGCTGAAACTGAAGTCCAGATTGTCGTTATTGAGGTATGGTTTGGTGAAAAGACCTTTTTGCACTGATCCATGGCGAGCCAGCATATCGATATACTTTCCACCGGGATAGGGGAGATTGAGAAGCTTGGCGATTTTGTCGAAAGCTTCACCGGCCGCGTCGTCAAGAGTTTTCCCCAAGAGAACGAAATCATACGGATTGCGCATATGGTAAAGATGTGTGTGGCCTCCGGAGACCAGCAAGCCAAGCGCAGGGTATTCAATGGATCCGCTGAAATCACACGCCAGCAAGTGAGCGTGAAGGTGATTTACTCCGACTATGGGCGTATTCAATGAAAGGGCGAGCGCCTTGGCGTAGGAAATGCCGACCAGTAACGCTCCGAGCAAGCCCGGACCTCGGGTCACGGCCACAAGGTCAATTCGAGTGCAAGGATGGGCGTCAAGTACAGAGGCGACCAATGGATCAAGGATTCGCAGATGTTCGCGGGAGGCCAGTTCGGGCACCACGCCGCCAAAAACGGAATGTAAAGGAATCTGCGTGTGCACGGAGTCCTGGAGGAGATGGTCGTCCTGCCACAAGGCGACAGATGTTTCGTCGCATGACGTTTCAATGCCAAGGCAAATCATGAGATTGCGTGAACTCCCGGCAAAATGTCCATTTGCTTGCCGTTACGTGGCTTGAGCCTCGGTGTAGACACGGCGCACCATTTCGACATCGGCCTTGGAACCGACGAAAAGCGGAACTCGCTGATGGAGTTCCTGCGGTTCGATGTCTAAGATCGGGCGAATGCCGTCCGTTGCCATTCCACCAGCCTGCTCGATGATCATGGCCATGGGTGCAGCCTCACACATGAGGCGCAATTTGCCGGCGGGTTTACGTGGATCGCGGGAGTCAGCCGGATACATGAATATTCCGCCATAAAGCAAGTTGCGATGAAAATCGGATACAAGAGAGCCTATGTAGCGCAAGCTGTAAGGCGATCCGAGTGCATTCTGACTTGACTTGAAGTAATCAACTATGCTTCGTGTAGGTTGATCCCAATAAGAGTAGTATCCTTCGTTAACAGAGTAAATTTTTCCTTGCTCGGGAATTTTTATGTCTGGATGTGATAGCAAAAATTCTCCAACACTAGGATCCAGGGTAAAACCATGCACGCCATTGCCGGCAGTGTAGACCATCATCGTTGACGAGCCGTAGATGATATACCCTGCGGCGACTTGCATTGATCCTTTTTGCAGAAGTTCGCTGACGCTAACCGCCTGCTGGCTATACGAGGTGCGCCGGTAAATGCTGAAAATCGTTCCAATGCTTACATTGGCGTCAATATTTGCCGATCCATCCAAAGGATCAAAGACCAGGATGTAGTCACCGACAGGAAATTGACGAGGAATTTCAATAAAGTCGGCATTCTCTTCGGAAACCATTGCGCAAAGCACCCCGGATCGTTCCATGCGTCTGATGATGACGCGATTGGCAAAGTCATCGAGTTTTTGGACGACCTCACCCTGGATGTTTACTTCTCCCGTGGCTCCCAAAACATCAAGCAATCCGGCCTTGGAAACCTCGCGACCGATAATTTTAGCGGACAAGATGAGTTCAGTTAAAAGGCGTGTAAAACGGCCTGAGGCCATGGGACGCTCTTTTTGCCGTAGCAGCAGATGTTCGACAACAGTGACTTGGCGCATATGAACTCTGTTTAGTTTGAGTAAAGGTAAATGAGATTGTCCGCAGCCATGCTGCGGATCCAGTATACAGTCTGACCGTCCTGACGTTTTGATCCGGAATATTTGGTAGAGGACGCCGCCTTGGCGACAATCTCGGCGTATTGTGCAGCACCGGCGTCAAGCGGTTGGCCATTGATGGCCAGGGAGATGACGCTTTGGTCCAGATTCTCAAGCATAGCGGTTATGTCAAATTCAACAATTGCCAAGCGCTGTGATGCATTGCCATCGGATGTGGTGTGGACAAGAAAAAAACGATTCTCGTCATGAGCTATTATGCTGCCTTTAATTTCAAACGAATCAGCTGCAACTCTTCGTGCCAGAGGGTCAAAACCCAGAGTGTCGTCACCTGATATGTATAGTATATCCTTATCCCATGTTGCGGCAGATTTAATCCATGAATTTTCAGTCTTTTGTTGATAAATCCATGATTCGGAAATTGTAGATTCACTCAAGTCTAATTGATTGACGATTCTGGCGAGGTTGCTGTCGATTGAATAGTAATTGTCAATAAAGATGTCCGGAAGGTTTGTTGCGATAGTATCTTCATAGTCAATGCTTGCTGTAGGGTTGATATATTCATCATAGTAGGTTTTTGTGACGTGGACTGGGCGGCAAGCGATGAGTGAAAAAGATGCGAGTACAAGTAAGAAATATTTCATGAGGTGCAACCTGGTAAGGGTTAGTGACATGATGTAGGGTGTTTGACAGAGTTAGACACTTTTATGGTCACGCTCAGGCCTTGGTAATAAGCTCTGAATTTGCATTTTTATCTTCAAGACGTGACGCTAATGAATTCAGTACACGGTAAAGTTTGGCATTTTTGTCGTCCGCCGGTTCTTCAACACCTCGTAATTCTTTTTGCGCTGTTTCTCGTAAGGATTCCAGTTCGACTCTTTCGGCTTCGTCCTGGGTATTCACAAGCAGTTCGTCGTAAATCTTGACTGCCTGCGCATACTCGCCCTGAGCAGTCAACAATTTAGCCATGGTTTTGGTTTTGATGCCGGAATTGATGAAAATCTGCGCTACTTCTTCTGCGTCGAGATCGGCCTCGGGTTCAGAAGTTCCCGGAATGACACTGCATTCCTCTGCGTAATGCCCCATGCCAGCTGTCAGCAGTTTGGAGAGGTCGATTTCGTGTCCCGAAGCGCTGCGTTCGATGATGAATGCTGCCAGTCCAAGATTTGTCCGCTGCAATGACGCAAAATGACTGCGCAGACTGAACCAGAACTTGTCGTTTTCCTGCAGTTTGGAAAAAAGAGCCATTGCCTTGCTCTGGGCGCCTGTAAAATTGCCTTGTTCATGCAGTAATTCAACGAGGAAAAGCTGCGCGTCGAGATAATCGGGATGATGTTCGAGGCCTTTCTGGACAATTTGGGCGGCTCGGTCGAGATGGCCTTGCTTTCTGTACAGCCGTGCCAAAGGGAAAAAAATTTTTGAGCTTGAATCGTGTTCCAGTAACTCGTCAAAGAGGAGGAGGGTGTCGTCTTTCATATTATTTCATGATGTACATCAATTCATTGTCGGCGACATAGAAAAGTTCGCGCTTGATCAATCGTTGTACGTATTTTTCATCCTTCTTCAAAATTCGAATTTCTGCGCTTATTTGGCGATTTTTGGCGTCGAGGTCATCAATTCTGCTCTGGACCTGAGAAATTTTTTGCTTAAGATCATTGTAGATAGGTAATCCACTTTTGGCGTCAAAAATCTTATAGATGATAACGACATTGATAATGCAGAGAATAAAAAAGAATATTGTCTTTTTTCCGTTCATCGCATTATCCAAGTTTCAGGAGCTTTTCGGATGCCAGTTTCCAGGGTTCCATATAGCTGGCATGCTCGCTGAGGGCAATGTCCAACAGCTGTTCAATTCTTTCATTGTCGACTGTTCCAATGACGCTGTTGACCCCGCGTACAAATGCCTCATTGGGATGCAGACTTTCGCATTTTGCATCCACCATGATGATATTAACATCTCTTCTGCGCAAGCCGTTCCATTTTTTTGTAAATTCTAAGATAGACTTGGTGAATTCAGAGTCTTCCAGAATCAATATATTGTAGTAATTTACACGAACTCTATCCAGCGCTTCGTTGATGTTGGCTGTTTCAGAGACAAATATGCCGCGAGGCTTAAGAAAAAGTCGTATCCGCTGTGCAAAAGACGGTTGGCGAACAAAAAGAAATGCCACCGTGGCGTCATGTGGAAAATATTCCGGAGCAACGGTCTTTTCAGCGGGACCGCTCTGCTCGACAATGATAGGTTCCCTGCACTTCGGACAGTTCAGCTTGAACTTTTTCGATTCAGGAACGCGGTCATCGGGAAGTACAAAATTTCCATTGCAATGATTGCAGCGTATATCCATGGTAGACCCTCTTTAGTAGATCGACGATTTTCTTTCGTAATCGTGATCAAGCTCAAGTCCTTCGATATTGGTGACTTTGTCGCCGCGGGCTGTCTTAATTTTGTCTATCATCTGCGCCAATCTTGATTTGTCGGATGCGTTCGTCATGGCTGATTCTTCGGTGATGACATTGTCTCTGAATAGGTCAGCAAGATATTTGTCAAAAGTAATCATGCCGTACGCATCACCGGATTCTACGATGGAATAGATCGTCTTATCTTCCGTCTCTCCATTCAGAACAACTTCTCTGATACGCAAGTTTGTTTTAAGAATTTCAAAAGCCGCGACCCGTCCGCCGCCCATTCTGGGCATCAGGCGTTGCGAGATGACGAACTTGAGGCTTTCCGCCAATCTGGAACGGATAAGACGTTCCTCGGCCAGTTCGAACATGCCGATGATGCGGTTGATGGTTTGACCCGTGTCGCTGGTGTGCAAGGTTCCCAATACCAGGTGGCCTGTCTCGGCTGCTTCCAGGGCAATACTTATGGTCTCTCTGTCACGGATTTCACCCACCAGGATAACCTTTGGGGCCTGTCGGAGCGCGGCTCGCAAACCGGATGAGAATGAGTCGAAATCAAGGCCGAGTTCACGCTGATTGACGGTCCCGAGTTTGTGCTCATGAACGTATTCAATCGGATCTTCCAGGGTGACTATGTGTTTGCGGTGTGTCTGATTGATGTTGTCGATGAGAGCGGCCAAAGACGTGGTCTTACCAGTGCCGGTGGCGCCGGTGATAAAGACAAGCCCGAATTTTTCCTTGGCCATTTCGTAGAAGACATCAGGCAGGCCGAGCTCGGAAATGCTCGGCACCAAGGATGTCAGCTTGCGCATAACAATGGCCAGTGACCCTTTCTGACCAAGGACGTTGACCCTGAATCGACAGCGGCCGGGCAGTTCGTAGGACAGATCGCAGGAGCCGGTCCGCAATTGATCAAAATATAAACGCAGCTTTCTGCCCATCAAACACATGGCGATGGCTTCAACCTGGAAAGGAAGAAGCGGGCCAAGGTTGGTCGAGATTTGCGCGTTGCGTAGTTCGCCGTGGACTTCAACCTGGACCGGTTTGTTCACGGTGAAGATAATGTCGGAGGTGTCCGGTGCAAAATCGAGAATTTGGTGCAGGAGGTGATCCAGATGTGCTCGTTGCATGCTAGACCTCGGTAAAGTCTTGGGGCGGACTGGTCAGAAATTCGCGGAATTTGGATTTTGTCGCCGCCTTGTTGTAGGCCTGCTCCGGATCAATGATTCCAGCTGTCAGAAGTTTCAGGATGGCTTCGTCAAGGCTTTGCATGCCAAACTTCTTGCCGGTTTCAATAACGGAGTTGATTTGGAAAATCTTGTTTTCACGAATGAGATTGCGGACCGCCGGTGTCGCGATCAATATTTCAATTCCGGCTACGCGGCCGGGACGATCCACTCGCTTGAACAGATTTTGGGCGATAATGGCGCGCAGTGAATCTGCCAGGCTTGAGCGGATTTGTCCCTGAAGCTCGCCTGGAAATACTTCAATGATACGGTCAACGGTTTTGGAGGCGGAAATGGTGTGCAAAGTGCCGAAAACGAGATGGCCTGTTTCCGCAGCTTCCAGGGCAAGCTGAATCGTTTCCAGGTCGCGCATTTCGCCGACGAGGATGATGTCCGGATCTTCACGCAGAGCGCCACGCAGGGCCGCATTGAAGGACAATGTGTCCCGTCCGACCTCGCGTTGATTGATGAGGCAGTTCTGCGGTTCGTGGACGAATTCTATCGGGTCTTCAATGGTCAGGATGTGGTCTTTGCGGACTTTGTTCACATAATCAATGATGGCCGCCAGGGTCGTGGACTTACCGCTGCCAGTGGGTCCGGTCACCAGGACCAAGCCTTTGGGCAGCATTGCCAGATTCTTCAGGATGCTTGGCAATCCCAGATCTTCGATGGACAGGATTTTCTGTGGAATTTCACGAAATACAGCCCCGATGCCCCTTTTTTGCATGAAAAAATTGGCTCTGTAGCGAGCCAGATGGGGAACCTCGTATGAAAAATCCACATCGCCGGTTTCTTCAAACGTCTTGATTTTATTTTCGGGGGTAATTTCGTAGAGTAATTTTTTAAGCTCTTCGTGTTCGAGCTGCTTGTATTTGACTCGCTGCATTTCGCCTTGCAGTCGAATGATCGGCTGCGATCCGGAGGACAAATGCAAGTCAGAAGCCCCGAGTTCATGCATCATTTTGAAAAAGGCGTCGATTTGAGCCATTAAGTTCTCCCTGGAAGAGGGTACGGAATACAGGAAAACACATCAAGCCGGTGTGTGATTAATCACCCCAGATCTTATAGAAGCTGTACATGTAATTCCATCCTGAATAAACAGTCAACAATACTGCAATATAAAATAAAAAAGATCCGATAAGAGCCATATCAAAGCCGATTATCGGGTAATGATAAATCAAGGGAACCAAGGCAACGCTCTGCATGACTGTTTTAAGCTTGCCGTATTTGTCGGCGGCAATGACATGCCCTTTGTCGGCTGCGACGGCGCGCAGACCTGTCACCATGATTTCGCGGACAATAACAACGATTGCTGCCCACGCCGGTACCCAGTTCAGTTCAACCAGCATGATCAACACGGATGCGATGAGGATTTTGTCGGCCAATGGGTCGAGAAATTTTCCGAAATTAGTGACTTGATTGTATTTTCTGGCCAGAAACCCGTCAGCCAAGTCCGTCAGGATCGCGATCAGGAAAAAAATGGTTGCGAGAGCGCACGTTGATTTGCCCGGAAAATAAAGCAGGGCGACAATAAACGGCACGGCCATTATCCGAAATACAGTTAATGAATTGGGGAGATTTATCATCATTATTCGTAGTGTTTTAAACGTGCCCAAACTTTCTGAACATAACTTTGCGTCTCGGCGTACGGGGGAATTCCTCCGTACTTTTTCACCGCGTTGGGCCCTGCGTTGTAGGCCGCTACCGCCAGTTGGCGATCAGGAAACGTATCCAGCAGATAGCGTAAATATCTGATTCCCGCATCAATATTTTCCGACGGATCAAAGGGATCGGCCAGGGCAAGGTCTTTTCCAGTACCCGGCATGATCTGCATCAATCCTTGTGCGCCTGCCGTTGACACGGCGGCTGCGTTAAATCCGGATTCAACGTCAATGACGGCCATGACCAGATTTTTTTCCACGCCGTACTTTTCGCAGAGCTTGTCGACTATCGCTCTGACTTCCTGGATGCTTCGTTTGTCTTTTTTATATCCCACAAGAGCGTTTCTGATGTAATTTATTGATCTTTCAAATTTGTAGGGTTTGTATTTTGAAGAAGACGGAACATCGGTAATGCATAGCGAGCCATCTTCCTTGACCATGTAATAGAAGCCTTTGGCCTGCACGGAATCGCAGCTCAGAAGGATAAAAATCACGGTTGCAAAAAAATAAGCGCTTAGCGGGGAGTTCATTTCAGAACGTCTCATTACAAGCTACTGTTACGCAATATCTCCGGGTGGAGCCAGCCCGGTGTCTGCAATTCTCGGCAACTCGGCCCGAGCCGGGCGAATTCGGTTCACACATGGCTTGAAGCCGCAGCCTCCAGACTGTTTTCAGCCGCGACGATAACCCGGTCGGCCAAAGCCAGCAAGGCGGACTTGGCGGGGCTTTCCACGTCAAGCATGACAACGGGCTTGCCCAGGTCGCCTGCAACCACGGTGGTCGGATCCAGGGGGATGGCTCCCAGGAATTCCAGGGCGTATTTGTGGGCCAGTTCTTCTCCGCCGCCTTTCTTGAACAAATCGATCTGCTGCGAACAGTGCGGACAGATCAGGCCGCTCATGTTTTCCACTACGCCGAGAATATTCGCCTTAACGTACTGCAGGAAGTTAATCGATTTTCGCACATCTGCCAAAGAAATTTCTTGGGGTGTCGTGATAACGATGCTCAGTGCATCGGGCACTGTTTTCAGCACGGCCATGGACTCGTCGCCAGTGCCGGGAGGCGAATCAATGACCAGGAAATCAAGTTCGCCCCAATCCACGTCAGACACGAATTGGCGAATAGCCGAAGTTTTCATGGGGCCTTTCCACAGCACGGCCTGATCCGGGTCCTTGAGCAGCGATTCCATGGACACAACTGCCAGGTTTTCGCTGTAGCGTTTGGGCTGGATGCCCTTGTCGCGATCAACTTCCAGCAGGCCGGTCAAGCCCAGCAGATGGGGCACGCTTGGGCCATGAATGTCCACATCGAGCAGGCCGACCTTGTATCCCTTGAGGGATAGCGCTGCGGCGAGGTTGGTCGACACGGAACTCTTGCCCACGCCGCCCTTGCCGCTCATGATGAACAGCTTGTATTTGATTTTGGCCAGGGTGCTGGCGATGACCTTGTCCTGACGTTCGATTTTGGATTCAGGACTATCTTGAATGGTGCCGAAGGTATTGCTGCTGGAGCAGGACGAGCAGGGTGATTTCTTTTCAGCCATTGGTTTTCCTCCACAAATATGTCTCGCCGCAGCGCGGTTGCCAGGATCTCTGCAAGTCCGCGAGGGCGTCACGAGTTACGCAACATGGTGGGCTGGGCAGGGATCGCCTACCAGCCATGGGAACCCACCAGATCGACAAAAGCGACCGCGCCCTTGTCTTCGGGGTGAATGCGCCCTTCTTTTTTAAAGATGCGCAGCAGACGCTGTTCGCGCTTGGCTCCGCCGACAGGAATGACCATGATTCCAGGATCGGCCAACTGATCAAGCAACGGTGCGGGCACTTCCGGTCCGCCCGCCGTGACGATGATGCGATCAAAGGGGGCGAGGTCGGGCCAGCCCAGGGTGCCATCGTCAAGCTTCACCCGAACGTTGAAAAATTTCATCTGCAGGAGTCGGGCCCGGGCTGTTTGGTAGAGGTGTTTGATGCGTTCGACCGTGTACACCTCGGCCCCCATGGCAGCCAGCACTGCGGCCTGGTAGCCGGATCCCGTGCCGATTTCCAGAATCCGCATGCGCGGCCGAACCACCAGCAGGGTGGTCATCAGGGCCACGATATATGGCTGGGAAAGGGTCTGGCCCAGTCCGATGGGTACGGGATGGTCCCCGTAAGCCTGGACCTGAAGCGCCTCGTCGACAAACAGGTGACGCGGAATCTGCCGCATGACGGAAAGAACGCGATCATCGGTGATGCCTCGGTCTTCAATCTGTTCGCGCACCATCCGTTCCCGATTGCGATGAAAGCCCTTCAACTCAAAATCTCCCACTCCTGACAACTGCGATTCATTGGAAATCATTATCAGAAACTGGCTGAAGACCAGATTTCAAAACCCAAGTCAACTCAGACCCGCAGGCATTTCCGATAGGATGGAAATTTAGTCGCGGTGCAGAACCTTTTGCTTGCCCGCGAATGCGGAATGGTCAAAAATAGAAAAAAAGGAGAGTGCAATGTTTCAAGTTAAAAATATCATGACCAAGGACGTGTTCACGCTCAACAAGCTCGACAGCCTCAGCGCCGCCAAGGACCTGATGGATCTGGCCCGCATCCGCCACATTCCCATTGTTGATGATCTGGGGAATTTCGTCGGTCTGCTGACGCATCGGGACATTCTGGCCGCGACCATTTCCGAGCTTGCGGGCATTGATCGCGAAACCAAGGATGAAATCGAATCCGGGATTCCCATTCAGGAAATCATGCAGACCGACGTGGTCACGGTGACGGCCGACCTCTCGTTGAAAGAGGCTGCCCGGTTGTTGCTGGAGGAAAAATACGGCTGCCTGCCCGTGGTTTGCGCCGGAAAACTGTGCGGCATCATTACCGAGGCGGATTTTCTGCGTTTGACCATTGATTTGATGGATGCCGTGGAGCCCGAGGACTAAAGACGGAAAAGCCCGCATCCTTTAGAACAGGAACATGGCGGCCAGTCCGAGAAACGTGAAAAAGCCGATGCTGTCCGTGAGGGTGGTTAAAAAAATGCTCGACGCCTGGGCCGGGTCGCGACCGATTTCCTTGAGGATGAGCGGAATGGACGCGCCGGCCACGGCTCCGATGATCATATCGGCCCACAGGGCGATGGCCATGACCATGGCCAGACCCAGGTTATGGGTCCAGACAAAGAGGCCGACAAAAACCAGAACCCCGATAATGCAGCCGTTGACCAGGCCGATCTTGGCCTCTCGCGCGACAGCCAGCCAGCTTTTTTTGCGATTGAACCGCTCCATGGCCAACTGCCGGATCATGACCGCCAGGGATTGCTGGCCGGTGTTGCCGGCCTGATTGGCGACAATGGGCATCAACGCGGCCAAAATGGCCATCTGGGCAATGGTTCCTTCAAAAAGGTGGACCACGTAAGCTGAAACAGCCGAGTTGAGAACATTTAGGATGAGCCAGGGCAGGCGTTTTTGCAGGGAATAGGTCCAGGGAGAATCCACGGTTTCGTCGCCGCCGGCGCCAACCATGGACTGCATGTCTTCGCTGGCTTCTTCCTGGATGATGTCGATGACGTCATCGACCGTGACCATGCCCAACAGACGCTGTTCGTGGTCAACCACGGGCAGGGCCAGAAAATTATAGCGGCCGATGAGACGGGCCACTTCTTCCTTGTCCGTATTGAACGGCACGGAGATCAGGTTCTGATCGTGCAGCAGATCCTTGAGCAGGGTCCGTCCGGGACTGAGCAGCAGGTCGCGCAGGGACAGCACGCCTTTGAGATGGCGGTATTCGTCGACAATATAGGCGTAATACGGAATTTCGCTTTCCTCGACCCGGTCGCGGATCAGGGTGATGGCCTGCTGGGCGTTCATGCTCTGGTCCAGGGCCAGTATTTCCGTGTTCATGACGCCGCCGGCGGAATCCGGATCAAACTGGAGGAGGTCTGAGATTTCCTCGGCGTCTTCTTTTTCCAGACGATGGAAAATCCGCGCCCGGACTTCCTGCTTGAGGTCCTCCAGGATGTCGGCCGCGTCGTCCGGGGACATCGCTTCCAGAATCTGGGCCGCCAGTTGCGGCTCCAGGCGGCTCATCAGGACGGCCCGGTCGTGACGCTCCATCTCGGTAATGGATTCGGAAGCGTCCTCGACATCCATTTCGCGAATGAATTCGAGCTGCTCCGCCAGAGAAAGGTTCTCAAGCTCATCGGCCGTGTCAGCCGGATGCTGACTGTCCAGCGTGGCTGAAACCCACTGCACGGCGGTGTGGTCCGGCGGGATGATATCTGGCGATTTTTCCTTTGCGTTCATGGCACGTGCTGGGTAGCCTAATCACTTCATGAGGTCAAAAGAGATTTGGAAATCATGCGTGAAACGTCACATAGCCTCATTGTTTGACAACCTGTTCAGCCCCCGATAATTCCCCTCGCCCACAGGTAATTCCATGCACCACCCACTGATCAACCGTTTGGCCCGACTGATTCTCGACGGCGCCCTGCTGACCGCAGAGCAAGGTCGGGCCCTTGCCGCCCTGGGACGGGAACATACCACTGAACTGCTCATGGCGGCCAATGTCGTCAAAAAGAGATTCGGATTGAAGGGCTTCACGTGCTCCATCCTGAACGCCAAATCCGGGACGTGTTCCCAGGATTGCCGATTTTGCGCGCAAAGCGGACACTATGCCACCGGCGCGCCGACCCATTCCCTGTTGCCCCTTGAAGACCTGATCCGGCGAGGCCTGGACATGCACCTGGCCGGCGCGACCTGCTATTCCCTGGTGACCAGCGGACTGATGCTCGGCAGCGAGGAGATCGACCGGATCTGCCGTTGCGTCGAGCATTTGCGCGAGCGGACCTCGCTGACCCTGAGCGCGTCTCTGGGCCTGCTGACTCCTGACTATGCCCGCCGACTGGTCGACGCCGGCCTGACCCGGTACCACCACAACCTGGAAACGGCGCGGTCCCATTTTCCCCTCATCTGCACCACCCACGATTACGACGAGGACATCACGACCATCAGGCTGGCCGGGGAGCACGGTCTGCAGATCTGTTGCGGCGGCATCCTCGGCCTGGGCGAGAGTTTTGAGCAGCGTATTGAGCTGGCCGAGACCCTGGCCGAACTGCAGGTCGATACGGTGCCGCTCAATTTTCTGGTGCCCATTCCCGGCACTCCGTTGGAAAAAAGCCCGCGGTTGACGCCGCATGACGCCCTGAAGTCCGTGGCCCTGTTCCGCCTGATGTTGCCGACGACCAACATCACCATTGCCGGTGGGCGGGAACAGATCCTCGGAGATTATCAGTCCTGGCTGCCTCTGGCCGGAGCCAACGGCATGATGATCGGCAACTATCTGACGACCATGGGGCGGGATCTGGGCAAGGATCAGCGTATGGTGGAGGACGGACAGTGGATCTGACCCTGATTTCGTCGTCCCCCCTGCATCTCAGCGTGACCTTTGCGCTCGGCGATTCCTGCTTCCATGGGCATTTTCCCGACAATCCAGTGGTTCCGGGTTCATTGGTCATGGCTCTGTGCCTGGACTGCCTGCGTACGCACACGGAAAAGGACGCTCCCCTGACCATCCGGCGTTTTTCCTTTGCCCGTTTTGCCCGGCCCGGAACATACGACCTGATCATTGAGCGCAGCGGAGAGGCATACCTGTGTCTGCTGCGCAGGGGCTCAGAGATCTTTGCCCAGGGCAGGATCAGGTCATGGTAGTGACCTACAGGGGGCAGACCGCGCTCATTCTCGGGGGCAGCTGCGGCATCGGCCTGGACTTGGCCGGCCTGCTGCTAGCACAGGGATTGCGGGTTGTGCCGACCTATGCCTCGGACCGAGGCCGGCAGGCCATTGCCGACCGTTTTCCGGACCTCACGTCCGCCCTGCATCTGGATCTGGCCGATTCGAGCTCTGAAGACAGTCTGGCCCCGGTCTTGTCCGCTGGCGTCGATTACCTTGTGGATCTGGCTCAGGCCGACGAAGAAGTTCTGCTTGCGGCCGCGAGTTCGCTCCGGGCCGAAGCGTACTTTCAGGCCCATATCAGCCATCGCCTGCGCCTGATCACGGCCGTGACCCGGACCATGCTTGCCAGGCGCTTCGGACGGCTGCTGCATGTTTCCTCCACGGCCGCGGCCCTGCCCGCCGCTGGCCAGGGACTTTACGCCGCAGCGAAAAAAGCGGCTGAATCGTTGTACCTGAGCATGGGTCTGGAACTGGGAACGCGTGGCGTGACCAGCCTGAACCTGCGACTTGGCCTGGTCGACGCGGGACGGGGCCGGCGTTTTCTGGACAGCAGGGGCCGGGACCAGGACTTTGCGGCCAGAATCGTCAGTCCTGACCAGGTTGCCTCCACCCTGTGTTTTTTACTTTCGGATCAGGCTTTGGCCCTGACCTGCACCACCATCACCATGGACGCCGGACTGACGGCGATGAAATACCAATGAACACGACTTTTGACGCCATCAGCGCCATCCTGGCCGAAATTCTTGACCTTGATCAGTCCGAAATCCAACCCGGCACCTATGTCGTTCGCGAGCTGCAGGCCGAATCCATCGATCTGCTGGAAATCGGGGTGGCGATACAGCACCGGCTGGGCATTGCCGTTGTCGACGACATCCTGTTTCTCAAAACCGTACGCCTGATTCTGGCCCGGACGAAGAAAGGGGAGGGTGACTCCGGAGCCGCCTTGGCCGAGGCCTTCCCGCATCTGTCCCGGACGCGCCTTGACGCGATCCTGGTCGACCTTGACGGCGGTCCTGTTCTGCAGGTCCGCGACCTTGTCGATTATGTCGATCACCATCGGAAGACGGTGACGTGAAGACGCAGCGGGTCGTCATCACCGGCAGCGGGTTTGTCCTGCCTCTGGGGCGTTCAGTTCCGGAAGTTCTGGCCGGTCTTGCCGAAAGCAGCGGCCCTTTTGTTCCGGCCCTGCAGGACCGTGACGTGGCCGTGTGCCCGGTTCCGGATTTTGATCTGAAGCGCCTGACCGGCCGATTCAAAAACTCGCGCTATCTGACCCGCGGGCAGGAACTGTGCCTGGCCGCCGCCATGCTGGCCGTGCAGGACGGAGGACTCAAGCCGGAGCACCTGCACTCCGCCGGGCTTTTTCTGGGAATCGGTCCGAATATCGACGCCTCTGTGCGCCGGGACAAAGCTTTGTGGCTGCTAGACTACCTGCCCAACACCCTGGCTGCGGTCACGGCCCAGATTCTGGGCGTTCATGGCGAAAACCTGACGATTCTGACGGCCTGCGCGGCTTCAACCCAGGCGTTGGGTCAGGCCTGGTTGGCTGTCAGCAGCGGCCGTGTCCTCGTGGCCCTGGCCGGCGGCGGGGACTCGCGTCTGTCGGGTCCGGGCATCCTGGCCTACAAGCAGGCCGGCGTGCTGGCCACGGGTTTTTCCCGGGCCGCCAGGGCCTGTCGTCCTTTTGACCAGTCCCGCCATGGATTTGCCGTCGGCGAAGGCGGGGCCGTGTTTGTCCTGGAAAGCCTGGAGCACGCCAGGGAGCGCAGGGCTCCCATCCTGGCCGAAGTCGTCGCGGCGTCCTCATCCCTGGACGGCTACAGCCTGACCGGGCCGGACCCGTCCGGCACGGCGGCCGGACAGGCCGTGGCCCGGGTGCTTGCCGCCCTGGACCCGGATGCGCTCTGCATCGTGGCCCACGGAACGGGCACGGTTTTGAATGACGCGGTGGAGAGCGCAATCATGGCCCGGACAGCTCCCGCAGCCAGGGCGGTTTGCGCCTTCAAGTCCCGCATCGGCCATCTGGCCGCTGCCTGTGGGGCTGCGGAACTGGCCCTGTCCCTTGTTTGCCTGCGCCATGGTTGGTTTCCGGCCATCACCAATCTGGAAAATCCATGTCATCCGGAGCTGCCGTTTCTGCGCGAACCGGTCCGGATTCAGCCTTCGGGTCTGATCGTTCAGAGTTTTGGTTTCGGCGGGCAGAACGCCTGTCTGGGAGTGCGCCCGTGGACATAGTATTTTCCGCCTTTGACCCAAGTCAGGCCCTGGATTCTATTCTGCGCTGGGACGAGAGGGAGATGACGGCCCAAACTTCCGTTTCGCCGTCCCCCTATCTCAACCTGGAGGCCCTGGCCCAGACCTGCGGATTGCATCTGCGCCGACGAAACGATTTTCGCGTCCAGGCCTTTCTGGTCTCCGTGACGGACCTGGCCTATCCAGGGGACGCAGTTCGGGCCGCATGGACGATCACGGCCCGCCTGCGGACCGAAACTGCCGGCGGAGCCGGATATGACGTCGAGATCAACGGCGTTCCAGGCGGCACCGTGGTAATGGGCCGTCGCGACCTGCCTCGTGGTGGGATCGACACCTTTTCTCAAGAGCGCTTTCAATGGCTGTGCACCCGTTCTTCCAGGAGCTAGAGGAGAAGATCCACGTCCGCCGCCAGGCCGGACTGGGCCGCGAGCTTCTGGCTGCGTCCTCGCGCGACGGACGCACCGTGACCGTGGATGGCCGCCCTTATCTGGACTTTTCGTCCAATGACTTTCTTGGCCTGGGCCGGAATCAACGTTTGGCCGAGGATATGCGGCAACGCTGCCTGCGGGGATGCGGAGCCGGAGCGTCGCGTCTGGTCAGCGGCACCTCCGTCTCAACCCTGGAGGCCGAGGCCGCCCTGGCAAGGCATTTCGGCTACGAGTCCTGCCTGATTCTCGGGAGCGGGTTTCTGGCCAATCTGACCCTCATCGCCACGCTCTTCTCTTCGGAACACGTTCTTGCCCTGGACAAGCGGGTGCACACCAGTCTCATGGCCGGAGTCGTGCACAGCCGGGCAGCGTTTCACACCTTTCGTCACAACACCCTGAGTCATCTGGAAAAAATTCTGCGCACCCAGCCGGTGACGGCTGTGCTGACCGAGTCCCTGTTCAGCATGGACGCAGACAGCCCGGATTTTTCACGCCTGCGGGCGTTGAAGGAAGAGTTCAACTTTCTCTCCATTATTGATGAGGCCCACGCCTTTGGCGTGCTCGGACCGCAGGGCAGGGGACTTGGCCGCTTTCTGGCCGACGTGGCGGTGGGCACGCTGGGCAAGGCCTTTGGTCTCTTTGGCGCCTTCATTCTCGGGCCGCAGGCGGTGCGCGACTATCTGATCCATTTTGGCCAGGGGTTCATCTATACCACGGCCCTACCTTCCTGGCACGGCGACATGGTGCTGGCCATGCTTGACCAGGTCGTTCAGGCCGACGAGCGTCGGCGGCACCTGCGCGATCTGAGCCGGATTGGCCGCGCCATGCTGGACGAAATCGGCCTTGAGGTTCGCGGTCCACACCACATCCTGGCCGTGCACGTCGGCGATGAGAGGCAAAGCCTGGCCCTGTCCACCGCCTTGCGGGATCAGGGCATCCTGGTTTTTGCGGCCCGTTACCCCACCGTGCCGCTGGGCCGGGCCATGCTGCGAGTCTGTCTGTCCAGCGATCATACCGTTTCTGATCTGGAACGTCTGCGCGACGCCCTGATCAAAGCCCGGCAAGATTGCCCTGCGTCATGCGGCCCAAAGGCCTGCGTACCGCCGACCGCCATCTGACCCGGCGGATTGATTACATCTCTCACGGCGCCCAGGGGTTGCGGTCGCAAATTCAATCAGGAGGATGGATGGCTACGGACAACGTTATTTTCATCACCGGAACGGATACGGATGTGGGCAAGACCATGGTTTCGCTCCTGGCTTTGCACCGGTTGTCCGCAATGGACGTCGTCTACCTGAAGCCCGTTCAGACCGGTTGTCAGGACCCGAATGCGGACAGCGATCCGGCCTTTATCCATCGGCATCTGCCAAACGGCCTGCCCGGCGCCATGACGCCGGCTGAGTGCATCTGTGCGTGTCGAACCCGACCCAAGGCCCCGCTTTTTGCCGGGGAACCCGTGGATCCGGATCAGCTGGTCCGGTTTGTTCAGAAATATGCGGCCAGACATGAGCTGGTCGTGGTCGAGGGTGCCGGTGGGCTGCTGGTGCCGATCACCGAACGCCGGACCATGCTCGATCTGGCTGAATCCCTGCGGGCCAGGGTTCTGGTCGTGGCCAGAGCCGGGCTGGGGACCATCAACCATACCTTGCTGACCCTTCGTCTGCTTGCGGACAAGAATCTGCCCTGTCCGGGAGTTGTTCTCGTGGATCCCACCGATGCCGTGCCGGTCACGGACCGGGTCGAGAATGCCCACGCCATCACGCTTTTTTCCGGCCGGCCCGTGCATGGGGTCATTGGCGCTGTCGGCGATCCGGCCCGGCCGGAACCGTCGGTTCTTGGCCTGCTGGACTTCCTCCTTCCCGGCTCCTGACGGAGGCCGCGATACCCGTCTTGCCCAAACCTGCGGACCTTGCCAGAATAGGGGCGAACAAAACATCGAAACTCCCGGGAGACGCATGAATCATCTGTTGCGAGTAGTATTTCTTTTCCTGGCCGCTCTTGTTGTCCTTGATTCAGGGGTGGCCAAGGCCGCTGATCTTGAATTCAAGCGGCAGCTTTTTCTGCGGGCCGAGGAGGCCCTGCAAAAGGGCGATCGCCAACGTTACACCGACCATCTGAACAATTTGCAGGGTTATCCGCTGACTCCGTATCTCATCCGGCAGGATCTGGAAAAGCGCATGAGTCTGGCCATTGCTCCGGAAATCCGATCCTTTCTGGGCAAATACGACGGCCAGCCCGCAGCCGAAACTTTGCGGCGAACATGGTTGCAATTATTGGGGCGGAACAACGCATGGTCGCTGTTTTTGGCCGACTACCGGGAGCAGAAGGATCTCAATCTGCGCTGCCTGCATGGCCGGGCCCTGCTGGCTACGGGTCGGACTTCCGAGGCCTTGGATCTGGCCGAAGCCCTCTGGCCGACGGGATCTTCGCTTCCCGACGCATGCGACCCGCTGCTGGCGGCTTGGATGGGGTCGGGCCGGCTGACTGTCGAGAAAACCTGGCAGCGCATCGGATTGGCGATGGGCAGAGGGCAGACCAGCCTGGCCAAGTATCTCGGCCGCCATCTTCCGGCCCCGGACAAGAGGTGGCTGGATCTCTGGCTGCAGGTGGCGGCCACCCCGGCCACGATTTTGAGTCACGACTGGAGGGGGACGTCTCGTCCGGACCAGGCGCGCATGGCCGCGATCCTGGCCCACGGCATGCGCGCCATGACCCGGAGCAACGCAACCCAGGCCGCGGCGCGCTGGGATGAGCTCTGCCGTCGGAACGGGCTGAATCGCTTTCAGTTTCCGGATATCGAAAACGACATCGCCTTGTACATGAGCCTGCGTTTCGAACCCGGCGCTCTGGACAGAGTCGCGTCCATTCCTGCTGCTTTGCGCGAGGACAGATTGCGGGAATGGGCGGTCCGCGCTGCGTTGCGCGGCGGCGATTGGGCCGGGGCGCAGGTCATGGTGAACGGCCTGTCTTCATCGCAGCAGGAGGAGCGGCGGTGGATGTACTGGCGGGCCAGGGTCCAGGAAGAATTGGGCATGGCCGGGCAGGCCCGGCAACTGCTGGCGGAGCTGAGCGAAGATCAGGATTATTTCGGTCTGCTCGCTGCCGGTCGACTGGGCCGGGAAGTGCGCCTGCGTCATGAGCCGGTCGAGGTTTCGGGGGCATCTTTGGAACGCATTGCGCTCATGCCCGGATTTCAACGCGCCGGAGAACTTTTCGCCCTGCAACGATTCGCCCCGGCCCGCAGGGAATGGCAGCAGGCTCAGGCCGGGCTTGCCGCTGATGACTTGCCGGCGGCGGCGGTCTGGGCCAGCCGTCTTGGCTGGCATGACCGGGCTATTGTCGCCACGGCTGCGGCCAAGGACCTGCATGACCTGGGGCTGCGTTTTCCCGTTCCGCATCAGCACCTTGTGCTGGAACACGCCCGGACCAACAATCTCGACCCGGCCCTTGTTTTCGGCCTGACCCGTCAGGAAAGTCTGTTCATGAGTGATATCGGCTCTTCAGCCGGGGCGCTGGGGTTGATGCAGATCATGCCCCAGACCGGACAGCGCATCGCCGGGTGGCACGGGGAAAAGCTGCCCTCTCCACAACTGCTTTTGCAGCCGGACCGCAATATTCGTTACGGCACGAGCTATCTGCGTCGGCAGCTCAACGATCTGCAGAATCATCCGGCCCTGGCCCTGGCCGCCTACAATGCCGGGCAGGGCCGGGTCAAAGGTTGGCTTCCCGCGCGGCCCATGGCCGCCGATGTCTGGATCGAGACCATCCCTTTCAACGAGACCAGAAATTACGTGGAAAAGGTCATGACCAACACCGTTGTCTATGAAGCCCGCCTGGGCAGAACACCGTCGAATTTGGCCGGCCGTCTGCCCCGGATCAATCCGCCGGGATAAACCGGATGGCAGCGGATTTCTTGTCCTGCACGCCATTTCCTTGACCGCCAAATTGCACCCATGTAAGAAACATCCGTTTTGGGGTTTTGCCTGAAAAGCCCTGTCGGTCGTGTGCGCGGGACGGGCCCATTTGGCCTTGCAACACATCAGCGGAAAAGGGAGAAAAACTGTGAGCAGGAGAATTATTCAGGTCGAGGAAAGAGTGCCCTTGTTGCAGGGGATTCCACTCAGTCTGCAACATCTTTTCGCCATGTTCGGGGCGTCGGTGCTGGTGCCGACCTTGTTCAGGATCGATCCGGCCATCGTGCTGCTCATGAACGGCATCGGCACCCTGATTTATCTGTTCCTGTGCAAGGGCAAGGCTCCGGCCTTCCTGGGTTCAAGTTTCGCCTTTCTTTCCCCGGTCTTTGTGGTTCTGGGGAGTGATCAGGCCTTGTGGGGCGCGAATTATTCCTACGCCCTGGGCGGGTTTATCGCCTCGGGTCTCATTTTCTGCACAGTCGCCCTCATCATCGGCAAATTCGGCTCGGACTGGATCAAGGTCGTGCTGCCGCCGGCCACCATGGGTCCCATTGTCGCCCTGATCGGACTGGAACTGGCCGGAGTGGCCACGGGCATGGCCGGGATCATGCCCGGAGAGGACGGCAGCTACGACATGAACGCCGTGGTGGTCTCCATGGTCACCCTGCTGGTGGTCGCTTTCGGCTCCATTGTTTTCCGGGGGTTCATGGCCGTGATTCCGGTGCTGGTCGGCATAGTTGTCGGCTACGTGGTGGCCATCGCCATGGGCATGGTCAACTTCGGCATCGTCACCGAGGCGGCGGTACTGTCCTTTCCCACGGTTTATCTGCCCAAATTCGACATCAACATGATTCTGATCATCATCCCAGCCTCCCTGGTGGTCATCTCCGAACATATCGGCCACTTGGTGGTCACCGGCAACATCGTCGGCCGCGATCTGACCAAGGATCCGGGCCTGCACCGTTCGCTCCTGGGCGACGGCATCTCCACCACCTTGTCGGGCTTTTTCGGCTCCGTACCGGTCACGACGTACGGTGAAAATATCGGGGTCATGGCCATCACCCGGGTTTACTCCGTGTGGGTTATCGGCGGGGCCGCGGTTATTTCCATCTGTCTGGCTTTTGTCGGCAAACTCTCGGCGTTCATCCAGTCCATCCCGACGCCGGTCATGGGCGGGATCTGCATCCTGCTCTTCGGTGTCATCGCCGCTTCGGGCATCCGCATGCTGGTGGAAGCCAAGGTCGATTATTCCAAGCCGGCCAACCTGATTCTGACCGCCGTGGTCCTGATCGTGGGCCTGAGCGGTGCTGCGTTGACCATCGGTACGGTGCAGCTCAAAGGCATGGCCCTGGGCACCGTGGTCGGCATGGTCATGTCCCTGCTTTTTCATGCTCTGGAGAGGATGGGATTGACCAACCAGCCGGCTGATCATTGAGCAAACAACGGGTCGGGCGGAGCATTGTCTTCCGCCCGGCCCTTCCCGCGTCTCTGCAAACGGAATTCAATAGATGAAAGCATTCTCGCCGTGGCTTTGGATCGGAGGTATTGTCGGGGTGCTGACCATGGGCGCGTTGCGCTTTGTCGGCAAACAGACCGATATTTTCGGCTTGATGGCGGCCATGATCGTGGTCATCGCTGTCCTGGCCTTTCTGGTCATTCGTTATGTCAACCGTAAATGGTGACCACGCCTTGCTGGCGCTCCTGGTAACTGTCGCCCGGCCAGCCCCGGTCGAGCGGATTTCGGCCCTAGTTTCGTTGCAGACCAGCGTGGGTCCCAGGCAGAGCTGATTGAAATCTTTCCTTCGCTTCCGGCAGCTGTACAGACCCAACTGCAAAAAGCCTGAAATCGTCCTGAATTCGAAATTTGAAATAAAAAATTTCAGATAGTTATAATTATATTCCGGACAACTTAGCGCCTTTTTGCAGTAACGTCTTTTCAGGGATTTTTCCGTTTTCCTGCGAATCGAATCTGCACATAACCTGCACATCTTTCCTTTCCTTTTCCACAATCCTTCTCATTCTTGTGCACAGACTGCGGGCATAACGTCTCCATCAACCCACAGGAGGACGTATGCAGAACCGTTTCTATTTCAAAATCGGATTTATTTTCAGCTTGATGGTCTTGCTCATGATTCCCAGGATGTTTCTGGACGGATTGGTCAGCGAACGGGAACACTGGAGAAGCACCGCAGTCAACAGCATCGCCCAGGGCTGGCCCGGAGCCCAGGTTCTGGGAGGTCCCATCATCAGCGTGCCGTACACCCTGTCCTGGACAGTGAGGGAAAAAATCACGGAAGACGGTGAGCGCGTCGTCACCAGGGAAGAAACCGTAAAGAAGACCGCCCATCTCCTGCCCACCAACCTGATCATCCAGGGCAACCTCGACGCATCGACGCGTTCGCGGGGAATCTACGAAGTGCCGGTCTACACCAGCACCCTGCAGGCCGGTGGCGATTTCAGCACCCAACCCCTGCTGGACATCATCGCCGCCAATCCCGACAAGCGCGTCACTTGGGCGACACCGGTGCTCTGCGTCCTTGTCCAGGACCAGCGCGGCATTTCCCGCCAGGTCACCCTGCGCTGGAACGGTCAGGAGCTCCCCTTCAAACCCGGCAGTCTCATGCCCGAGGCAGACGCCGGCATGCATGCCAAGTTGCCCGACTTTGATCTGTCCGAAGCCGCAACCCTGCCTTTTAGTTTTGATCTGGAGCTTAACGGCATGGAAAGCATCAGCTACGCCCTGCTGGCGGAAAACACGGATATCCGCCTTGGGGCCAACTGGCCGCACCCGAGTTTTTCCGGCGACCTGTTGCCCGAAACACGCGAAATCAACGAATCCGGCTTCAACGCCCAGTGGAAAACAAGCGTCTATTCCAGCAATGTCGCCGGGGCCATGGCCAGCCTGGACAAAGGCGACACGCGGGGGCTGTTGTGGCGTGCGGTCGGAGTCCGTCTGATCCAGCCCGTTGACGTCTATCAGATGTCCGAACGCAGCATCAAATACGCCGTTCTTTTCCTGCTCCTGACCTTTGGCTCCATGCTCCTCTTCGAGCTGCTGAAAAAGGCCCCGGTACACCCCGTGCAATATACGCTGGTCGGTTTCGCCCTGCTCATTTTCTACCTGCTGCTGGTCTCCCTGTCCGAACGCATTCCCTTTGGCGCGGCCTACGGCCTGGCCGCCGGTCTGTGCACCGCGCTGCTCGGCGCGTATTTCGGGGCCATCCTGCGCAACCGGCGTCTGGGCCTGCTTCTTGGCAGTTGTCTGGCGCTGCTGTACGGAACCCTGTACGTTATCCTGCAGGCTGAGGACAACGCCCTGATCATGGGCAGCCTGCTTTTGTTCGGCGTGCTGACCGCGCTGATGCTCGGTACCAGACATTTTGACTGGTATGCCCTGACTGCCGGCAAAACAGGTGAGGGCGGGCCGTCGGCAACGACGCAGGACCGGCAGATCACCGACGCAAGGTAGTACACCCACGCCGGGACGGCAGTCCGTCCCGGCCTCATGCATGAACGACATGTCCCAAGGACGATCATGACCAAGCACATTCTCGTGGCGGACGACGATCCCCATATTTTGGACATCATCAGCTTTGCCCTGGAAAAGGCCGGAATGCGTGTCGTGTCCGCGGATACGGGGGCCAAGGCCCTGGAGGCATTTCATGGCCACCAGCCGGATCTGGTCGTGCTTGATATCAACATGCCCGAAATGGATGGCCTGGAAGTCTGCCGGGTCCTGCGCAAGACATCGGAGACGCCCATTTTGTTTCTGTCGTCGCGGGATGATGAAATCGACCGCATCCTGGGCCTGGAGATCGGCGGTGATGATTACGTGACCAAACCCTTCAGCCCCCGCGAACTCGTGGCGCGTATCAACGCCATCCTGAAGCGAGTCCGGCCGGTTGTCCCGGCCGAGACAGCCGTGCTGCGGCATGGCCGGCTGGAGGTCCGCACGGACCAGCACCAGGCGTCATGGAACGGCCAGGTCGTGAAGCTGACGGCCACGGAATTCGCCATGGTCGAGATGTTTGCCCGCCAGCCCGGCCGGGTCTTCAGCCGCGATGCCATCATGACCTCGGCCTACGGCCGGGAAGCCTGTCTGAATGACCGGACCATCGACAGCCATATCCGTCATATCCGGCAGAAATTCGCCCAGGCCGGGTGCACGGATGTGTTCGAAACAATCCACGGCATCGGGTACAAGCTCGGAACCTGTCGATGACGCCGACCAGCACGTCTCCCGCAGCCCCGGACCAGGCGCCGGGCGTGAAGAGGCCGCCTCTGCTCAGCCTGCGCACCATCATCCTGGCGGTCATGATATCGGTTTTGATCCTGCCCCTGGGAGCTGCCTATCTGTTCAGGATGTTTGAAAACGAGCTCGTCCGTCAGACCGAACAGGAACTCATCGCCCAGTCTGCAGTCCTGAGCGCGACATTTCTGGAGCTGACCCGCCCGGATCACCTGGATGCCGCGGACAACGCGGCCTCACCGCCCGTCAAACCGTACAGCCCGGTTTTTCCCCGGCTCAATCTTTACCAGCCGTTCGCTCCGCCCAGGCCGGACGCAGTTCCGGCCCCCGGCGATGCTGATCCTGTATTGCTTCTGGCCGCCGAACGCATGAACCGCGTCATGGCCGAAACCCAGCTCGTCACCCTGGCCGGTTTGCGTCTGGTCGACAGCCGGGGTCGCGTTCTGGCCGGAAGGGAAGAGAGGGGGCTGTCCCTGGCCCATGTGCCCGAAGTTCGCGAAGCCCTGGACGGACGCTACGCCAGCGTCATCCGGGAACGCATCCCCGACGGGCCGTTGCCGCCGATCTATTCCATCAGCCGGGGGACGAATATCCGGGTCTTTACCGCATTTCCCATAACGCACGAAGGGCGGATTCTCGGTGCAGTCTATCTGTCGCGCACTCCGGAAAGCATTGTGAAGCGCCTGTATGACAATCGCGTCACGTTGGCCGTGGTCGGTTCGGCAATGCTGGGCATGACCCTGCTCCTTGGGCTCTTGGTGTCATGGACCATCGCCGTCCCGATCCGTCAACTCCTGCTGCAGGTCGAAAAAGTTCGATCCAACGAGCAGCGCACCATTGAACCGCTGTCTCATCCCATCACCCGCGAGCTGGCCAGCCTGTCCGACAGCTTTGCCGCCATGTCGCGCAGTCTGACCGAGCGCAACGAGTACATTTTGCGCTTTGCCTCCCATGTTTCCCACGAATTCAAGACCCCGCTGACCGCCTTGCAGGGCGCGCTGGAACTGCTGCGCGATCACGAGGCGGACATGCGGCCGCAGCAGCGGGAAAAATTTCTCGCCAACCTGCAAAGCGACACGGACCGTCTCAAGCATCTGGTCAACCGCCTGCTGGAACTGGCCAGGGCTGACGCCCTTGTTCCCGCCAAAGGACTGGCGCGGCTGGAAGAGGTCGTCCGCCGGACACAGAGCAGGTTCAGGGATCGTGGTCTGGAAATCGTGCTGGAGCAGTGCTCGCAAGCTGAGGTGCCCATGGCCCCGGACGCCCTGGAGATCGTCATGGCCAACCTGGTCGAGAACAGCCTGCTCCACGGCGCGACCAGAGTTGCAATCCGTCACGGTCATGAGCTGGGCGAATACCGGGTGCGGGACAACGGTTCGGGCGTCCCGCCGGCCAACCGAGACCGGATCTTCACCCCGTTTTTCACCACTCGCAGACACGGCGGCGGGACCGGCCTTGGTCTTGAAATCTGCCGCTCCATCCTCAAGGCCTATGGGGCGACCATTGCCCTGGCGGACGAACAGCCGCTCGCCGGATCGGAATTCGTGCTGCACTTTCCCGTCCAGGCGACGCGCGGCTGATCCGTTCCGGCTGAACAGCCTGTCTTTGTTCTAAATTTCAGATAACTGCAGCGTTGTTTCCGGCGGGTTGGGGGGCAGGGCATGATTTGGACACGGAGCGCGTCCGGTCCGTTATTCTTGGGCGTGTCCTGCGATACGGCTGAATCATAAGACCGGAGCGGCCCGGTTGCCTGTCGAAGATACGAGCCGGCTATGCTTCGCGCGTCTGCGTCTGCAGCGGCGGCAGCAACGTCGATCTTTCCAGCAAGGCTTCGAATTCCTTTGCCGGCACAGGTTTGCTGGCGAGATACCCTTGCAGCACGATGGAGCCCATGGACGCCAGCATGTTGCGCTGGTCCCGGGTTTCAACGCCTTCGGCGACCAGTCTAAGGTTGAGGGTCTGGGCCATGGACACAATGGCCGCGACAATGGCGCGGCTGTCCTGGTCTTCGGTAAGGTCGCGCACAAAGGAACGGTCGATTTTGAGACCGTCGATGGGCAGGCGCTTGAGGTAGGACAAGGACGAATATCCCGTTCCGAAGTCATCAAGGAAAAAGGTTCCGCCTGCGTCGCGCAGGGCCAGCAATGTTGCCTCGGCCTTGGCCACGTCGCCCATGAGCATGGATTCGGTAATTTCGAAGTAGAGGCTGCCGGGAGGCAGGCCGGTCTGTTGCAGGATCTCGCGCAGGGTTGCGGCCAGGTCCGCTGCGGCGAACTGGCGTGAGGAGATGTTGACGGACATGGTCAGGTCATGTCCGGCGTTCTGCCAGAGCCCGGCCTGCATGGCGGCGGTGCGCAGGACCCAGTCGCCCAGGGGCAGGATCAGCCCGGATTCTTCGGCCAGGGGGATGAACTCCGCCGGGGAAATGATCTGTCCTGCGCAGCGCCAGCGGACAAGGGCCTCGGCCCCGAGAATCCTTCCGCTGTCGATGTTGACCAACGGTTGGTAGTAGAGTTCGAACTCCTGCGCCTCTATGGCTTTGCGCAGTTTGTATTCCATGGAAATGCGCCGGTGCGCGACTGCGTCCATTTCCGGGGTGAAATACTGGTAATTGTTGCGGCCCATGCTTTTGGCCCGGTACATGGCCATGTCGGCGTTTTTGATCAGTTTCGGGCCCTCGGTCCCGTCGTCCGGGGCAATGGTCAGGCCGATGCTGGCCGTGACAAAGTACTCCGTGTCGTCGTGATGAAAGGGGGTTTTGAGGGCGTCCAGCATGCGGGTCGCGATATGGCTGGCGTCGTCAATGGACTCGATCTCCGGCAGCAGGATCAGAAATTCGTCCCCGCCCAGACGGGCCAGGGTGTCCCCGCCGCGCAGAAGTTTTTCCCATCGGCGGGAAAGTTCCACCAGCAGCACGTCTCCGGCCCCATGTCCCAACCCGTCGTTGATGGTCTTGAAATTGTCGAGATCAATAAACAGCAGGGCGAGCTTGCCCTTGCCCCGTTCGCGCTGCGCCAAGGCCATGTGCAACCGGTCGCTCAGCAGCGTCCGGTTGGGCAGCCCGGTCAGCGCGTCATGCTGCGCCTGGTATTCCAGGGCGTCCTGCTGGCGTTTGAGCTCGGTGATGTCGTGAAAAATGGAGATGTAGTTGGTGGTTTGTCCGGCTTCGTTCCTGACCGCGCTGATGGTCAGCCATTCGGGATAGGATTCGCCGTTTTTGCGGCGGTTCCAGATCTCTCCGGACCAATGGCCATCCTGCAACAACGTGTCCCACATCTCTTTGTAGAAGTGCTGGGGGTGGCGGTCGGATTTGAGGATACGCGGGTTGCCGCCCACAACCTCTTCGGCGCTGTATCCGGTGATGGCCGTGAAACCCTGGTTGACCTGTTCGATGTTGCCGTCAGGATCGGTGACCACGATGCCTTCGATCGTGTTTTCGAAGACCTTGGCGGCCAGCAGAAGTTTCTCCTCGGCTTTTTTGCGATTAGTGATGTCACGGACCACGGACAGGTAGAATTGGGGATGCGGTTCCTCGCCCCACAGCGGGGAGATCGTCACCAGCCCCCAGAACATGCTGCCGTCCTTGCGAATGTAGCGTCTTTCCAGAGTGACTTCTTTTTGCCTCCTGGAAACCAGGGCTTGCATGGCGTCCTGAGAGATCTGCCGATCTTCCGGGGAGATGATGTCGCCAGGGGTGCGCGTGGTCAGTTCGGCGAACGTGTAGCCCATCAGCTCGCAGAATTTTTGGTTGACCTTGATGAAGCGGTGCGACCGGCCTTCGAATTGGGCCACGCCGACGCTGGCCATTTCGAAGAACGCCCGAAAACTGCGTTCGCTGGCGGCCAGGGCGGAGGTACGCTCCTGGACCAGGCGGCTGAGGCGGACATTGAAAACAAAAAGTACGGCCGCTATCCCACCGCCCACAAGCAAGACGACAGCCAGCACGAAAAGCCTGGCGTTGATGCGGCGCTCTTTCTCGGCCTGAAGGTTTTTTTTGAATTCGGGGTAGAGAAATCCGTCAAGTTCGAAATCAGGCTCCATCATTCCCAGTTTGCCGTAAAGTCCGGCGATATGTCGCCAGCGTTCCGGATTCATGTGTCCGATTTCGACAAAGTCGGGCCGGATCAGCTTGCGCATGGCTTCGGCTTCAAACAAAAGGTACTGCAGTGACAGGCCGGGGGCGTACTGGTCGCGGATCAATCTGGCCATTTCTTCCGGATTCTCCATGGCATAGCGCCAGCCGCGCTGTGTGGCGCGCAGGAAGGCCTCGACCTGTTCCGGATTTTTGAGCACCAGACCTTCGGTGGTAACCAGACAGTCGCCGTAAAAATCAATGCCGTAATTGATCGGCCTGATGAACGAGGCGGCAGCTCCCTTTTCCTGCATGAAATATGGCTCGCTGGTCAGGTAGACGCTCATGGCGTCAACCCGTCCATCGACAAGGTCGTCGATGTTCCAGGAATGGGGAACTGGCGTGAGTTCCCGCAGGGACAGTCCCTCACTGACCAGCATGGCCATGCTCTCGGGGTCCGTTGCGGGGGTGAGCATGACCTTTTTGCCGCGCAGGTCGTGGGGAGAATCAATCCGCGAACCTTTGAGGGTCATGATCACGTTTGGTGAATGCTGGAAGATGGACGCCAGGGCGACCAGAGGCATGCCGTCGTGGCGTTTGATCAGAATGGCCGGCGAGTCCACCGCGAATTCCGCGTGGCCGGAAACGAGTGCGGCTGAAGGGTCCAGTCCCGGTGCACCTTCGAGCAGTTCGACCCGCAAGCCTTCGTCGCGGAAATAGCCCTGAGCCACTGCCGCGTAATAGCCGGCAAACTGGAACTGGTGCCGCCATTTGAGCTGCAAGCGCACGCTCTGAGGCTGGGGCGCGACCGCGAACACCGTACTGGGCCAGGCCAGGACGCTGACAACGGCGCAGACCAAGAGCCACCGGATGGCGGCGCGGTCTCGCGGCAGCAGGCTGCCGTGTGCTTTGGGTTTGGATGCCGTGCTCATGTGCGCAAAAACGTATCATTCCGACGGGCCGGGTCAAGAATAAACCGTCTGGAGGTGTGCGGGGAAGATAAAAAAAGCCCCGAACAGGTGTTCGGGGCTTGGGGTGATGTATCCCGGATCAGTCCGGGCTCGGGACATGGTCCCGGTATGGCTGAAATGGCGTCCCCAAGGGGATTTGAACCCCTGTTATCGGCGTGAAAGGCCGGTGTCCTGGACCTAGCTAGACGATGGGGACAGGTTGGCTGGGCGACTTAGATTCGAACTAAGATTGACGGAGTCAGAGTCCGCTGTCCTGCCGTTGAACGATCGCCCAGCAGGGAAAAGCTTCCTAAGAGAAAGCCCGGCTGTCTGTCAAGGGGAAGCAGCCCCTTTTCACCACGGGCTGCCGGGCGTCAGGTCGGGGCGGTATATGGTTTTCAGGACAAAGATGTCGCTGTCCGAAAACAGTCCGTTCTTTTCAAACTGTGGTTGTCTGGAATTGAGCACCGTGTCCGCGGTCCGGGTTGGGTGGGTCATGATGCCCAGGGCGTGCATCAGTTCGTGGCGGACGATCCAGAGCTTTTGTCCGCCGGAGGTCTGGAAATTCAGATGCAGAATAACGTCGGAGCCTTTGATTCGTCCGTCCGATCCGGACATGATTCCGGTGAAGCCCCGGATCAGATGTCCCACCTCCTGCCATCCGGCCTGGTCGGACGTGTTTTTGAGGATGGCCTGCTCCCATTCCTCGTGGGAGTCGGTCAGATGGATGCGCAGGTTGGCGCTGCCGATGGAGGATGTCTGCGCTATGGATACGTGGGGAATGATGCGTCGTAATTCGGCCATGACGCTGTCGATGTAGTACTGGCCTTCGAGTCGGCCCTTGCCGCCGATCCAGTATTTGATCGGCCCTTCGAATCGGGTGATCCGTCCGCTTGGAATATAGTCAAGCAGGGTGTCGTTATCCGCGGCCAGGAGGGGTGAAGGCAGCAGCAGGAGGGCATAGGCCAGGATGAATAGGCGGATCACGGTGTGGTGTCCTCCAGAAGATCTGGTCTGAAGTGTTTGACGTAGGATCGGTAGCATTTGGTCACGGGCGAGAGGGGATCCATGCACGGCAAAAGGTTGCCCAGGGGGGCCGGCCGGGGAGGTATCGGATTGGGCGGGATCTGCGGCAAAAGTGACTGGTCCAGGGCCGGGCGGCCGTCCATCAGTTCGAGATGGAGCTTCTGGAAGTACGTCGTACCCAGGAATGTGTTGGCTTTGTCCAGGATCTGCTGTCCGAAGTAGGAAAATTCCTGCATGACCATGGAATTGGCCGCGCCCAGGATCATGGTCGTTTTGCGACGACCCAGGGGGCGGACCATTTCTGCCAGTTCAGGGCCGAGGATTTCCGGCCAGTGCCGCCAGAGTCGGGCAATGGCCAACTCCAGGGCCGCCTCGGGAGTTCCGAGGGCCAGATGCAGGGCTTCGCCGACCTGACAGGTTTTTCGTTGTCGCTCGCGCATGCCCTGGCCTCTAATCGCCTTGCCGTGCGTCGGCAAGCGTTGCTGTCGTGAATTCTGCTTGACGACCGCTGCAGGTGACTTGTAATGCCTGCTATATCAAAATATCTTGATGTATGAAAAAGGCTGCTGATCGGATGAAACTTCTGACCCAAACCAAGGCCCTGGCCGACGATACCCGCTTGCGGTTGCTTGGCGTTTTGTCTCGGCACGAATTGAATGTCGGCGAAATTGTTCAGGTTATGGGCATGGGCCAGTCACGCATTTCCCGCCATTTGAAAATCCTGATGGACGCCGGGTTCGTGGTCTGCAAACGCAACGGGCTGTGGGCCTTTTACGCCACGGCTGCGGGTAATGGCGCCCAGGCGCTGTTGGGAGCTGTGCTCGAAGGTTTGCGCGACGTGCCCGAGCATGAGCGTGATCTGAAAAGCGCGGACGCGGTCTTGCAGGAGCGTCGCCAATCCACGGTGCGTTTTTTTGATGAGCTGGCCGCAGACTGGATCAGGATGAGCCATGAGATTCTGGGCGAATTCGATCTGTCGGCGGTCATTCTTGATCATCTGGCCCGCTCCGGAATTACGGCTCGGCGCGGAGTCGTCGCGGATCTGGGCTGTGGGCCGGGGCTGATGCTCGGGTTGATGGCCGGTCAGGCGTCTCAGGTCATCGGCGTGGACAATTCGTCGCGCATGCTGGACGCGGCGGCCAAGCATCTGCCCGAAGGGCAGGACGTCAGTCTGCGGATCGGCGATCTGGAACATCTGCCCCTGCGTGACGGCGAGGCCGACGCGGCCGTCATGTCCCTGGTCCTGCACCATCTGGCCTCGCCCCAGGCTGGCCTGGCCGAAACCGGGCGGGTTTTGCGCCCCGGCGGACAACTCATCCTGGCCGATTTTCTCAGTCACGACAACGAAACCATGCGCCTGCGCTACGGGGACCGGTGGTTGGGCTTTGCCGCGACCGATTTGGATACCTGGCTGCGCCGGGCAGGATTCCAGGATGTGGCCGCCTGCGTCTACGAGGTCAACATGGGGTTGCAACTGCAGGTCGTGACGGCCCGACAGGAAGAATTTTCAGTTTAATACCGGGCCCGTCCCGGGAAACAAGGAGATGACATGATCCAACCTATTGATCCCACCCTGGAATACAAAGTCGCCGACATGAGTCTGGCCGAGTGGGGAACCAAGGAAATGCAGCTGTCCGAGCGCGAGATGCCGGGGCTGATGGCGCTGATCGACAAGTACGGAGCCGAGAAGCCGTTCAAAGGCCTGCGCGTGACCGGCAGCCTGCACATGACCATCCAGACGGCCATGCTGATCAAGACCCTGCACGCCCTGGGCGCGGATGTGCGCTGGGCGTCCTGCAACATTTTCTCCACCCAGGACCATGCGGCGGCCGCTGTCGTCGCCCAGGATCTGGCCAAGGTTTTTGCCTGGAAGGGTGAAACTCTGGAAGAGTATTGGTGGTGCACGGAAATGGCCCTGACCTGGCCCGATGGCACCGGCCCGGATCTGATCGTCGATGACGGCGGCGACGCCACGTTGCTGGTCCATGAGGGCGTGAAGTGCGAAAAGGATGGGTCACTTTTGTCCCGGACCACGGACAACAAGGAATTCCGCTGCGTGCTGGACCGGTTGATCGAAAGCGCTAAGGTCGACGGCCAGAAATGGACCAAGATCGCGTCCAGGATTCGCGGCGTGTCCGAGGAAACCACCACCGGCGTGCACCGTCTCTACCAGATGGCCAAGACCGGTGAGCTGCTGTTCCCGGCCTTCAACGTCAATGACTCCGTGACCAAGTCCAAATTCGACAACCTCTACGGCTGCCGCGAATCCCTGGCCGACGGCATCAAGCGGGCCACGGACATCATGGTCGCCGGCAAGGTCGTGCTGGTCTGCGGCTACGGCGACGTGGGCAAGGGCTGCGCCCAGTCCATGCGCGGCTTCGGCGCGCGCGTGCTGATCACCGAGATCGACCCCATCTGCGCCCTGCAGGCGGCCATGGAAGGCTACGAGGTCACGACCATGGCCAAGGGTTGCCTGGAGGCGGACATTTTTGTCACGGCCACGGGCAACTACCATGTCATTCGCGGCGAGCACATGGAGCAGATGAAGGACGAAGCCATCATCTGCAACATCGGTCACTTCGATAACGAGATCGACATGGCCTATTTGGAAACCACCCCCGGTTGCACCAAGGTCACGGTCAAGCCGCAGGTCGACAAATGGACTCTGCCCAGCGGCAAAAGCCTCATCGTCTTGGCCGAAGGTCGTCTGGTCAACCTGGGCTGCGCCACGGGCCATCCGAGCTTTGTCATGTCCAACTCCTTCACCAACCAGGTGCTGGCCCAGCTCGACCTGGCCAAGAACACCTATCCGCCCCAGGTCATGACCCTGCCCAAGATCCTGGACGAGGAAGTGGCCCGGCTGCATCTGGCCCGACTGGGTGTGGAGTTGGAAACCCTGTCCCCGGAGCAGGCCGACTACATTGGCGTGGCTGTGGCCGGACCGTTCAAGCCCGATCATTATCGCTATTAACAACCTCCCGCAGATAAAGGAGATTTTCATGATTCTCAATGCTGATCACTATCTGTTCACTTCCGAATCCGTGACCGAAGGCCATCCGGACAAAATCGCCGACCAGATTTCCGACGCGGTCCTGGACTGCCTGCTGGCTCAGGACCCGACCTCCCGCGTGGCCTGCGAAACTCTGGTCACCACGGGCATGGCCGTCATCGCCGGCGAGATCACCACCTCGGCCTATGCCGATCTGCCCGAAATCGTACGCTCCACGGTGCGCGAGATTGGTTATGTCAGCTCGGATATGGGGTTTGACGCCAACACCTGCGCCGTGCTGTCCTCCATTGACAAACAGTCTCCGGACATCGCCATGGGCGTGGACCGGGCCAAGCCCGAGGACCAGGGCGCCGGCGACCAGGGCATGATGTTCGGTTACGCCACGACCGAGACCTCCTCGCTCATGCCCGCGCCCATCTATTACGCTCACAACCTGAGCCGTCGTTTGTCCGAAGTGCGCAAGAGCGGCGCTCTTAACTTCCTGCGTCCTGACGGCAAGACCCAGGTTTCCGTGGAATACCGCAAGGGCAAACCCGTGCGCATCGACAACGTGGTAGTCTCCTCCCAGCATACCCCAGAGGTGACCTATGAGGAAATTGTCGAGGGCATCAAGCGTGAGGTCATCTACAAGGTCATGCCGGCGGACATGATGGACGACAAGACCCGCATCTACATCAACACCACCGGTCGTTTCGTGGCCGGCGGACCCTTGGCCGACTGCGGTCTGACCGGGCGCAAGATCATCAACGATACCTACGGCGGCATGGGCAACCACGGCGGCGGGGCGTTCTCCGGCAAGGACCCGTCCAAGGTTGACCGCAGCGGCGCGTACATGGCCCGTTATGTGGCCAAGAACGTGGTCGCGGCCGGTCTGGCCGGAACCTGCGAGGTGCAGATCGCTTACGCCATCGGCGTGGCCGAGCCCGTGTCCGTGCTGGTCACCACCGGCGGCACCGGCGTTGTGCCCGACGAAGTGCTGACCAAGGCCGTCAAGGACGTCTTTGATCTGCGTCCGTACTTCATCATCAAACGTCTCAACCTGATCCAGCCCATCTACAAAAAGAGCGCCTGCTACGGCCATTTCGGGCGCGAAGACGTGGTCTTCCCCTGGGAAGTGACCGATGCCATCAATGATCTGAAGACTGCCGCCAAGGTCTAATCAGTTTCAAAAAGAACGTCACAACGGCGGGGAAGGAAACTTCTCCGCCGTTGATGCATTGCAAGGTGATGAAAGCGAGTTTGGAGGCAACAGCTTGAACAGTTTGAGTTTGGAGCATGTCCTCAGTCAGCAGTTCTGTTGCTTTGTTCTGGACTTGTGTAAATGATTCTTTGTTTCTGGGTATTTTCAGTATTAATGGGGTAGACTTTGCTTCTGATGCAGTGATGCCTTGAGGAGCAAGGCGTAAAATTTGGCTGCCATTTCCGGATTGTTCCGTTCCAGTTCCACGACTTTGTCACCGGCAAAGAACAGGATCAGGCAAGAGGTTCGGGCTTTGAAGAGGTGATCAGCAGTGGTCTCTTCAAAAACAGCGCCGGGGTGGATGACATCTCCCGGACCATACTCATCGAGAACTTCCTCCAGGGCGTCCTCCTGCCTGTAGCTGACGATATTGCCCTGTTGTACCCAGTAGCACCCGCGGATCTGCTGACCGGGTGCCAGCAGCACGTCATCCTTGTCTTTTCGCAACTCCTTTGAATAGCCATGAAGCTTGTCGAGAATAACTTCTGCGTATTCGAGTTGTTGCAGCTTTTCCAGCATGTCGTCGACCACGTGGTCAAAGAGCCTGGATTGATCTGGTCTGTTTTCCTGCCGGCTGAACAGATGTGTCTGTTCGTCGATGATGTGATCTTCCGCCCATTGCAGTCCCTGGTCGAGCTTATGGAAATGGAGGAAAGAACTGTCTTTTTCACCGCCTTCCAGATGCTGATCAAGCTGTCTCAGAAATGTGCCTCGGGCAGAGGTGAAAATGATTCGCGCGCCGTGGCCCGAAAGGGTGTTGACCAGTCGGACAAAAGCACTGACGGCAGAGATGTCGATTCCCGTGGTTTCATCAAAGTCGATGAGGACCAAGATCTCCCCGTCGGCAGCAATCGGATCGACTTCTTTGAGTATCGTTTCCATGAGCGCGTTGACCGAACCGAAGAACAGGTAGCCGGTGAGTTCGAAAACTCGGATCCTGCCGCCCTGTTCCAGAAGTATTGCCTTCTCGGGGAGCGGTCTGACTTTTCGGCTTTGGATGCTCGCTCCCGTGTTTTGACTCTTGAGGATGGGCACCTGGCTGAACCTGACGACAAAAAGGATCACCGAAAGCAGGACGCCCAGGACCACGCCCTGGAAAAAACCCAGCCAGGCAACGACGACAAGAATGATCAGGACGATACAATAGTCCGGCCAGGTCATTTTCGTTCTGGTTTCCACCACCCAGTCCCAAAGAAAGAACAAGCCCAGCAGCATCAGAAATCCACCCAGGACTGCCTTGGGAAAGACAGAAATCAGGGTTCCGCCCCAAACAAGGGAGAGGGCAACGATCAAGGCCGCGAAAAGTCCCACCAGCCGGCTGTAGGCATTGGTCTTGAATCCCATCATGGACAGGCTGAGGGCGCTGTAGCAGGGCGACGAACCGACAATGGTGATCAGCGCGTTGCCGGCGCTGCAGGCCAGGATCTCGCGATCCATGTCGATGTCTTTTCTGGATGCCAGCTGTATCCCGCCCATGTTCAGCATCAGGCCGATCAGAGTGATGAGTGGGATGGTCAGCAGTACGGGCAGATGGGTCAAGATGACGTCCCAGTGGACAGCGGCGAAATCCGTCCACGAGAAAACCGGCCACAGACCGCCCTGCGCGAAGGCTTCGAACAGGAGACCTGCTTCCCGGGCCTCTTCCAGGGAAACGCCGCTGAGGTGGAGCACCAGATGGAAAACGATCACTCCGAGGACAAGGGCTGTCGGCAGGATGGTAAAATGAGAGAATCTCCTCAGAACGAAAAAGAGTGTCAGTGCCAGGGCGGTTCCCGGTACCCACAAGGTCAGGGACGAAACGGAAAACAGTGCGTCCGGGCCGGTCAAACTCAGGGAACCGCCGATCATGACTTCCAGGCTGCCGACGCTCAAGATCCAACCTGATCCCGCCAGGAAACCGCCGATGACCGGGTAGGGGATGTAACGGAAAAAGTGCGCCAGCCGAAAGCGGGCAATCACAAACAAAAAGACGGCAGTAAGGCCGGTGCTCAGCATGAGTGCGGCAACCACGGTGATGAAGACGGCATCTGCTCCAAGATCCATTGTGGCGGCCATCAGTGTGGCCGCACCGGAAAAAATGGCCACGGGCGCGTCCTGCGGCAGGCTGATGGCGGACCGAAATGAACTGGTGAGCGCCGTCACGGCGCAGGCCACGAGAGCACCGGTCAAGGTCAATCCTGCTCCCTTGAGGGCGAGATGGCTCATGTCACCGGAAAAGATCATGGCGGCAAAGGACATTTGCACGATAATGATCAGCAGGCCGAGGATGAACCCGATGCACAGGGCAGGGAGAAGGACGGATGGTCGCGCGTCATGTCCGAGTTCTTGAAAGATCGGTAGCATTTCTTTGTTCCGGCCCGGCTAGACGTTGTTGCAAAGAGACTTGTGGTCGCCTTCGTTTTTAACTCATTGAATTTTATTTGTTAAATTGGAGATTGCAGGCGAGTTCAGATTGTTTGCAGCATGGACCGGCTGCGCCCTCGTTTCCTGCATTCCGTTTCGCATGGCTCATGTGTCCAATTTCGGCGGTATTTTTTGCAGGCAACATGTGGATTGTAAAGTAAAAAAGTGTCCAGCAACCCCGTGCGATGTCGGTGCTGCAAAAAGGTCGTCATCCTCCCTTGAAAAGGGGGTTTGCCTTGTTTTAACTATTTGAATAAATTGGTAATTATGATTTCTCGCCTGTCTGCGCGCAATGGCAGGCGTTCAGGGACGTGACTTCCGGGCTCTTTTGCGATTTTTTAACAGGAGCTCTATGGACCGGGGTGCGGCGCCGGCCTTGTCATTTGAAGAAGGACAGCATTTCTTCGGCGGTGTTCAGAATTTCCAACTCCGCATCCATAAATTCCGCGCTCTGGGGATTTACAGGGATCTTGTTTTCGTCCAGCCAGCGGATCATTCTGTCGCCGCGAACATAGTAACGATTTTCGGTTATTTTTGTCTTTTGTGGGTCAAAGGGCTCGCTGTCGACTTCCTTGGCAAGTTCCGGTGTGAAATAGAATGGAACATTGTAGCTGTGCTTCACGTCAAAAACAAAGAAAGGCTTTTCGATTTCGTAGTAGAACTCTCTGACGATTTTTCCTGTTTCAAAATACAGTTCGGCCTTGACGAGGCGGATAATTTTATTGTCATCGCGATACGCCCAGGCCTGACCGCCCTCTGTGGAATGGTCGGGAAGATCTGCGGTTTCGGTTGTCAGGTTGGCCAGGGCGTTTCGAATGGTCTGGTATTCTTTTCGAATGTGCAGAATGTCCGGGTCTTCGGCCTGTGCTGTTGCTGCCAGGAGAAGGACAAAGAGGGTGGTCAGGATTTTCGCGATCATCATGCCTCCGGATAAAGCGGTTTTGCGGCCGGGGTCAGCCCGTACGATGGGCATCTCAGATTGTCGACACGTTCAACAGACAACGATTGGTTGCTCCCTTTCTTTGACCATGATCGCTACAGGTTTGACAAACAATTGTGAAGCAGGACGCCGATCTGTCTGAAACGAGCCCGCTTGTGGCGCCGGACCGTTTTACCACGCATGACTCTTGACCTGGACTGGCCGGGGGGCCACAACAGCGGCATGGCCAAACTGAGTCCCTTATTGTCCCTGAGCGCCGAAGCCATTCTGGAAAGCATTTCCGACGGCGTGTTCACCGTGGACAAGCAGTGGCGCGTCACGTTTTTCAACCGGGCTGCCGAGTTCATTACCGGCGTGCCGCGATCTGAAGCCATTGGCCGGCCGTGCTGCGAGGTGTTCCGGTCCAGCTTGTGCGCCGAGCACTGCGCGCTGAAAAACACATTGGAGACGGGACGCCCGCACATCGGCACCAGCGGCTACATCATCACCGCTCAAGGAGAACGCCTGCCGATCAGCCTGTCCACGGCCGTGCTGCGCGACGAGAAGGGGGAGATCATCGGCGGGGCCGAGACCTTTCGGGACCTGTCCGAGGTCGACGCCCTGAAGCGCGAACTCGAAGGCCGGACCCGCGTCGGCGACCTGACCAGTCGCAGTCCGCGCATGCAGCGGCTTTTTGCCCTGTTGCCCGCAGTGGCCGCCAGCCCGAGCACGGTCCTCATCACCGGAGAAACAGGCACGGGCAAGGAACTTTTCGCCCGCACCCTGCATGCCTTGAGCCCTCAAAACCAGGGACCCTTCGTGGCCGTGAACTGCGCGGCCCTGCCCGAAACCCTGCTTGAGTCCGAACTGTTCGGGCACAAGGCCGGCGCTTTTACCGGAGCGACCCGCGACCGATTGGGGCGTTTTGCCCAGGCCCGGGGCGGGAGCATTTTTCTGGACGAGATCGGCGAAATCAGCCCGGCCCTGCAGGTGCGCCTGTTGCGCGTAATCCAGGAGCGCACCTTTGAGCCGCTGGGGGCGTCGCGTTCGGAGTCGACGGATGCCCGGATCATGGCCGCCACCAACCGGGACCTGGAGGCCATGATCCGGGCGGGGAGCTTTCGGGAGGACCTGTACTACCGCATCAATGTTATCCGCCTTGAACTGCCTCCATTGCGGGAACGCAAGGAGGACATCCCCTTGCTGGTCGAGCATTTCATCCGCCATTTCAATCAGATTCAACATCGGACTGTGGCCGGCATCGAGTCCGAAGCCCTGTCCCTGCTTCTGGCCCATCATTGGCCCGGCAACATCCGCGAACTGGAGAACACCGTTGAGCGGGCCTTTGTCTTGTGCGGCGCCGGACACATCCAACTGGCGCATCTCGCGGACAATCCGGGTCCGGTGTCTGCGCCTCAGCACGTGAGCCGCCTGGATGACGCGCACGATCGTCTGGATCGGCAAGCCATTCTGGACGCTCTGGAGCGCAACGGCTTTAACCGCGTGGCTGCGGCCAGAACGCTCGGCATTCACAAGACGACGTTGTTCCGGCGCATGAAACGGCTCGGATTGCCCTTGCCTGACCGAGACGGGCGGTCACGGTAGCGCCTGCGCACCTGTCTTGGCCCGACAGTGGTGCATCATTGCACCTCCAGGTTTTTTTCTCTGCAATAATATCCTTTAATTTCGAATTATTACAGGTTTAGCTGCTGTGTTCTATCCGGCATGGTCCGTGCTTATGCTCCCGGACCAAGGAGAGACCATGCGTTGCATTGCGATTCATTATTGGCAGGGCCGGATTGCCCCGGTTTTTGATACCGGAGGCCGGGTGCTGGTCATTGATGGCGACAACCGCGAAGAACGGGTTTTGCTGCAGCCCCTGCCCGTAGCCAGGGCAGAGGAGCTGGCGGCGGCCCGTGTGGAGCATCTGATCTGCGGCGCAATCTCGCGTCCCATGCGCGAGGCCATCGCCAACCGTGGAATCGGGGTGACGGGTTTTGTGGTCGGTGATGTCGAGGCGGTGCTTGATGCCTGGACCCTTGGGCGACTGGATGCCACCTTTGCCATGCCCGGCTGCCGTGGGGCGATGCCGGGTCGATGGGCCAAGGGGTGCGGACAACCTCAACACCGGAGGGCTGTATGCCACAGGGAGATGGAACAGGACCACGGGGCCTCGGGCCTCAGACCGGAAGGGGCGCCTGGCTGTGCGCGAACCCGGAAACGGCGGTCGGGCAATACTCAGGAGTGAACAGAGGCCTGGGAATGGGCCGCGGCGGCCGGGGGTTCGGACTGTGCCGAAGAATGCCTGGCCGGACGTGGACCGGACAGGCGGCAGGCCTTGAAAGCACCCAGGTGCAGAGTCTGCGCGATCGGATTCGGCAATTGGAGGAGCAGCTGGAAGAGCTGGGGCGGCGGGCGGAATAAACCGCAACAGCCGGGCATTACAAGATGGCTGGGCCGAAGGATTATGCTTCGGTCCGGCGTCGTTTTTCATCATGAAAAGGAGACCCTATGGAGAGTATGGAGCATAACTCGGCCGACGCGGCCCGGTCCGGGGCTGGCAGCTGCGAATCGTGCAAGGATTCGTCCTGTTCAGCCGCCAAGCGGCAGACAGGGGAGACCGACAAGGACTTTCAGGAGCGTCGGGAGTTGCAATCGCGGTTGTGTCGCATCCGGCACAAGATCATGGTCATGTCCGGCAAGGGCGGAGTCGGCAAGAGCACCGTGGCCGTGAATCTGGCCATGGCCTTGATGCTCGCGGGCAAAAGGGTCGGCCTGATGGACGTGGACATTCACGGTCCCAGTGTGCCGACCATGCTCGGCCTGGAGGAGGCGACCATCGTCAACAGCCCTGATGGCCTGTTGCCCGTGCAGCTTGGCTACCTCAAGGTCATGTCCATGGGTTTTCTGCTGCCAAATCCTGACGAGGCGGTCATCTGGCGCGGTCCGGTCAAGGGCGGGGTCATCAAGCAATTCCTGAAGGACGTGGCCTGGGGCGACCTGGATTACCTGATCATCGACGCGCCTCCGGGCACCGGCGACGAACCCTTGTCCGTGTGCCAGCTGATCGAGCCCATTGACGGCGCGGTGATCGTGACCACCCCGCAGAAGGTCGCGGCTGTGGACGTGCGCAAGTCCATCACCTTTTGCGGTCATGTCGGCATGAAGGTTTTGGGCGTGGTCGAAAACATGAGCGGTTTTGTCTGTCCCAAATGCGGTGAGGTGACGCAGATCCTGCGCAGCGGTGGCGGCCGGCTCATGGCCGAGGACATGAACGTGCCCTTTCTCGGCTCCATCCCCATCGACCCCCTGGTGGCCGAGGCCGGCGACATGGGTCGGGCTTTTGTCATGCACTACCCGTCCAGTCCGACGGCTGAAATCATGCGGACCGTGGTTGCCCCGCTCCTTGCGTTGGCGGACGGGGACGAGAAGGATCGGGAGGCGCGGTGAACTCCGTCCGGTTGACGATTCTGGTTGACAACGTGGCTCAGAACGGCTGCCTGGGCGAACATGGGTTCGCCTTGTGGCTCGACGTGGGCGATCGCCGTATTCTGCTGGATACCGGCCAGGGCTCAGCCCTGGCCGCCAATATGCAGGCCCTGGGTCTGGAGCCGGGTCAGCTTGACGATCTGGTGTTGAGTCACGGCCACTACGATCATACAGGGAGTGCGCCCTGGCTGCTTTCGCACGCCTCAGGCTGTCGGGTCTGGTGCCATCCGGGGGCGGTCGATCCACGCTACAGCATCCGGGACGGCGAGGTCCGGGACATATCGATGCCGGCCGTCTCGCGGCGAGCCCTGGGCAGTCTGTCGGCTTCCCGTCTGCGCTGGTCGGCCAAACCCGTGATCCTGGCGCCGGGCGTGGGCCTGACCGGTGCGATTCCCAGACGAACGGATTTTGAAGATCCGGGCGGACCGTTTTTTCTTGATCCCCACGGACGTCGGCCCGATCCGGTCGAGGACGACCAGGCCCTGTGGATCGACACGGACAGGGGCGTGGTGGTCTGCGTGGGATGCTGTCACGCCGGTCTGATCAATACGCTGTCGTATGTCAGGGAGTTGTCGGGCGGCCGGTCCATCCTGGCCGTTGTGGGCGGGCTGCATCTGGGAACGGCCGGCCAGGATCGTTTGGAACGGACTGTCAGCCTGCTGCGGGACTTCAATCCCGAAATGCTGTTGGCCTGTCATTGCACCGGAGAGGAAGCCGTTTCCCGCCTGCGATCCGGGCTGGACTGCCAGGTACTCACAGGCTACGCGGGAATGCGTCTGGATATGTCCCGGTCTTGATCTGTTCCAACCCCGCAACGCGGGCTGCGGCGCCTGCAGGAGAGTCTGTATGTACACCATTCACCCCATCGTCATGGGCACGAAAGTCTTTGACAAGGGCATGATGACCTATCAGCACGATTACGGCACCCCGTACACCATTCCCATCTACAGCTGGTACATTGCAGGAGGGTCGGCGCGTATTCTGGTCGATACCGGCGAGATGAATCCGGTGGTATCCGAGGAACGGGAACGGGCTATTGGCGGCAAAATCTATACCTTCGAGGCCGGTCTGGCCCGGTACGGTCTCCGGCCCGAGGACATCGACATCGTCTTGCACACCCATCTGCATAACGATCACTGCGAAAACGACTACAAATGCGTCAATGCCCGCATCTACGCTCACGAAAAGGAGTTGGCGCGTATCCACGACCCGCACCCCCTCGATTTCCGCTACCTGGAAGACTATATCGAGGACGTGGAAGCGGCCGGGCAGATCACGGCCCTGACCGGTGACACGGAAATCCTGCCCGGCATCACCATGATCCACACTCCGGCCCACACCGAGGGCGGCATGTCCGTGCGCGTCGAAACGGTCAAGGGCAGTGCCCTGATCTGCGGCTTTTGCACCATTCTGGAAAATCTGTATCCGCCCAAGGCCATCCGGGCCATGGACATGGAGGTCATTCCGCCCGGCACCCATGTCGACGCCTATCAGGCCTACGAAACCCTGGTCCGGGCCAAGACCCTGGCCGAGCACATCCTGCCCCTGCATGAACCGCGCTGGGCGTCTCTGGACAGCGTGCCGGAATAATGCTGGTCATCAAATGCGCGGCCTGTCGCCGCAAACTCTGGCGTTACCGCAAGCTCGGTCCGGGCGAGGTCTTGCGCTGCCACCGCGACCGCATCGAAAAAGTCTGGTTTCTGGAGGAACGGGACGGCAAGGTCTGGTGCCAGTGCGGACACCCCGTGGGCATCGACAAGGGTTCGTTCATCAAGATGAACAAAAACGCCTTTACCTACTCGGGGACCAAGATCAACGCCTGAGCGATATTGTTCGTCCGTCCAAAACTTTGCGGAGCCGGAAAATGCAATTTTCCGGCTCCGCTTGCGTTGGTCGACGGGAATTGACGGAAAAGGCCGCGCATACGCGCGACCGGCTGAACGGCGTGTTCCGATCAGCCTCGGCCTGTGTCTGCCTGTGAAGGGCGAAACTCCTGCGGATGGCAGGCTGGATTTGAGGTTGGAAGACGTTTTCCAGTGGGCTCAAAGACGCCGAACGTCACGTTCAGAAGGCGTAGCGCAGTCCCATGGTCAGGATGTTGCTGCCTCCTTCGTCGGCAAACAGGCCGTAGGCCGAGGAACGGTGATGCAGGCGGAAAATGGCCGCCCAGCCCGAATCCGGCACGCCGAAAGTTGCTTCGAGGTGCCAGAAGAGCAGCAACTGTTCGGTGGAACCGTACCGCACCCGTTCGTATTCGGGCAGGCTGGTGGCGTAGGACGGACCCAGGCCGTAGGCCAGGCTGGTGTCCAGATACCGGTCCCACGGAAAATAGTCCCAGCGCAGGGTCAAAACGGGCAGGTTGAATTCGAAATGGTCTTGAATGCCGAAATGCCGGGCAACGTTGGCTTCCAGCTCCAGGGACCATTTCCTGTGGGCCGGGCGGTAAAAGGTCCATCCCACGGCCGCGGCCAGGATGTGGGAGTCGACGGTGTCGGCTTGGCCGGTGATGCTGCGCATCCAGTTTGCGTCCGTCATGGTGCCGCCATAGAGGCTGAAAGCCAGATCCCGATCGACTTTTCCGGCCATGGATGTGCTGCTGAAGATCAGGATAAGAATACAGGCCGATGTCGTCAGTATGCGAAAGTTCATGATGTTGCTCGTAATCAACCGGCAATGCACAAGGCACTCGCCGGCGTTGGATCAACGGTGAAAATAGATGGATTGGAATCAAATGTGATGTCTTGCCCGCCAAATCAGATAGTCTGGGCGAATCGTTACGTGCGATTTCGTATCAAGGCAAGATTACAGCAGGAGAGTCGGGAGGCTGGACGCAGGGCTGGCGCGCCCTCAGCTGTTTTGGTCGAAAAGGGTGCCTGTGTTGCGCATGAGCAGGCGCAGCAGGATTTCTTCCAGGGACAGGCTTGGGCTCTGTTTTCTGGATTCCACGGCCTGGTCGAGCAGATCGGCCTGGGACTCCAGCGCTGCGCTCTGGTAGTGGAGACCGTCACGTCGTTGGCGGTAAATGTCCTCCAGGGTCTTCATGTCGCCGATATATCCGGATAATTTGTCAAGTTCGGCCTGTAGGCTGCCGGAAGGGGAATCACTCAAATCGGTGCCGGACAAGCCGGCCAGACCTGTCTTGTCGAGCTGTTGAAAGGTCACGTCGAAACCGCCGCCCGCGCCCCTCGGATAGGCCTGGATAAAGACGTTGCCCTGGGAATCGATTTGGCTTGTTCCCCATTTGGCGCTGTCCAGAAGATAGATGCCGTTGTGCATGGTCGATTCGATCGTCCCGGTGATCTTGTCGCGCAGGGCGTTATACTGGCTCGCGACATTGGCCGAATAGGTCAGGTCTCCGTCTTTGATCTGCATGGCCAGGGCCTGCATTTCTTCCAGCGTTGATTTTATGATGCCAACCCCTTCGGCTGCGATGCCGACCATGGCCGAGGCTTCTTTGACATTGCCTCCTGCCCGGCGGATGGCGGCGCTATCCGCGCGCAGACGTCCCGTCATGGCGGCATCGTAGGGGTTGGTCAGCGGACGGATCGGCTCCCGGCCGAGAATCATTTCCCGCAGGTTCGCGCCAACGGCCGACCCCTGGAAATAGACGTTCATCAGCATGTCCTGCTGCCAGGTCTGGTTGGCGGTGGTGACGATAAACAGCTTTTGCAGATCACTGAGGGCCATCAATGCCTCCGGTGCGGCGCAGTGGTCAGCGCCGGAACGTGACTGGTCGATGTCGGGGCCAACGACGGCGACCGCATGGTCAGTACTGTACTTCTTCCAGGCACAGCCCTTGGGGCGGGGCCGTGGACGGGGCCGTGGTGCGGTCGCGGGAACGCAGGATCCGTCCGGCATCCTCGGGTTCCAGTTTGCCGCGTCCGACTTCGACCAGCAGTCCCATCAGGTTGCGGACCATTTGTTTCAGAAAGCCGTCGGCTTGAAAATGGAAAACCCATTCCGCCGGGTGCAGGCCATCTGTGCGGACAATGGGGTCCAGGGTTCGCACCGTGCCCTTGATCTCGGTTCCGGCGTTCTGGAACGCGGCAAAATCGTGAGTGCCGGTGAGAAAGGCTGCGGCCTGCTCCATGGCGTCGGCGTCAAGATCGCGTGCGGCCCAGACAAAGGGGGCGCGTTGCGGCAGGACATAGCGCGGTTCTGTCCAGATTGTGTACGCATAGCGCTTGGATCGCACGGAAAAGCGGGCGTGAAAGTCCGGACTCACCGGGGACGCGTCAAGAATGGAAATGTCGTTCGGCAGCATGGCATTGAGCGCTTTTTGCCAGGGAATGTCCCGAGCGGATTCCGGAGTATCGAAGTGCGCCACCTGACCAAGGGCGTGAACCCCGCTGTCCGTGCGGCCGGAACCGTGGACCCGCATGGGTTGGGAGCAGATGCGCGACAGGGCTTTCTCCAGGGTTTCCTGGATGGTTGGGCCGTTTTTCTGAATCTGCCAGCCGCAGTAGGCCGTGCCGACATATGCCACAGTCAGTTTGATGCGCGGCATGGCTATTGTCCGTTGGGATCGACCTGCAGGCGGGTCAGGGCTTCGGACAGTTTTGCGGCCCGGTCGGCCCGGACCGAGGACAGGACTTCGCCGGCCTTGCGTCCGCTCATCCCTGCCAGAATTCTGACAGCAATGGATTCGTCCAGGGTTTCCAAAACCTGGGCCGCCTGTTTGGGTTTCATGTTGGAATAGACGTCGACCAGGTGCTGCATTTTTTCGTCCTGCAGATTTTCGGCGGAATCGATCATGCCCTGCATCTTGAGTTCAAGGTTGCGCAGCTTTTCCAGCTTGCCGTCCAGCTCGGTTTCCAGGGCGCGCAGCTCGGCCTCGCGTTTGTCCAGGGCCTGCTGACGGGCGTTCAAGACCTGCAGCGGGTCCTGTGGGTCGACCGCCGTTGCATTGTCGTCGAGGGGTGTTTCTTCGGCCGGAGTCTCCGCAGCCAGGGCCAGTCCGGTGGCGATGGACTGTCTGACAATGACCGGTTGCAACAACGGTGATTCGCTCGTTGTGCTTTGCGGCAGCCACAACAGCCCGAGGGCCGCAAGTTTGGCCAGACTCAGGAAGGCCACGGCCTGAATCAGTCTAGTTATGCGCACGCCCGTGGCGAAGAGTCGCAGACTCGTCAAATTCATTTTGTTCTTTGTGTTGTTCGTTTTGCTCATGTTTTTGTCTTTGCTTGATGCGGAGTTTGTCGAGCAGCTTTCTGTCCGTGGATTTGACGACCAATTCCCGACGACGGGTTTCGACCAGTTTTTCCAGATCGACCAGGGCGGCTTCGGCCTGTTGTTTTTCCCGTTCCAGGCTTTTGCGCCAGCCGGACCAGAGCCAGAGATCGGCCTGGGTCATGGTGCTTTCCGCCATTTTCGATTGGCAGACGACCATGTCGGATTCGAGACGGGCGACCAGTTCCTGTTGCTGCTGCAGACGGAGTCTGGCCTGGCTGAGCGCCATCTGAGCCTGATCTTCGGCCTGCTCCCGGTATTCAAGAACTTTGGCCAACGTAAAACGGAAGGGTCGTGTCATGTGTGCTCCTGGTCACGACTAGCAAATACCGTGCAAATAAAAAAGCCCGACCATGGGCCGGGCTTTGGAGCGCAATGAGCTGGACGTTCAGACCCGCACGGCCTGCAAATAGCTCTGGCGAAGGGAGTTGATCAATTCCTTGACCGAGACGATGGAATCGACGCGGTAGGCGTTCTTGCCGGCAAAGGCGAATCCGTGCTTCAGCAGGCCTTTCTTGGCGTTCACCAGGGCCAGGCCGATGCAGTAGGGGCTCTTGGTGTAATCGCAGGAACTGATGCAGTGGAAAGGGCATTTGAAGGGCGTTTTCAAGCCGTTCTTCACGTCTTCCAGAAAGGAGCTCATCACCGCCCGGCCGGGCAGGCCGACGGGACTCTTGATGATCTGGATGTCTTCTTCCTTGGCCTGCACGTAGGCTTCCTTGAATCTCTGGTCCGCATCGCATTCGTGAGTGGCGACAAAGCGGGTGCCCATCTGCACGCCGGCTGCACCCATGTCCAGGAATTTCTTGATATCTTCCCCGTCGTAGACACCGCCGGCCGCGATGACCGGAATGCGTCTGCCGGTCTTTTCCTCGAACTCGCGTACCGCCTCGATAACCTGGGGCACGGTCACTTCCAGGGAAAACTGCGGGTCGTCGATCTGTTCGGGCTTGAAGCCGAGGTGGCCTCCCGCCTTGGGGCCTTCGACGACAAAGCCGTCGGGCAGGTAGTCGAATTTGGACAGCCACTTCTTGCAGATGATGGACGCGGCCCGGGCCGAGGAAATGATCGGGACGAGCTTGGTCTTGGCGCCGTCTTTGATGTATCCGGGCAGGTCCAGGGGCAGTCCGGCACCGGCAAAGATCACGTCGGCCCCTTCCTTGATGGAGGTTTTGACCATGTCGCTGAAATTGGTCAGCGCGACCATGATGTTCACGCCCAGGATGCCGTCGGTTTTTTCACGGGCCGTGCGCAGTTCGCGCTGCAGGGCCCGAATATTCGCTTCGCGATAATTGGAGCCGATATCCGGCTCGCCCATGCCGATCATGGCGGCGGCGATGACGCCGATTCCGCCTTCTTTGGCCACGGCTGAGGCGAGGCCCGATAGGGAGATACCCACACCCATGCCGCCCTGGATGATGGGGATTTTTGCGACAAGATCGCCGATTTTAAGTTGCGGGAAGTCCATGGTCTTCTCCTTTCTATGGAATTGCGTCACTGGACGCTGTACTGGGGGATTTGAGCGCTCACTTAGTGTGAGGCTTTGGGAGCCGCTGCTACGCCAAAAATATCTACAGGTCAATGTGACATGCAGGGTGGATGTCAATAGCGCTGGGCCGGGGTTTCAACGGTTTGAGTGGCCGCTTAGGTGAAATAGGTGCAGGCCAGCGGCAACAGGGCGCAGATTTCTCCGGCTACGATGGCTGTGCCCAGAAAATCCCCGTTGATGCCGTTTTGTCGTCCGGCCAGCCGCAACAGGAACCAGATGGCCGGTGCGGCCAGCAAAAGGCTGCCGGCGAGGTGGAGCAGAGGGATTGCCGGCAGCAGCAGCGCGGTTGTGCCCATGCCGATGAGCAGGGCCCGTCTGTCAGCGCCCTGAATTGCGTTCATTCCCAGGCCGGGACGCGCCAGATTGCGTCCCAGGCGAGCCAGCGTCAGGCAACAAAGTCGGCCAAAAATCGGAGCAAAGATCAGCACCGCCACATTTCGGCCATCAATGGCCTGTCCGAAAAGGGCGCCCTGAGCGCCAATCCCCAGGATCAGCCCCATGACCCCGAATGCGCCGATGCGACTGTCCTTGACAATCTCCCAGAAGCTTTGGCCGAGTTGCCCGCTGCCCCATCCGTCCCAGAGGTCTGCCCATCCATCCCAGTGCAGGCCACGGGTCAGGATGATGTTCAGGAAGACGAGACCCCAGGCCAGAACCGACGACGAGACGGGCAGGATTGCGGCCAGGGCCAGGCAAACCCCGATGACTCCTCCGACCAGCGGGTACATGGCCATGGAGCGGCTGATGGCTGCGTTGTCGGTGATTCTGGCCCGCCCGAGAGGAGTCAGAAAGGTCAGGGCCACGTGAAAGTCGGTCCAGCACTTCATGGAGCCACCCGGCGTATGGACACGTTGTCTCCCGGCGCAAGACGTAATGTGTTTGCCGCAGATGACTGGTTCATGGCCAATTCCATGACCCCCTGGCTGCCGGCTAGCAGTCCGATCCGTCCGGGTTCGAGATCTGCGTAGGTTCTGACCGGAGCCACCGAGTGACCGTTTATGGTCCAGCGGACACAGCCATCCGAGGGCGGTTGCAGATGCAGATCAAGCAGGCAGTTTCCGAAGCGGTCGACATGGACGACGGTGCAGGAGATGCGTTCGGGAGTCACGACAGGCGATGGCAGGTCCAGAGGTGCAATGCCGCGTGGTTCGAGGCTGACGCCCAGATCATCCGGCGACGCTCCGCAGGCCAGTCTGGCGGCAACGGGAGCCAGGATGTCCCGGCCGTGAAAGGTCGAGCTGCTCGGTGCGTCTGTTTTTCGCAGGGTTCACCACCTGGTTTCGTGGTCCAGAAGAAAGGACAGCAGGCCGTTGTCCGGAGCCAGGAAGAACCGTTCCTGCATGCGGGCCATGAGCAAGGCCCGGTCCGACCCCACTCCCGGATCAACGACGCAGACAAAAACCGCCCGGGCCGGAAAATGCTCCAGGCTGCTCTGCAGGATAAAAGATGCGTGGGCGATGTTGTGCGGCAGCACGTCGTGACAAAGGTCGAGAACAGGCGCCCCGGGGGCATGACACTGAATGACCCCTTTCATCTGGCCGACATAGGGGTCGGACAATCCGAAATCCGTCAGCAGAACAATGGGAAACAACATGGGCGATGCTTACGGCCAAGCCCGGCCACTGTCCAGCGTGCCCGCGGAAAAGGCTCAGTCCGCAACGCAGCGATCAGCAAAAAGCAGTTGACAGTTCAAAGACCGTCTGTGTAGACGTGCGCTCTTCGGGGCGTAGCGCAGTTTGGTAGCGCATCGGTTTTGGGAACCGAGGGCCGGAGGTTCGAATCCTCTCGCCCCGACCAGGAAAAGCAAAGGCTTACAGGTAAACCACCTGTAGGCCTTTTTTGTTGTGCAAATTTTGCCCAACACTATGCCCAACACATTGGCGAAGTCATCCTGCGATGACTAATATCTTGTTACCGAGCCCTTCTTAATGGGCATGACGCTTGCCTCATTTACGCAAAATCATT
>CAZYZA010000006.1:0-27779 GCA_964651415.1 uncultured Desulfovibrionaceae bacterium
AGCGTAAAATTAAGAAATATAAAAGTATTTTTTTATACGTGATAAACATGGGTTACGTCAGTTCAGTCTTGCCAATCGAATCCCATGATCAGTTCGCAGCGCGCAAGGCGCGATGCTTCCGGGCAGTCGGGTGGTCGAGCCATTTTCAGTTGCGGACGTTGCATTCGCGGTTTGCGGGGTGCTGGTCGACAGTGTTGTGGAGGCTGGCCATGGCCCCGATGCGGTCCGGGTCAGCGGTCTCTTGGGTGCGTCGTTTCCGATCATTTTGACAAGCCGGGGTGGCGGTGAGAGTTCATCGCCGTTTGGGTGAAATGTCACGCATGGGATAGGATATTCGTTTTATTTTATGATGTTGACATTCCTGCGACAGATCTAATTGCTCATACGATGAAAATGTGATAGCCGGTTTTTTTATGAAAATCCCGAAAGTCGCCGCTAACCGCAACACGATTATGGCGCTCCAGAATGAGATTCGACGAAGCGAAGAAGCCATGTACGAGCATCGGGTTCACGCCATGCTGCTCGTGGCGCACGGGATGAGTTGCAGGGAGGTCGGGATGATTCTGGGGGATGCTCCGAGGACGGTCGCGTACTGGGTCCGGCGGTTCGAATCCGAAGGCTTGGCCGGCTTGACCGAAGGTGAAAGGCCCGGTCGTCCACCTCGACTCAACGAGGAGCAAATTACGACAATTGAAGCGGCTCTGCAAAAAGATCCATCCGAATTCGGACTGCACGGGCTCTGGGGAGGCAAAACTCTTTCCTGTTTCATCTGGCAGCAATGGGGAGCTGCGCTTGGAGTTCGGCAATGTCAGCGTCTCTTCCGGCAGCTTGGTTTTCAGCGCCGTAAGCTCCGGTCGAAAAAGGAGCGCACAGATCCGGATGATCAGGGGTTATAAGTTGTAACAATTTGTAATTTTAGACTAATATTTGTATTGGCACTTGAGCTTTGGACGAGGTCAGAGCCCAAAGCCAAGGTTTTTCGACATGTTGATACCGTACGAAGTGGGCTGTCCGATGAAAAAGGATACACGCACTCAGGACCTTCACATCGACATCAAGCTGGCCGCACTGGAGGAGTTGGCCGCCGCGATGGCCATCTTTGATCTGGATGGAACGCTCACCTACGCCAATGTCGCGTTCATGCAACTCTGGCGGTTTGAATCTCCCGGACAGGCGCTGGGATTGCATGTCGGTGAGCTTTGGGTCAGCCGGGCTGACGCGGACAAGGTCGCGGAAAATTTGCGGCAGCACGCAACGTCGTGGACAAGGACGTTGACGGCTCGGAGAGCGGACGGCGCAACGTTTCCCGCACGCATGGTCGGCAAAGTTGTCCGAGACGGCAGGGGGCTGCCGGTCGCCCATGTGGGAACGTTCACAGATTTGTCTGCGACCATGGGCAGAGAGGAGATCCTGAAACCCCGACATGAACTGGGGCTGGCGCTGGGCGCCGCGAAGACGCTTGATGAAGTGCTGAAAGTCGCCTTGGATGCCGCCATTGCCACCACCGGAATGGAATTGGGATGGATCTATCTGGTCGAGGCCGATGGTGGGATCCGTCTTGGCTGTCACTACGGCCTGGACGACGCCTCGTTGCGGAGCAGGACGTATTTTTCAGCCGATAGCGCTGAAGCCCGGATCATAGTCAGCGGCGAACCGCTCTGTTCTGCCGGCGAGTTGCCGACCCGCCTCGGCCCAGCGCAGGATGGCTTGCGGGGCTTTTGCGGGCTGCCCGTAAAATTTGAGGACAAGGTTCTTGCGTGGCTCGGCTTGGCTTCGTCCACTGTGGAGGTTGTTCAGGACGAGGTGCTGCTGGCGCTGATGGCCATTGCCGGCCAGCTCGGCAGGGCGCTGGCGGTCGCAATATCGAGACACGACAACGGAATGTTCATCAGCGAGGCCGCGGAGGGCTTCTGCCTTGTGGACCGCAGTGGCCGATTCCTTGACGCCAACGAGGCCTATTGCCGCATGCTGGGGTACACGCGCGAGGAGATGTTTGGCAAACGCGTGGGCGATATTGAAGCTCGGGAAACCTTGGAGGAGACCATCCTCCACATTCGGCGGATCCGGGAAAAAGGGCACGATCGCTTTTGCACCCGGCAACGGCACAAGAGCGGAATGATGCTGGATGTGGAAGTCAGCGCCCAATATTCGAATCTTCGCGGCGGCGTGATCTTTGCGTTCATGCGCGACGTCACCGCCCAACTTGCGGCGCAGGACCAGCTGGCGGCAAGCGAGGCGCGTTACCGTGCGGTTGTCGAGAGCCAGACGGAGCTGATCCGCCGCTTCGACGCCGACTGTCGACTGACCTTTGTCAACAAAGCATATTGCCGCAACTTCGCCATGACTCGTGAAGCATTGCTGGGCGTCGATTGGCTTACGCTTGTCCCCGACAGCGAACGAGCCTCGCTCCGGCAGAGGTTGGCGAGGCTGTGTCCGGCCGATCCCATCGCCACCTATGAACTCCGGGTTGTTTTGCCGGATGGAACTGTCCGATGGCAGGAGTGGTCGGACCGTGCCATTTTCGACCGGTCCGGGGTCTTTTTGGAGTTTCAGTCTTCAGGGCGCGACATCACTGAACACAAAACGGCTGTGGAAGCGTTGGTGGAAACGGAAAAGAGGGCGGCAGCCGAGAAGACGCTTGAGATTCAGCGCGCACTGAGTATTCGTTCGGATCGCCTCCGCGCCCTGGGCGAGATGGCGGCCGGGATCGCGCATGAACTCAACCAGCCCCTTGTCGGCGTTCGCGGCCTGGCGGAGCATTTGCTGCTGGGAATCAAGAGAGGGTGGAATCTGGATCAGGATCGCGTGCAGAAGAAGTTGCAAGGCATTCTCGACCAGGCGGATCGCATGTCGCACATCATTCAGCATGTGCGAAACTTCTCGCAGCGATCCGAAAAGGCGTCGTTCATGTTGGTCAACCTGAACGACGTGGTGGCCACCGCCCTGGAACTCATGGAGGCCCAATTGCGAGCCAGGGGGCTTGTCGTGGAGCGGTTTTTGGCCCCATCTCTGCCGAGGGTCCTGGGCAACCCGTTTTCGCTTGAAGAAGTCGTGTTGAACTGTCTTACAAATGCCCGTGACGCTATCGAGGAACGCCTGTCGGTGTCCAACCGGAGTGACTCGCCGTGTCGCGTCACCCTGCGGACCAGGGTCCGTGGGCGGGGCAAGGGGCGGCAGGTATTGCTGGAGATATCGGACACGGGAATCGGGATTTCAGACGACATACTGGAAAAGGTTTTCGACCCATTCTTTACGACCAAGAGACCGGATCGGGGCACAGGCCTGGGCTTGTCCATATCCACATCCATCGTGGAGGATTGCGGGGGAACGCTTTCGCTGCGGTCCCGGCCCATGTCCGGCACAACCGTAACGGTCGCTTTGCCGGTTGGAGGCGTCAAAGCATGAATAACCACCTTGATATTCTTATTGTCGACGATGAGCAGGTCGTTCGCGAAACATTGGGCGACTATCTTTCGGATCTGGGGCACCACGTCGCATATGCCGCAGACGGGCAGACCGGGCTGGAAAAAATTCGGGACACTGAGTTCGACGTGGCCCTGATCGACATGCACATGCCGCGCATAAACGGTTTGGCGCTCATCGACAGCGCCCGGAACTTCCGGCCCGATACTTCGTACGTCGTCATAACCGGCCATGCCGATATCCAAACCGCCATCGACGCCCTGCGTCGGGGAGCTGCCGATTTCCTGGTCAAACCGATCAAACTCGAAGAACTCGACGCCGTGTTGACCAAGGCCGTCAGGTTGCGGGATCTGCGCAGGGAAGGCCAACATTTGCGGGAAACGATCCGGGGCATACAGGGCGCGTTGGTCCAGTCGGGAGAATGGCATTTTGTCGGCAAAAGTCCGGCTGCCCAGAAGATCCGCCAGCAGATATCCGAAGCGGCGCGCGCGCAGTGCAAGGCAGTTCTCGTCACGGGCGAGACGGGCACCGGCAAGGAAGTGGTGGCCCGCGCCCTGCACCTGGCGATGTTCGGCGAAGAGGTTCCGTTCATCCCCGTCAACTGCCCGGCATTGCCCAGGGATTTGGTCGAGAGCGAACTGTTCGGGCATGTCCGGGGGGCATTTACCGGTGCCAGCGGTGATCGGGCGGGAGTCTTTGAACTCGCCGCCGGCGGCATGCTTTTTCTGGATGAAATCGGCGACATGGCTGCAGCGGCCCAGGCCGCTCTGCTCCGAGTTCTCGAAAGCAGGCGTTTCCGTCGTGTGGGCGGGTCAAAAGAGATCGAGGTGAATCTGTGCGTCATCGCCGCCACGAACGTCGACCTGGTTGAATCACTGCAACGGGGAGCTCTCAGGCGGGACCTTTACTACCGTTTGAATGCCTACCACATCCATCTGCCGCCGCTACGGGAACGTAAAGAGGACATCCTTCCCTTGGCCGGCCACTTCCTGGCCGTGCTCGGACAGTCGCGCGATCACTCCAGTGCGGACTTTACTCCGGATGCGGCGGACTGGCTCGTTCGCTACGATTATCCCGGCAATGCCAGGGAACTGAAGAACATCATTGAACGCGCGTGGATCGTACGTATGACCAGTGGCGAGCACGGCCCTCTGGACACGCGACATCTGCATCTTCCCGCCATGGAAAATGTTCCCCGCGACGAGTCGCAGACGGATGACGAGCTGACCCGTCTGCGCAAGGCTCTCGAAGCCTGTCGCTGGAACCGCCGTCAGGCCGCCCGTGAACTGGGCATGCCGTACTCGACGTTTCGCTACAAGATCAGGCGTTACGGAATCGACCTGCAGGGCGAATAATTCCTCGACCTGCCGTCCACGGCTGCTTCCACGTCTCCTCGCACAACCTTGGCAACAGTTGTTAGCACAAGTTGCCAATTCGTTACGTGCGTCCGGATTGTCGCATCCGTCCTTCACTCGGTAACCAATCGTTATATAATCATTTGTTGTGTTTTAACAGCTTGGCGCGCTGCGTGCATTGGCCTTGTCATCTGGTGTTTCAAACTGGCTTGACGGCTCAATGCAGGATTCGGGAGCAATGAAAATACTCATCATGGATTCATCCGGTATGGAGTTGAAGGTACTCAGTGACTTCTTCTCCGATCAGGGTTTCGAGGTTGACTCCCTGGACCGGGCGAGCGGCCGGTCCTCTGTTGCAAATGGCCGGGACGCATTGCCATGCGTTGTCATTTTAGGCGTCTGCGGAAGCCGACAGCATGGACGGATGCAGGTACAAAACGCGGTCGAGGCCTATCCCGGGGTGCCGATCATTGTGTTGGCGGATCGGGCTTTTTGCGTCGATGCCCGCAGCCCGCACGTTGATGCGATTCAGGCGGTCGTGCGCAGACCCATTCAGCTTGAGGAGGTGGAGTGGGTCCTGCACAAGTTCTGCAAGGTTGACCAGACGGGAGTGAGTCACTGATGGCCTTGGTTCAAAATCCGGAAGTAATTTCGGAGTGAGGCAAATTGGTTCGGGAGTTCCGCGTGGAGCGGCCCTGAGTTTTTGAACGTGTTTGAAGTGCCGCGGGATCTGCGACAGACGGCGGCAAAATGCCCATACGGAGTGCGAGGATGTTGAAGAATCAGAAGCTGGGTGTGAAAATGATGGCGGCCTTTGGCCTGGTGGCGGCGATTGCCCTGGGGCTCGGCCTGTTGGGATATTACGGCCTTGTCCAGATGGCACAACGCGTGGATGAGATCGGAGTGGTGCGACTGCCCAGTGTCGAGCACCTCTTGGTGATCAAGGAGAACTCCAACGAAGTGAAGTCGGCCATGCGCACCTTGCTCATTCCCGGTCTCGACAAGGCAGTGCAGGACCGTCAGGCACAGACCATCGCCACTGCCCGTGAACGGATCGATGCCGCCTGGGAAAAATTCGAGGTTTTGCCCCAAACTTCCGATGAGGCCAAGCTCTGGCAGGAGCTGCAGGTTGCGTGGGATACCTGGATGGCCTCGAACGGCGAGTACATGGAGATCATGGCGCAAGTAGGTCGCCTGGATCTGGGCGACCCCGGCCAATTGGAAAAAGATATCGCCATTTTCATCGGCGACCATCATAAATTGAGCGCCTCCGTTCTCGCCATGATGGCCGACGAAGCAGCTTTCGAGGGCGGTGAAAGTCATGAGGCCTGCAACCTCGGCAAGTGGTGGGGATCGTTTCAGTCTACCAATCCCCGCTTGCGGCAGATGAAAGAGGATCTGGCTGAGCCGCACCGTATTTTTCACGCCGAAGTGAGACAGATCAAGGCGCTTGTCGCCGAAGGCAGAAGCGAGGAGGCCCGGGAAAGGTTTGCGGATCACTTGGCTCCAGCGATGCAGACAACGTTTCAAAGGCTTGAAGAGATGCGGAAGTTGGCGGCGAACGCCCACGAATTGTATCAAAAAGGTCAAACGCTCCTGCTGGAAACGGCGCGTGAGCATCAACGTCAGGCCTCGGGCGTGCTCGACAAGATCATTGCCCTCAACAGCGAAATCGCGGCCCAGGAAGTGGTGGCCGCCCACGACGAGGCGACACGGCTGATAGCTGTCAGCCTGGCGATGGGAGTAGCCGGCGTTGTTCTCGCCATGCTCATTGCCGTTGTGACCACCCGCGTCGTCACCCGCCCCCTGGCCCGTGCGGTGGCCGTGGCTGAAGAATTGAGCCACGGCAATCTGACCGTGACCATCCAGGCCGAGAGCAGGGACGAAACCGGTCAGTTGCTCGACGCCATGGGCGTTATGGTCGGTAATTTGCGACGGATGTTCGGCGACATCAACCAGGGGGTGAGCACCTTAAGTTCCTCTTCCGGTGAATTGGCCGCCGTTTCCAAGCAGTTGACCACCTCGGCCCGCGACACGTCGGGCAAGGCTTCCACCGTGGCCGTTGCCACCGAACAGATGAACGCCAATTTCTACTCGGTGTCGGCCGCCATGGAGCAGTCTTCCAGCAATATTCAGATGGTCGCCACGGCTGCCGAGGAAATGTCGGCCACGGTCCGTGAAATCGCGCAGAACACGGACAGGGCCCGGACCGTGGCCGCGTCGGCAGTCGAGCAGTCCCGATTGGCTTCTGAAAAGATGAGCGTGCTGGGTGAGTCCGCCACCAAGATCGGCCGAGTGACCCAGATGATCAACGAAATCTCGGAGCAGACCAACCTGCTGGCTTTGAACGCGACCATTGAGGCGGCCCGGGCCGGTGATGCCGGCAAGGGCTTTGCCGTTGTCGCCAATGAAATCAAGGAGCTGGCCAGACAGACTGCGGCGGCAACCGGCGACATCCGGGAGCAAATCGAAGGGATGCAATCCACCACGTCCACCACGGTCAAGGATATCGAGGGCATTTCGCGCGTCATCGCCCAAATCAACGAGGTCATCACCGGCATCGCCACTGCGGTGGAAGAACAGTCCGTCACGACCAACGACATTGCCGGCAATATCTCACAGGCTTCTCAAGGCATCGGCGAGGTCAATCTGAATGTCGCCCAGACATCGAGCGTGGTTGCCGATATCAGTCGCGACATCGCCGGAATCAATCAGCAGGCGGGCCAGGTGGGAGACGCTTCCGGTCAGGTGCAGGACAGCGCCCAGAGTCTGGCGGCATTGGGAGCGCAGTTGGACAAGCTGATGAAGCAGTTCCGGATCTGATCGTTGTACGGCAACGGCATTTCGCATGGGCCGCAACCCTTTGGCCCATGCGAGTGCCAAGAAATCGGGAGATGGATCCTGGTCGGGCGGTTTGAAATGTAATGTCAGAGCTATCTTCAATAAATCAGTATGTCGGCCTCGTGTTGCCGGCTCAGGAATTCGAGTGACGGACCAACAGGCAACTCCCACAGGCGAGACGGACCTCCAAGGCGAGATGCGTTCATGGAACAAAAGACATGTGCCCCGTCTGGCTTTGCTGGCTCTGCTTGCTCTGTCCGTGGCCGTCTGGCTGTTCTACCGCGACGTGTCACGGGAACGGGAGCGACGCATATTCAAAGAGCTGGTCAATGAGAGCGTCAATGAAATCAGCGGAAAGCTGGAGCGGCTCAGGATGATTCTGCAAGGAGGCGGGGGATTTGTCCTTGCCTCGAAGACGGTCACCCATGACGAGTGGCGGGCATTTTACGAGTACAGCCGCATTTCCGGCAGCTTTCCGAGCATTCAGGCCATGGGGTTCATACCGGTCGTCCGCTCCGCAGACCTGCCCCGGCATGTCGCACAGGTTCGGGCCGAGGGCTTTTCCGATTACACGGTGCGGGCGGCCGGGGATCAGGACGAATATGCGCCGCTCTTGTATGCCGAACCTTTGAACGCCGCTAATCAGGAAGCGCTTGGGCATGACTGGTTTTCGGAACCGGTCCGCCGGGAGGCGATGACGCGGGCGCGCGACACCGGCAGCGCCGCGCTTTCCGGCAGGTTGCAGATATATCAGGACCAGGATGGGGCTTCTGAACCGGGTTTCGTGCTGTTTGTTCCCCTGTACGCCGGCGATGTGCCTGCGCAGAGTGTCGACGAGCGAAGGGCGGCCATCCGGGGGTTCATGTACGCGGCCTTTCGGGTGCAAGATTTCATGGACACCATCCTGCCGCGCCTCAATCATGAGATTGCCTTTCTCTGCTACGACGGGGCCGACGCTATGCCGTCCGACCTTGTGTTCGACAGCCATGCCGATCCCTCAGCTGTTGCGCCGATGTTCTTCGCCCGCAGGGCCTTGGCTCTGTACGGTCACCAGTGGACTCTGGATTTCAGGACCGCGCCGGCCTTTGACGCCGGTGTGGATCAGTACTCAGCCTGGATCGTCCTCGCTGGAGGCGTCGCCAGCAGCCTGCTCATTTTTCTGATGATCAAGATGCTGGAGACAAGCGGTGTCAGGGCTTTCGCCCTGGCCCGCGAGATGACCGCCGCGCTCCGGGAAAGCGAGGCCAGATGCAGGAAGCTCGACGACAATCTGCCGGTGGGAGTGGCGCTCATCGGAGCGAATATGGAAATTCTGGCGGCCAACGCGACCATGCGCCAATGGTTTTCCATCCCCCACTTCGCGGACAACTCGCCTTGTTACACGGTTTGCTGCGATCCTCCCCGGACAGTTCCCTGTCCGGAATGTCCCGTTGTGCAGGCCTTTCAGGACGGTCAAACGCACATCGGTGAACGGGAAATTACCGGCCCGGCAGGTCGACTCACGCTTCTGATCCGCGCCCTGCCTCTGTTCGGCCCGGACGGAAAGGTCGCCCAGGTCCATGAGACCGTGGAAGACATCTCGCAACGCAAGCAGGCTGAACGCGAGTTGAAGGCCAGCGAAATGCGGCTGCGCGCCATTACGGATTCGGCCAAGGATGCGGTGATCATGCTGGAGTCCCACGGCGTTATTTCTTTCTGGAATCCTGCCGCTGAAACCATATTCGGATATATAGCCGAGGAGGCAGTGGGGAAGAATGTCCACACTCTCCTGACACCGGATGGATATCATGGTGCATATCCCCGGGATTTTTCGCATTTCCATGGGCATGAGGCGTGCAAGGTTGTGGAATATCCTGCCGTCAGAAAGGATCGGCAGGAGATAATGATTTCGATTTCCGTGTCTTCCATCCGCCTGGACAATGAATGTTATGTCGTGGGGATTGTACGCGACATCACTGAGGCCAAGAAGAAAGAGGAGATTCTTCGGGCCAGTGAGGCGCGTTTCCGCTCGGCCATGAACTATTCGCCGCTCGGCATGGCTCTTGTGGCCCCGGACGGGCGCTTTCTGGAGGTCAATGCCGCTTTGTGCCGAAAATCGGGCTATTCCGAGGGTGAATTGCTCCGGACCAGCATTCACAGCGTCACTCATGTCGACGACCAACTGGCCGATGAGCAGCAGATTCGTCAGTTGCTGTCCGGTGAAATACAAACCTACCGGGTTGAGAAACGCTATATCCATAAAGGCGGGCAACCCATCTGGGGCTTGCTGAGCGCATCTCTCACCAGGAAGGAAGACGGTTCGCCGGACTATTTCATCTACCAGATTCTGGACATCACGGCTCGGAAGGAGACCGAGGCTCGGTTGCTCGCGTTCAACGCGGAGTTGGAAGAGCGCGTCGAGAATCGCACGCGGGAACTGGCGGAACAGAACAAGCAGATCGAAGAACAGCGGCAGGTGTTCGACTTGGTTTTTGAACAGGCGCTGGCCGGCTTCTGGGATTGGACTGTTTTGACGGATACGTTCCTCATGAGTCCACGCTTCAAAGCGGTGCTGGGGTATGACGAGCACGAGGTGCCCAGCACCATGGCGGCCTTGAAATCGCTGGTTCATCCGGAGGATCTGCCGCTCATTTTTGAACAATTTCAGGCTCACGTTGAAAACAGGGGGCGCGTGCCCTACATGCTTGAGCTGCGCTATCTGCATAAAGACGGCTCATTGGTCTGGATCACGTGCACCGGAATGGTCATCGAGTGGATGGACGACGGCCGGCCGGTGCGCATGGTCGGGTGCCATATCGATATCACCGCGAAGAAGCGGATGGAGCAGGAGCTGGCGAGCGCGCGTGACGCCGCCGAGGCCGCCAGCCGCGAGAAGAGCCGTTTTCTGGCCAACATGAGCCACGAGATCCGGACACCCATGAATGCCGTTCTGGGTTTCGCTCAAGTGCTTGAACGTGATCCCGCCCTCACGCCGGAACAGACGGAGCGGATTCGAAGCATCAACCGGGCCGGGCTGCATCTGTTGTCCCTGATCAACAATATTCTGGACATGGCCAAGATTGAATCCGGCATGAGCGTGCTGAGCGTCCGCGCGTTTTCCCTGCACGACATGCTCGACGGCCTGCAGATCATGTTTCGTTCGCGAACCGATGCCAAAGGACTGCGGCTGAACATGGAGCGCGAACCCGGAATGCCGTTTTGCGTCCTCGCCGACGAGGTCAAACTGCAGCAGGTCTTCGTCAACCTGATCGGCAATGCGGTCAAGTTTACCCACAAGGGCGGCGTGGCGGTTCGGGTGCGCACCGAGCCGGCCGAAGGCTGCGAAAAGGCCCTGCGCCTGGTCGTCGAGGTTGAGGACAGCGGTCCCGGCATCTCGGCAACAGAGCAGAAGCGCATCTTCCATCCCTTCATCCAGGGCGAAACCGGAAATTTGGCCGGCGGCACGGGTCTGGGTCTTCCGATCAGCCGCAAGCTGGTCGAAATGATGGGCGGCAGTCTGACGGTGCAAAGCGAGGTCGGCCGGGGGAGCTGTTTCCGGTTCGACGTCCTGCTCGAACCGACCGATGCCTTGCCGGATGAAACGGAAATCGAGGCCAGCCCCATTGTCGCCGGGCTGGAGCCCGGTTCCGGTCCGTGGCGCATCCTCGTGGTCGACGATGTGCAAAACAATCGCGACCTCCTCAGCTATATGCTTCAGCCGGTCGGCTTCGAGGTCCGCGAGGCGCGTAACGGCGAAGAGGCGCTGAGGGCCTTCGAGGAATGGTTGCCCCATGCCGTGCTCATGGACATGCGCATGCCGGTCATGGACGGCTACGAGGCTACCCGGCGCATCAAGGCGACAGTCGCAGGGCGGGATATTCCGGTCATCGCCGTTACAGCGAGCGCCTTCAGGGACACGGAAGATAAAATTCGGGCCACGGGAGTGTCGGCCTATCTGCGCAAACCCTTTCGGGCGACAGAACTTTTCGAAGTCCTAGGGCAATGCCTTGGCCTGCGCTACGTGCACGTGGATGTGCCGACCAGGGGTTCGCAAAGGGCGCTCACGCCACAGGCCATGTCCGTTTTTCCACAGGAGATGGTGCATGCCATGCGGGAAGCCGTAGCCGAGGGCGACATGACCCGGTTGATGGAATTGATCGAACAGGTTGCGGTTTGGGATGAGTCGGCAGCCCGTGGGCTGAAGCTTCTCGCCGACAGATACGACTACGCCACCCTTGCGGAATTGCTCGGGTGAAGAGGATAAGAGTATGAACAGTGAAATTTTGCCGGCGACCATCATGGTGGTGGACGACACGCCGGCAAACCTCAATATTTTACGGCTGATGCTCCAGGGCAAGGGGTACAGGGTGCTGGCCTTTCCCAGCGGCCGGACAGCTCTGAATGCCATGAACTCCAACCCGCCCGATCTCATCATGCTGGACGTCATGATGCCCGAGATGAACGGATTTGAAGTCTGTGAGCGCCTCAAGGCCAGCCAGGCCCTGAAGGACATTCCCGTGCTGTTCATCAGCGCCCTGACCGACGTGGCGGACAAGGTCAAAGCCTTTGCCGTGGGAGCGGTGGATTACGTGACCAAGCCGTTCAGCTTTGAGGAGGTCAACGCCAGGGTGGACACCCATCTGCGCCTGCGGAAAATGAAACTCGAACTGGAGCGCCACAATCTCTATCTCGAAGCGTTGGTGAAGGCGCAGGTCCGGGAAATCTCCGATTCGCAACTGGCGACCATCATGGCGGTTTCAAAGCTTGCGGAATACAGGGACGATGAAACCGGCCACCATATCGAACGCACCCGGATGTTTTGCCGGACCATCGCCGAGCAGTTGCGGAGCAATTCCCGCTACAGGGACATCATCGACGATGCCTTTGTGGAGGACATCTTTCACGCCGCGCCACTGCACGATATCGGCAAGGTGGGCATCGCTGACAGCATCCTGTTGAAACCCGGCAAGCTCACGGCTCAGGAGTTCGAGATCATGAAAACTCACGCCATGATCGGGGCGAACACTCTCATGACCGTGAGCAACAGATACCCCAAAAACACCTTTGTGAATATGGGCATCGCCATTGCCCGCGCCCACCACGAAAAATGGGACGGCAGCGGCTATCCCGACGGATTGGTCGGCGAGAATATCCCGCTGGCCGGTCGCATCATGGCTCTGGCCGATGTCTATGACGCCCTGCGTTCAAAGCGTCCGTACAAAGAACCTTTTACCCATGAAAAGAGCTGCGCCATCATCCTTGACGGCAAGGGAAGACATTTTGATCCGGCGGTGATTGAAGCGTTCCAGGAGGTTGCCGACCGATTTGCGCAAATCCTCGAAGTCATGGGAGATGAAAGCTGACCGTCGGAAGCAATCGCACACCGATCACGAGCAAAGCGAACCGCCCCTGACCATCCTTGGTCGCGGGGCGGTTTTTTTCGGCGCCAGAACATGACGCTCCGTGTTGTCAGCCTCTGGCGACATTGACCGCGACGTACTCTTCTCGGATCCAGCCCCGGATGTCTTCGCCGGGGATATCGACATAGAGCCAACCGGGCGCGTTGCCGATGACTTCCAGGACGCTGTAGCGTTCGACCTGGGCAATGATCTGTTCATCGCTGTCCGGGGCATAGCGGACATTGAGCAGGTCCGTGACCACGGTCACCGAGGACGGATATCTCGGACTGATCACCCGTACCGGTTCCACCACCTGATAGCCCGATGACACGCGCTGGTAGTAGACGTCGCCGAAAACATGGTAGGTGACCCCGGCCGTGATCACGGTGCGGCTGCCGATGGGCAGGCTGAAAACGACCAGCCCCAGAGGCGGACGGACCAGGATGTATCCCGAGGTGTGGGGCCTGTAATAACGGCCGCAGTAATAATGATAGCTGTCGCGGCCGTGACGGATAACGGTGTGTTTGGGCGGCAGATGGTGGACAACGTGCTTGACCACGTGTTTCGGTCCACGATGGCCTGGGGATTTTTCACGATGAAAGGCTGGCTGCGATTTGCGTCCATCGTGCCAGGTTCTGTTTTCGGCGCGGTGAGGTTTGTCATGGCCGTGGCCTTTGCGCATGTTGTCCTGGACGTTCGTCACTCGCCCATCCCGCCCGCTGCGCCTGTCATCTCCGGACTGCCTGAAGTGGTCGGGTCGTGCTGCCTGGTCCACCGCGTTTGCAGGGCGGTTCCGGGCCAAAGGCTCAACGCGCGGCGTGTCCGGCATGCGGTCCACCATGCGGGCCTGACGTTCGATGGCCTCCCGGCGCGCGTCACTGCGTGTTGCCCTGTCGGCCCGGGGTTTTGAATCGGGTCGGGGCTGCATGCTGGGCTGATCGGTGCTTTGCCCGCTCAGGGCCATGTGGCGGGGCTGGTCGTGCTTGCTCCGCATTTGTTCCTTTTCGGGGCGTTGAGACGGTTGAAACTGGTTCTGCTGATGCCTGGATCCGTGTTGCCGGTCGGACGAGCCTGGAATCTGGCGATGGTTTTTTCCATCAGGTCGGAATTCGGCCCGGTCCTTTTGTCCGCCGTTGGCCGGGAGGACCATCAGTTGGAGGCAGAACATGGTCAGCAGGGCGAGCAGAGCCGTATTTTTGCGCGTTGTATTCATAATTCCTCCTGGGATGAATGCCCCCGGTTCGAGCAAAGTGCAGGCCAAGACTGCCGAGGACGCCCATGGCCCGGAGTCAGAGGGCCGTGGCTGCCGCTTCGGATCGGAATCAAGGTGCAGGCAATTCACAGGAATGCGTGGAGTGCGCAGGCTTTGCACAGCTGGACGGCCGTTACTCAAGGCCCAGACGCTTGAGCTTGTAGATCAGTCCCCGCCTGGTGATGCCCAGCAGTTCCGCCGCGCGCGTGCGGTTGCCGCCGGTCTGCTTCAGCGCTGCGGCCACGGCTTCGTATTCCTGCTGTTCCAGGGTCTTGGTCCCTGTCTGGGCCTGGATGGCTTCGGTCAGCGGCTTGGCCGCGGCCTTGCGTACGGCGGCGGGCAGATGTTCCGGAAGGATGACGTCGGACTGGCAGAGCAGGCGGACATGGGCCATGGCGTTGGCCAGTTCGCGGACATTGCCCGGCCAGTCATGAACCAGCAGGGCCTGGATGGCCGCGCGGGACAGGCGTTTGGTCTCGGTCTTGTCCTGATTGAGGAAAAAGCGGGCCAGGGCCGGGATGTCTTCGGGCCGCTGCCGCAGGGCCGGGATGTCGATGGTGATGACGTTCAGGCGGTAGTAGAGGTCCTGGCGAAATCGTCCGGAAGCCACATCCTCATCCAGTTGGTGATTGGTGGCGGCGATCAGGCGGCAATCCACGGCCACCTCCTTGTCTCCGCCGACCGGTGTGACCCGGCCTGTTTCCGTGGCCCGCAACAGGGACGGCTGCAGTTCCAGGGGCATGTCGCCGATCTCGTCCAGAAAAAGCGTGCCTGAGTCGGCTTCGCGGAAATAGCCCTTGCGTTTGGTGACAGCGCCGGTAAAGGCCCCTTTTTCGTGGCCGAAAAGTTCACTGGCCAGCAGGGTCGGCGCGATGGCCGCGCAATTTACGGCCACCATCGGTTTGTCGCGGCGCAGGCTGTGGCGATGGATGAATTGAGCCACGACTTCCTTGCCGCAACCGCTTTCTCCGGTCAGCAGGATGGTCGCGTCGCTGGCCGCCACGCGAAAGGCGTCGCTCAACACGCTGCGCATGGCCGGGCTTTCGGCGATAATGCCGTTCAGGGCTTCGGGCGGCAGGTTGTGGGTTGGCGCGGTCGTAACGCCCAGAAAGTCGCGCACGGCTGTCAGCAGTTCGTCCATGTCCACGGGCTTGGCCAGGTAATCCACGGCTCCGAGTTTCAGCGCGTCCACGGCCTGGCGCACGTCCGCGTAAGCCGTGATGAGCAGAAACGGCAGGCCCGGATGGTCTGAGCGGGTCCGGCGCAGCAGATCCAGGCCGCTGGCGCCGGGCATGCGCACGTCGCTGATGACCAGGCCCGGCGGATCAGTTTCCAGCAGGGCCTGGGCGTCTTCGGCGCTGGCCGCCTCCCGGACCATAAACCCGGCGTCACGCAGGACGCGGGCATAGAGTTCACGGTAGCGGATTTCGTCATCAACAATGAGAACGTGGCTGTTCATGAGTGCTCCCTGGCGATTTTCATGCCGGATATGGTCATGGCCGTGCCTTGGCCAGGGGTGGACGCGACCTGGATGCGCCAACCATGGGATTCGACCATGCGGCGGACGATGGCCAGTCCCAGACCATGGCCGGACAATGAGTCAGTGGTGTAGGGCTTGAAGATGTTCGGCAGCAGGTCGGGTTCGATGCCGCAGCCCTGGTCCTGAACGACCAGTTGGCAACGCCGTCCCTGCCGGTGCAGAAAGATTTCAACCAGGGAGCCCGGTTCCGAGGCGTACAGGCTGTTCAGCAACAGATTGACCAGGATCTGACGCAGCATGCCGGTGTCGGCCAGGATGATGGCCGGGGGAATGTGCAGGCGCAGTCCGATGTTGTGACTGTCAAAATCCGGCTTCAGGATTCCGGCCACTTCGGCGCAGAGGTCGGCCACGTCCGTGGGTTGGAGGTGCGGCGCGTACGGCCGGGCAAAGCTCATGAAATTTCCCAGCCGGGAGCTGGTCTTGTCGACTTCGTCCATGATGTGTTCGAGCATGATCCGGCTCTCGGGCGGAATGTCCCGGCGTGCGGCGATCTGCTGCGCCATGCCCATGATGATGCCGAGGGGGTTCTTGGTCTCATGGGCCAGACCGGCCGCTGCCAGGCCCAGCTCTTCCAGGTGGGCGGTGCGGATACGTTCGGCGGCCAGTTGTTCGGCCAGCAGACGGCGGCGGATGTCGGCGATCCAGACCGCGGTCACGGCCAGGATGCAGACCAGCAGGGCAAGAAAAATCGGCGTTCGGCGTTCCCAGAACCAGGAGGTCGGGGCCGCGTCCCGCGTGGCCCGCACGCCCAGGTACATGACCGGGTTGCTTTTGGGCCACAACCCCAGGCCCATGTGTGGCGAGTCGAGGGCCTCGGCCCAGGTGCCGGGAATTTTGGTCGGCTGCAGGGGAGCCCAGACGATGTAAAGATTGTCGGCCGACAGTTCGCCGCGCGTGCTGTTCGTGGCCAGAAAATCGGGCGGATTTCCCGTCTGCAGCAAGCGGCCGTGTCGACCCTGAACCACGACAAAGAGGGTGCGGGAATTCCGGATGACGCTGCCCAACACGGTCTCGATCTGCTTCCAGTCCGTCATTTCGCCGCTGCTCATGGAAGCGATGACCGCGTTCAAGGTCTCGAAGGTGTCCTGAGCCCGCTGCCGTCGCCATTCGTGGGTCTGTTTGGCGTCGGACTGCCATGACCACAGGGTCCACATGCCGAGCAGGATCATCATGCCCAGGAAGGCCAGCAGAGGCAGGCGATACAGATGCACGAATTGGCGCATGGGTCCTCCGGGTCCGTTGGTCCAAAGGAGGGGCTGCTGTCGGATGTCAGCCCAGGAGCATGCGGTCGGACATGTCCGCGTCCTGCAGGGAGTGAAATTTTTGCATCAAGGCCTCAACGGTCAGCCTGGACTTCTCATCCCCCCGGACATCCAGGATAATGCGGCCCTGGTGCATCATGATCAGCCTGTTGCCCAGGGTCAGGGCCTGGTTCATGTTATGGGTGACCATGAGGGTGGTCAGCGCCAGGTCCGCGACAATGCTTTGGGTCAGGTCAAGAATCTGAGCTGCGGTCTTGGGGTCCAGGGCGGCGGTGTGTTCGTCGAGCAGGAGCAGCTCGGGCCGGACCAGCGTGGCCATGACCATGGTCAGGGCTTGCCGCTGTCCCCCGGAAAGCAGGCCGGCCCGGTCGTCCAGCCTGTTTTCCAGCCCCAGGCCGAGCGTCTGCAGACGCTGACGGAAGAGCGCCTTGTCGGCCGACCTGACCCCCAGCCGCAGCCCTCTTTTCTGCCCGCGCTTCAAGGCCAGGGCCATGTTCTGGGCAATGGAGCCGCCGGCGCAGGTCCCCATCAGCGGGTCCTGAAAAACCCTGCCGATGAATTGTGCCCGTTGATGCTCGGGCCACTCGGTCACGTCCCGTCCGCCCATGATCAGTCTGCCGGAGTCCAGGCGGTGGGTGCCGGACAGGCAGGACAGCAGGGTCGATTTGCCCGCGCCGTTGGATCCGATGATGGTCACGAAGTCGCCCTGGTCGATCTCCACGGAAAGGTTGCGGATGCCATGCACTTCGTTGACGCTGCCGCGATGAAAATATTTGTTGATGGCCTGTACGCTGATCATCGGGCAAACCTTTTTTTGAGCATGGGCGAGGTCAGGGCCAGGATGACGAGAACTGCCGTGATCAGGTTCAGATCGCTCGGAGTGAAGGAAAAGGAGCCCAGGCGGGTACCCAGGGCCAGGGCAATGGCCGTTCGGTAGGCCACGGAGCCGAGAATGACGGCGATGCAGGCGCGGACAATGCTTGTTTTGCCGAAAATGGTTTCGCCCAGAATGACCGAGGCCAGCCCGGCGATGATGGTGCCGACGCCCATGTTCACGTCGGCCGCGCCCTGATTCTGGGCGATGAGCGCCCCGCTGAACGCGACCATGGCGTTGGACAGGCCCACGCCGAAGATGATCACGTTGTCCGTGTTTACGCCGAGGGCCGTGATCATCTGCCGGTTGTCGCCCGTGGCCAGCATGGCCTGTCCGTATTCGGTGTGCAGAAACCAGATCAGGACAGCGGTGATGGTCGCGGCCACGACGAAAAAGCACAGGGGCGCCAGCTGGTACAGCGGCAGGCCCAGACCTTCCAGCGGGCTCAGGACCGACGGCGTGCCCAGCAGGGCGACGTTTGGCCCGCCCATGATGCGGATGTTGATGGAATAGAGCGAGATCATGGTCAGAATGGAGGCCAGCAGGTGGAGAATTTTGAGCTTGGTGTTGAGCAGGGCCGTGACTGCTCCGGCCGCGAAACCGGCTCCGGCAGCAAGGGCCAGGGCCAGGACGGGACTGTGGCCGGACGTGATGGTCACGGCGCTGACCGATGCCCCCAAGGGCAGGCTGCCGTCGACGGTCAGATCGGGAAAATCAAGGATGCGGAAGGTCAGGTAAACCCCCAGAGCCATGATGCCGTACAAAAAACCCTGCTCCAGGGCGCCGAGAAATGCGTAAACTGTCATGATGAATTGGGGCTGAAAGTGACAAGGGTGCTTGTGTGCTGTGCGGCACATACATGGGCCCGCCAGGGAGGACAAGCACGGCCCCGGTCCAAAACAGGATCAGAACGGGGTGGGGGCGAGGCATGGCGCGGAGTGTATGCGTGGCGAAAAAGCAGGTGGACGTTGTCGAGGGCGGTCGATAAGTGAAGGGGCGCTTTGTCTCCTGGCCATCTTTGGCATGAGTGACCGCCAACACCAAGGACTGTTCGTGTCGACCCAAAAGACCATTGCCAAAAATGCCTCCGTTGTTTCCGGGGCCACGCTTTTAAGCCGTGGCCTTGGACTGGTTCGGGACCTGATCATGGCCTACACCTTGGGGGCCTCGGTCCTGGCCGACGCCTTTTTTGTCGCCTTTCGCGTCCCCAACCTGCTGCGCAGCCTTTTTGCCGAAGGGTCCCTGACCATGGCCTTTGTCCCGACCTTCGTCAAAACGCGGCAGGAAAAGGGCATGGAGGCGGCCTTTGTCCTGGCCCGGTCCATCCAGGTCTGGCTGGTGCTGATCCTCGGCCTGCTGACCCTGCTGGTCCTGCTTTTCCCGCAGGCCGTGACCATGCTCATTGCCTCGGGTTTTGCCGCCAAGCGACCCGAGCTTTTCGAGCTGACCGCCGGTCTGGTCCAGATCTGCTTTCCGTACATTCTGTTCATTTCCGGGGTGGCCCTGTGCATGGGCGTTTTAAACAGCATGGGTCATTTTCTCATGCCGGCCCTGGCCCCGTGCATTCTGAACATCACCTTGATCGCGGCCAGTCTGCTGGCGGTCTGGATGGGGGGCAATGTCGCGGTCTGGCTGGCCTGGGGGGTGCTGGTGGCCGGAGTCGGGCAGTGGCTGCTGCAGCAGCCGGTGCTGCGCGCCAAGGGCTTTTCCTGGGTCGGGCCGGTCGAACCCACCGGTCCCGGCGTGCGCCGCATCGGAACGCTGATGCTGCCGACAATTCTCGGTTCGGCCGTGTATCAGATCAATATTCTGATCGGCACGGGCATGGCCTCGTTTCTGCCCGAAGGTTCCGTGTCCTATCTGTATTACGCCGACCGCCTGTTTCAGTTTCCCCTGGGCGTGTTCGGGGTGGCCGTGGGCGTGGCCGCCCTGCCGTCCCTGGCGACCCTGGCCGTTCCTGAACGGCGGGAGGAATTCAGCCGGACCCTGGCTTCGACCCTGGGCTTGACCCTGTTTATCAACCTGCCGGCAGCGGCCGGTCTGGCCGGTCTGGCCCTGCCTCTGGTCGATCTGCTTTTTGGCCGGGGCGAATTCGGACCATTGGCCGTGCACGGCACGGCCCTGGCCCTGCTCGGCTACGTGGCCGGACTGCCCGCCTTTTCCTGCGTGCGCTCCCTGGCTGCGGCCTACTACGCCCTGGGCGACACCAAGACCCCGGTCCGTGTGGCAGTGGGCTGTCTGCTGGTCTATGTGGTTGTGGGCGGGACGACCATGCACATCATCGGCCACGTCGGCCTGGCCCTGGCCTCGTCCGTATCGGCCTGGATCAATGTCGTCCTGCTCGGGGTGCTGCTGCGTCGGCACTGCGGGGCGTGGTTTCATTTCAACCGGGATCTGGCTCTTTCTCTGGCCCTTAGCCTGGTCATGCTGGCCGGATGCTGGTGGAGCACGAGTTTCGGCCGCTGGAGCCTGGCCTGTATCCCCCTATGGGCGCTTGCATACATGGGGGCGAGCTATGCCCTTGGCGTGTCCCAGGCCCGCCTTTTCGCCGAAGTGCTGGGGCGGCGTTTTGACCGGGGCCGGAGCTGACTTGAAGTGCGTGGGCTTTGCCGGTACTGCCCAATTTTTCACCCACCGTTAACGACAGACGAGGACGTGCATGATCCGCATCAATGAAAATTACCAGAAGCTGAAGGCTTCCTATCTTTTTGCCGATATCGCCCGCCGGGTAACCGCGTTTCAGGACGCCAATCCGGACAAGAAAATCATCCGCCTGGGCATTGGCGACGTGACCGAACCCCTGCCGCAGGCCGTGGTCGCCGCCTTTCATCAGGCCGTGGACGAAATGGCCGATGCCTCCACCTTTCGGGGCTACGGGCCTGAACAGGGCTATGAATTTCTGCGCAACCTGATCGCCCGCGAGGACTTTCAGTCCAGGGGCGCGGACGTGGCCGGGGACGAGATTTTTGTCAGCGACGGAGCCAAGTGCGACACCGGCAACATCCAGGAGCTTTTTGCCGGTGACATCCGCATCGCCATTCCCGATCCGGTGTATCCGGTCTACGTCGATACCAATGTCATGGCCGGGCGCACCGGACAGAACGTCGGCGGCCGCTATGAGGGCCTGGTCTACCTGGATGGAACCATGGCCAACGGCTTTATTCCGGACCTGCCCAAGGAGCCCGTGGACCTGATTTATCTCTGCTATCCGAACAATCCCACGGGCGCGACCATCACCAAGGCCCAGCTCAAGGCCTGGGTTGATTATGCCCGCGACCACAAGGCGCTGATCCTTTTTGACGCGGCCTACGAGGCCTTTATCCGCGATCCCGAGCTGCCCCGCTCCATTTACGAGATCGAAGGCGCACGCGAGGTGGCCATCGAATTCCGTTCCCTGTCCAAGACCGCCGGCTTCACCGGCACCCGTCTGGCCTTTACCGTGGTCCCCAAGACCTGCATGGGCTACGACAGCCAGGGCAACCCGCACAGCCTGCACGCCATGTGGAACCGCCGGCACACGACCAAATTCAACGGCGTGTCCTACCCGGTGCAGAAGGCCGCGGCTGCGGTCTATTCTCCCGAGGGCAAGGCCCAGGCCAGGGAGCTGATTGATCGCTATCTGCACAATGCGTCCATCATCCGCCGGGAGATGACCGGACTTGGCTACAGTTGCGTCGGCGGGGAGAATTCTCCGTATGTCTGGATCGACGGCAAGATGGGCTCGTGGGAATTCTTCGACATGCTCCTCAACAAGGCCGGGGTGGTCTGCACGCCCGGAGCCGGTTTCGGGGCCTGCGGCGAGGGATACATCCGCATTTCGGCCTTCAACAGCTTGGCCAATGTCCAGGAAGCCATGGAGCGGCTGCGCTCCGTGCTGAAATGATATGACCGCTGCGGCTGTGGATCAGGCCCGGGCCGATTTTCCGCGCGGCCTGTCCCAGCCGGACACGGGTTTTCGCTTTTCCATGGACGCCCTGCTCCTGGCCGGCTTTGCCGGTCGGGCCGGACAGGGCAGGGTAGTTGATCTGGGCACGGGTTGCGGGGTGGTGGGGCTGGCTTTGGCCCTGAACCACCCCGATTTTTTTGTCACCGGCCTGGACCTGGACCCGGCCATGCTGGGCCATGCCCGGATCAATGCGGCCAGGCTTGGGCTGACCGGGCGGTTCGGGTTGGTCCGGTCCGACGTGCGCCGGCCCGGCGGTCTGCTTCCGGAGAGCATGGATCTGGTCGTGGCCAACCCTCCGTACCGTGACATGGGCACGGGTCGGGTCTGTCCGGACAAGCACAAGACTACGGCCCGCTTCGAGGACCAGGCCGGTCTGATCGATTTTGCCCGGGCCGCGGCCTTTTTTCTGGGCAACCGCAAATCCTGCTGCCTCATTCATCTGGCTGAGCGGGTCGACCACGTCCTGGCGGCCCTGTCGTCCTGTCGGCTGCGGCCCAAGGAAATCCTTTTCATCCATCCCCTGGCCGACCGTCCGGCCCGACTCGTGCTGGTGCGGGCCGTCAAGAACGGCGGGGCCGGGCTGACTGTCCGGCCCCCCCTGGTTGTGCATGAAGAGCGTGGCTCTCAGACCGTGCTGACCAGACAAATCCTGGACTTTTGTCCCTGTCTGGCCTGCAACGACGTGGCGTCGTCGTGGGGCGCGCCATAAAAAAGGCTCCGGTCGGGTGACGCGGAGCCGGGATATTCTGCGGGGCTTGAGGGTAGTCCACGTGCAGATCAGAACAGGAACATTCCCCGGAGTGCGGCTATTTGGGCCGCTGCGAACATGCGGGCGGGACGCCCGCGTTCCGGGACAATGTCAGTGTTTTGAATCAGACCTGGAATTACTTGCTCAGACGTCCGAAAAAATAGGCGATAATGGCCGTGGCGACCAGCATGCCGATGACATAGTCCGTGTCCAGGGCGGCCTGGAAGGTGGCGAGAATTTCATTGAACGTATCTTTGATCGGATAACTGTCTTCCATGGTGAGTCCTTGTAAAAGAGCAGCGCCCGCTGGGTCATGAGCGGGCGCTGTCCGTTGGTTTAATTCAGGGAATCCCGAACCCAGAAGCTCAGGCTGTACTTGCTGCTCAATTCGTCACGCAGTTCATTGAGCACGGATTTGTCCATGTCCAGAATGCGGATGAAGACATGGCGGAATCCTTCCTCGACCTGATCGTAGGAGGTCAGGACGGAGATGACCCGGGCTTTGTGTCCGCGCAGGCAGTCCAGCACTTCCTTCAACGTGCCGCGCTGGTCCGAGAGTTTGAGGCCGATCTGCACCCCGCCGTGATAGACGCCGGTGATGCTCAGCAGCACGCGGTAGACCTCGTTCTGGGTCATGATGCCGACCAGTTCGTCCTTGTCGCTCAGCACGGGCAGGCCGGAAATTTTCTTGTCGTGCATCACGGCCGCGCATTTGACCACGGTGTCTGTGTCGCGGATGGTCATGGGGTTGGGGGTCATGATATTTTTGACCTTGATCTCCGACAGCAGGTAGTACAGCTCGTGCACGTCCAGGGTGGTGGCCTTGGACGGCGACGCTTCCTTCACATCGCGGTCGCTGAGGATGCCCACGAGCTTGCCCTTGTCGTCAACCACGGGCAGGCGGCGGATGCCTTTTTCCTTCATCAGCTTGGCCGCGCGCATCATGGATGCCTCCGGGTCCACCGTGATCACGTCTTTGGTCATCCAGTCTTTGATAATCATGTTCTTTCTCCTTGCAGGCGGGCATGTAACCCGGATTGATCAAATAGAGTGCGTTCAGAACTTCGCAAGTGATTGTAAAGTGTTTGATGCTTAATATCTTTTTATCCTTGCGTCAAAGCCCGGCTGCATAACGCGGTTATGGCGTAAACGTCCGGGCGGCGATGCGTCAGGCTGGGCAGGGCCTTTCTGGATTGGCGCAGAGCTTTCGGATCCAGATCAGCCATGATGATTGTCTCCCCTTCGGCCTCGGCCTGATTCAGGATGCCCCATGGCGCCGCGATCACGGACCTTCCGCCGCAGTCAAACGCACCTTGCTTTCCGACTCGGTTGGCGCCGACCAGATAGCATTGGTTCTCCATGGCCCTGGCCTGGCACAGGGTCTCCCAGACATTGATGCGGCTTTGCGGCCATGCCGAAGCCACCAGCAGCCCCTGGCAGCCATCCAGGGCCAGGGCCCGGAAAAGTTCGGGAAAGCGCAGGTCGTAGCACACGGTCAGGCCGAAGCGAAAACCTTCAAAGGTGAAACCTTGGATCAGGTGTCCGGGAGAAAAAACCAGGGTTTCATCCGCCTCACTGTTCTGAAACAGATGGATCTTGTCGTAACGGGACAGGATCTGGCCATCCGGACCCCAGGCCACCAGAGAGTTGAACGCGGTTTGCCCTTCGGTTACGCACACTCCGCAAACCAGACACAGGTCGAACGTGCGGGCCACGCCGCCGAGCGTGTCGCGGACCAGGGGCCAGGACGCGTGCTTGTGTTTGGGAATGGCGGTCAAACTGTAGCCGATGTCGGATATTTCCGGAAAAAGCACGACCCGGCATCCGGCTTCGGCCCCGCGTTGCGCGGAGACGCGAATCTGTTCCAGATTGGCTTGAATGTCTTCAGGAAATCCGGAAAGTTGAACTGCGGCGATTTTCACGACACGGCCATGGTTTCAAGGTTGAGCGTTGTGCCCGTGACATGCCTGAGCAGCCTTGGGCTTGTCCAGCCGAAGGTGGCTCGAACAGAACGGGTTGCAGCCTGCTCACCGTCAGCACCCCTGCCTGGTCAGCAGACGATCCAGTTGATTGGCGAACTGCTGCCGATCCTTGGCGCTCAAGGGGGCCGGGCCGCCGGTCATGACTCCGCTGCCGCGCAGTTCGTCCATGAAGTCGCGCATGGTCAGGCGCGAACGGATATTGTCCGGAGTGAAAAGCTCGCCACGAGGGCTCAGGCCGAGACCGCCTTTGTCGATCACGGCCGAAGCCAGGGGAATGTCCATGGTCACCACCAGGTCGCCCGGTTGGACGCGGTCGATAATGGCCTGATCAGCCTGGTCAAAGCCGGAGGCAACGGTCAGGAACTCGATATGTTGTGATTGCGGGATGGCAAAGCGTGTGTTGGCGACCACGGTCAGCAGGACACGACGACGTTCGGCCGTTCGGAATAAGACATCCTTGATGACCCTGGGGCAGGCGTCTGCGTCCAGCCATATGTGCATTGCGTGCTCCTCGGGATTGGTAACCAGTTGAAGTTTTATGTTTCCGGACCCCCAAAATTTGGGGTATTCCTTGATTTCAAGAGTGACGGGCAGTAGTGTCGACCGCAGTCGCGTTTTCGCGGCGTGACGTTTCAGCCCGCAAGGAGGGTTCATGTTCAAAGATCTGAAAATGCGCAATAAAATCCTGCTGCCCGTGACCCTGGCCACGACGTTTGTGTTCATCGTGATCATGTTCGTGGTCCAGGCAAGATTTCAGGAACAGTCTGTGGCCGACGCAAAACGGTTGGTTCAGGAAATCAGCGCTCGCTACGCCAACATGGTCAAGGGTGATCTGGACGCGTCCATTGCCGCCGGAAAGGCATTGGCAGCCGGCATCACGGTCGAGCGGATCCAACGCGATCCGCAACGCACCAGGGTGGCGACCTTGTTGCACCGCACTCTGCAGGCTTTTCCACCCCTGTTTGGGGCTTGGACCAGCTGGGAGCCGCAAGCTTTTGACGGCCGGGATGCGGACTTCGTTTCGGCCGATGCCCTGCACGAAGTCAGCGGCCGATTCCTGCCCTATGTCATCCGTGGCAAGGATGGCCTTGAAGAAACTCATACGTTGCCTGTGCTGTCGACGAGTAGGGCCGACGGTGAAAAATGGTACTGGTATCCGTTGCAGACCGAGAAGGTCTTCCTGACCGAACCCACGGTTTACGAGGTTGCGGGACAGGACCGGATGATGATCAGCGTCTGCGTGCCCATGATCGAGCAGGGCAGAGGAGTTGCTGGTGTGGATCTGAGCCTGGACAGCCTGCAGGACATTGCCTCCCGCGTGCAGGTCTTTGAAACCGGGTATGGGTTTTTGTTGTCCCACACGGGCATGATCGTCGCCCATCCGGACCAGGATTTCATCGGCAAAAATGTGTTGGATTTTGTTGATGCGGCAAACAAGGCCGGAATTGATAAAGCTCTTCGGGAGGGTCAACAGTGGCTTTTCACGCAGCACTCCCAGGTCATTGACCAGAAAATGCTGTACAGCATGACGCCCATTGTTCTCGAAGGGGTTGAGGGGGCCTGGAGTTTCGTCGCGACCATACCCGAAGGGGTCATGTATGAAACTTCTCAAGCCATGCAGCGCCTGCTGCTTGCGCTCAGCATCGGTGGCTTGGTGCTCCTCGTTGCCGCTGTCTTCGGCATTACCCGGATCATTGTCCGCCCCCTGAATCGGATCATGGGTGCGGCCCAGGCCGTGGCCGGCGGGGAATTGGACCGGCCCATCGACATCCGTCAGCAGGACGAAATCGGTATTCTGGCCGATGCCTTGCGGGAGATGGTCGACTCGCTCAAAGCCAAGATCGACATGGCCAACACCAAGACCCGTGAGGCCGAGGAGCAGACTCGCCTGGCCCAGCAGGCCATGGCACAGGCCGAGGAAGAGCGGGTCCGCGCGGCCCGGGCCAGGGCTGAGGGGTTGGCGCAGGCCGGAGCCCGGTTGGAGCAGATCATGCAGGTCATTGTCGCGGCTTCGGACCGGATGACGGACCAGACCGGGATCATGCTGCAAGGTACGGATGAACAGGCTGACCGGGTGCAGAGCACCGCTACGTCCATGGAGGAAATGAATGCCACGGTTCTGGAAATTGCCCGTAGCGCCTCTCAGGCGGCCGAAGTAGGCCAGCAGGCTCAGGCCAAGGCCTGCCAGGGCGCGGATGTGGTCGAACAATCCACGTCGGCCATGGCGGAGGCTGTGCGCGAAGTCGAGTCCCTGAAGACCAGCATGGGACAGCTGGATGCCCGGGCCCGCGATATCGGAACCATCATTGAAGTCATTGATGATATTGCCGATCAGACCAACCTGCTGGCTCTGAACGCGGCCATCGAAGCGGCCAGGGCCGGAGATGCCGGACGCGGCTTTGCCGTGGTCGCCGACGAGGTCCGCAAGCTGGCCGAAAAGACCATGCACGCCACCAAGGAAGTTTCCAGTTCCATCAGCGCCATCCAGGCCGCGGCAACCGGCAACATCAAGGCCATGGAAACAACCTTTGGCCGTATCACCGAGGCCGGTCGCTTCACGACTCAGTCGGGAGTTGTGCTCAAGGAAATCGTGGTCGAGTCCGAGACCAGCGCCACTCAGATCCGGGGCATTGCCACGGCGGCCGAAGAGCAGTCGGCAGCGTCCGAGGAGATCAACCGGGCCATTGAGGATATTAACCGCATCACCCAGGACACGGCCCAGGGCGTGCGAGAGGTGACGGAATCCATCACGTCTCTGGCCGCACAGATCGGGGAATTGAACGCCATTGTGCTTGAACTCAAAACCCAGGGCGACAGCAGGTAACTGCTGAAGCCCCTGGTCGCAAGGCGAGCAGCTCGGAGCCGTAGAAATGCAACGACGGGTCCGGGCTGTTTGTTTTTTCAACGCCCGTTAGGATTGTCCCGGCCGCAAGCTTGGCGGAATTTGGCGCCAAAGGGTCACGCAGCCGGATGTGATCAGGAGGAAGAAGTCGGGAGATGCGTGCGCAGAAAAAGCCCGGGAGCAAGGTCCGGGTGTTCGCAGTGGAAGATCAGGCGCAGGCCGCTGTGGATGGTGTCGAGCCGGAATCCAGGGTCTTTTTCCACAGCGTATTCGTCGGGTCCGAGCACGGGACGACGCAGTCCGGGCAGGACGATCTCCAGGGGTTCCGTGGTCAGG
>CAZYZA010000006.1:27879-68365 GCA_964651415.1 uncultured Desulfovibrionaceae bacterium
GAGCACGGGACGACGCAGTCCGGGCAGGACGATCTCCAGGGGTTCCGTGGTCAGGAAACGATGCTTGGCGTCAATCACCCATTGGCCGGGACCGTTCTGGGAAATGATTTTGGCCGCGATGTGCTTTTTGCCATTCCTGTCCAGGGGCCGGCGCAGGGTGACGCGCTTGGGGGCGAAAAAGCCTGTGGACAAGGGGCGTGTCGCCAGTTGCTGGAGTTCATCCAGGTAGAGATCGGGGCGGAACAGTCCGTGATCCAGATCGTTCAGGGCCGTGCGGTAGATGTCGGTGACCTGAGCCAGGTAGGAGGTGGTCTTCATCCGACCTTCGATTTTGAGACTGTGTATTCCGGCCCGCCGCAGCCAGCCCAGGGCCGTGACCAGACAAAGATCCTCGGCGCCCATGATCTGGCTGTATCCCGCGTCCTCGGTCAGTTCCCACATGTCCTGTCCGGGGCGCAGGCGTTCTTCCAGACGCAACCCTGTGACCTTGTAGTCAAAGCGGCAGGGATGGGTGCACTGGCCGAGATTGGCGGAACGGCTGTTGACGTGTGCCGAGAGCAGACAACGGCCGGAAATGGCCATGCACATCGCGCCGTGAACAAAGACTTCCAGCTCCAGGCCATCCACCTTGCGGGTCACGGCCCGGATGCGGCCGGCGCTCATTTCCCGGGCCAGGTTGACCCGGTGTACTCCCTGATCCTTCCAGAACTGGGCCGAGGCCGAATTGGACGTGTTGGCCTGGGTCGAGAGATGGATGGGGATGTGCGGGATCCGGCGGCGGGCCATGGCCACGATGCCGGGATCGGCGATAATGATGCCGTCTATTCCTGACGGACCCAGGCGTTCCAGGTATTCCTCCACTTTGGGCAGGTGTTCTTCCCAGGCCAGGAGGTTCAGGGTGAAATAGACTTTGACTGCGCGGCTGTGGGCCGAGGCCACGGCGTGGTCAAGCTCGGTAAAGGAAAATCCTCCGGCCTTGGCCCGCAGGTTCAGATCCTGGCCGCCCAGGTACACGGCGTCGGCCCCGTAGAGCAGGGCCGTGTCCAGTTTGTCCGGACTGGCGGCCGGGACAAGGAGTTCTGGCAGGGGCGTCATAAGAGATCGGTCATTGGCAGTTGGTGCGGGGATAACCATGGGCTTCACGGCGCTCTTTCATCCGTTCCACCAGACGATAGGATGGCCTGAGTCCGCCCTTGCCCCGTCCCAGTTGGATGTTGGGCTTGTTGCTGCCGTGGAAGTCCGAGCCGGCGCTTTCAAGCAGGTCGAAGCGGCGGCACAGTCCTGCATACAGGTTGGTCTGGGCCTGGGTGTGCATGGAGTAGTAAACTTCAATGCCGTCCAATCCGTATTCTTTGAGCTGAATTATTGTCTCTTTCAGGCCGGCTTCGTCCAGATGCAGGGTGCAGGGGTGGGCCAGGATGACTGTCGCCGATTCGGCCTTGAGCAGTTCGATGGCCTGGCGCGGTTCCAGCTTTTCCTTGGGCGCGTAACCTTTGGTGCCGGGGCGCAGCCAGTTCAGGAATGCGTCCTGGAAATTCAGGGCCACGCCTTTGTCGATCAGCAGTTGGGCGATGTGCGGCCGGCCGATGGTGCCGCCGTCGGCAACTTTTTCCAGTTCGTCGTAGGTGATGTCGACCCCGAAACCGTTCAGGTTGCGGATGATGGTCTCGTTTCTGGTTTTGCGCATTGTGGCCAGGCGGTCCAGGGTGGACTGCAGGATCGTTGGCTGCGGGGGCAGCCACAGGCCGAGCAGGTGCATGCTGCCCCTGGGAAAGTGTACGCTCAGTTCACAGCCGCCGATGACTTCGACGCTATGGATCCTTCCGGCCGCGCAGGCTTCGGGCACGCCTTGCGTGGTGTCGTGGTCGGTCAGGGCCAGGGCCTTGAGGCCCATGGCGGCCGCAGCCGCGACCAGTTCTGTCGGGCTCAGCGTGCCGTCAGAGGCGGTGGAGTGGGTGTGGAGATCTATTTCCGGCATGGGTCAGGGGTACGGCAGGCACCAGGTGAAGACAAGAGCAATTCCGTGTGCCGGATTGTAGGGACAATAAAAAAAGGCACGCACCGGAGCGCGTGCCGGACAAACGAATGCGAGGTGTTATTTGAAGCGATAGGTGATACGACCGCGGGTCAGGTCGTATGGGGATAATTCGATTTTGACCCGGTCGCCGGGCAGGATGCGGATGTAGAATTTGCGCATCTTGCCGGAGATATGCCCCAACACCTGATGACCGTTTTCCAAACGCACCAGAAACATGGCGCTGGGCATGGCTTCCTCGACGACACCTTCAACTTCAATAGACTCTTCCTTGGCCATAAAAAAAAGATACCTTCTCTGTTTTCAATAGTTATGTTGCAAAGCCCTGACTCTTTACCTGCTTGAATCGCAAATGACAAGGGTCGATTCAGGGGTCGGGTTGGTCTTTTCTGTCCGCCTTCGCAATTTTATTGTCCGTCGCCAAGCAGGCTCTGTGTCGGAGTGCGCTGTCGAATCAGGGTCAGACGGTGGTTGCGCACGCTTCTGCCGTTGGGTCGACCTTCAAGATGCTTGCTTTTACTGTTTGCGGGATTAATAGTCCGGCAGCGAGACGGCAGCAGGGCGATAGGATCGGCTCTGCGGCCGTTAATCACCAAAGAGGAGTATCCATGGCTGAAACAATTGACGACATTTCCATAGACTGGACTGATGAAGACGGAGTGCAGAAGGTTCGCGAGCTGAAAAAGGAAGTGCTGACCAGGGGAGCCTGGGCCACGGTTATGTTCGCCTATCAGGAAGTGGGTCGGGGAGAGGAGGAGTTCGGGCCGGTCAAGTTTCGTGTCGGCCGTTATCAGAAGCGCAACGGTCGATTTTCTCCGCATTCGAAATTCAACATCTCCTCGGTCAAGCAGGCCAGGCAGATTGTCGACATCCTGCAGGGCTGGATCAATGAGTACGGTGACGATGAGTAACTTCCGGGAGAAGGCATGACCGAACCATACGAGATCCCCGGGTCCGATCCCGAGATCGCCCTGGAAGACCGGCTGCAGGAGCCGCGACAATTCAAAGTTTTATTGCATAACGATGACTATACATCCATGGATTTTGTGGTTGAGGTGCTCATGACTGTTTTCGGAAAGTCCGAGGCCGAAGCCTTTGCCATTATGATGAGCGTACATGAGAAGGGTGTCGGCCTTTGTGGGATATATACCGCTGAAGTGGCCGAGACAAAAGTGCATTTGGTGCACGATAAAGCCAGGAAGCGCTCCTTTCCCCTACGTTGTTCCATGGAAGAGGTGTAAATGCTGAGCAAGGATCTGGAAAGAATTATTGGTAATGCCGTACGTGAAGTGAAGATGCGACAGCATGAGTTCCTGACTCTGGAACATTTGTTGTACAGCTACACAATTGATGCCTATGGCCAGACAATCCTTCAGGGTTGCGGCATAGATCTGGACCGACTGCGCAAGCAACTGGTGCAGTTTTTTACTGACCATTTGGATGTGAATCCACGTCCGGAACATGAGATTGTGCAGACGGTCAGCGTGCAGCGAGCCATGCAGCGGGCTATTTTGCACATCCAATCCGCCGGCAAGCCCCAAGTCCAGGCCGGGGATTTTCTGGCCGCCATGCTGGAGGAAGAGGATGCGTTTGCGGTCTATTATCTCAAGGCTCAGGGACTGACGCGGCTGGTCGTGTTGGAGTACATCTCCCATCAGTTGCCCGAAGGCGGCGGCTCGGCCGAGGTCGAGACCAAAGATGCTGCGGGCAAGCAGAGCGCCCTGGAGAAGTACACCGTGGACTTGGTGGCGCGCGCTCTGGACGGTGGCATTGACCCCCTGGTCGGTCGTGATGAGGAGTTGAAGCGCACGTTGCAGGTTCTGGCCCGGCGCAAGAAGAACAACCCTGTGTTTGTCGGCGACCCCGGTGTGGGCAAGACCGCCGTGGCTGAAGGCCTGGCGCTCAAGATCGCCCGCGGCGAGGTACCGGAGCAGTTTGCCGAGTCCAAAATCTTCGCCTTGGACATGGGTGGTCTTTTGGCCGGGACCAAGTACCGGGGTGATTTCGAGGCCCGGCTCAAAGGTGTCATCACGGAATTGAAAGCCATTCCCGGCGCCATTTTGTGCATCGACGAGATTCACACCATTGTCGGCGCGGGTTCCACCAGCGGCGGATCCATGGATGCCTCCAATATTCTCAAGCCAGTACTGGCCTCGGGCGAATTGCGCTGCATCGGTTCGACCACCTACGAGGAATACAAGAACCATTTCGAGAAGGACCGGGCCTTGTCCCGGCGTTTCCAGAAGATCGACATCGTCGAACCGACCGTGGCCGAGAGCGAAAAGATTCTGATGGGTCTTCGCTCCTATTACGAGGAATTCCACGGCGTGAAATATCAACCGTCGGCCATTACCGCCGCGGTGGAACTTTCGGCCCGGCATATCAACGATCGCTGTTTGCCGGACAAGGCCATAGATGTCATCGACGAGGCCGGGGCCATTTTCGTTCTGTCCGGAGAGAAGAATCGGCGCAAATCCATCACCCGGCGCGATATTGAAGAAGTGGTCGCGCGCATGGCCCGCATCCCCAGTTCGCGCGTGACCTCTTCGGACCGTGACCGGCTGGCCCGGCTGGAAGAGGAGCTGGGCAATCTGGTCTTTGGGCAGCAGGAGGCCGTATCCATGCTGGCCAAGGCCATCAAGCGTTCCAGGGCCGGCCTGGGCAACCCGGAGCGGCCGCTGGGTTCATTTTTGCTGACCGGTCCCACGGGTGTCGGCAAAACCGAGTTGGCCAAGCAGTTGGCCGCATGTCTGGGCGTGGCCTTTGTGCGTTTCGACATGAGCGAATACATGGAAAAACATGCCGTGGCCCGACTCATCGGTGCGCCTCCCGGCTATGTCGGCTTTGAACAGGGCGGCCTGCTGACCGACGCCATTCGCAAGACGCCGCACTGCGTGCTGCTCCTGGACGAAATCGAAAAGGCGCACATGGATATGTTTTCCATTTTGTTGCAAGTCATGGATCACGCGACGTTGACCGACAACAACGGTCGTAAGTCGGATTTCCGCAACGTGGTGCTGCTCATGACCTCCAATGCAGGGGCGCGGGAAATGAGCGGCAACGCCATCGGCTTCAAGGCCGGGCTGGAAGAGGATCGGGCCTCGCGGGGCGTGGCCGCCATTGAAAAACTCTTCAGTCCGGAATTCCGCAACCGTCTTGACGCGGTGATTCCTTTCCATTCCCTGACCCAGGAAATCATGGAAAAGATCGTAGACAAGTTCATGGCCGAACTGGGGGCGCAACTGGCTGCCAAGCATGTGACCGTTGAGCTTGCTCCGGAAGCCAGGGCGTGGTTGGCCAAGGTTGGTTTTGACCCGGCCTTTGGCGCCCGACCCTTGGGACGAGTCATCCAGAAAGAGGTCAAGGATATGCTGGCCGACAGAATTCTGTTCGGTGAGCTGGCCGGTGGCGGTTCCGTGTGCATCGGCCTGAAAGACGGCGAGGAGCTGGATTTCAGGTTTGCCGGGCGCTAGAGAGGGGCATGACCGTCTTTGCCCTGCCCAAGGAGCCTCTGTTTCCGGATCCGGTTCATGCCGACGAGGATGGCCTTTTGGCCGTGGGCGGTGATCTCTCGCCGGAACGCCTGCTCACGGCCTATGCGTGCGGAATTTTTCCCTGGTACAGCGACAATGCCCCCATTTTGTGGTGGAGTCCCGATCCACGACTGATTCTGGAGCCTGGCCGGATTCATGTTCCTCGGCGGCTGGAACGCATCCTGCGCCAATGCAGGTTCACCTTTTCCCTCGACACGGCCTTTGATCGCGTCATTGCCAGATGCGCTGAAATTCCTCGTCACGGGCGGGTCGGCACCTGGATCGTGCCGGAAATGCAGGCCGCCTATTGCTCCCTGCACAGGTTGGGCTTTGCCCACAGCATTGAAGTCCGGGAGGCTGGGGAGCTGGTCGGCGGGCTGTATGGCGTGGCGCTCGGCCGGGCGTTTTTCGGTGAGTCGATGTTTTATGACCGTCCCAACGCTTCCAAGGCCGGGCTCGTGACGTTGTGCCGGGCCCTGCACAGGGCCGGTTTCGTTTTGTTCGATTGCCAGCAGACCACGGAACACATGGTCAATTTTGGCGGCTTTGAGGTCTGTCGGCAGGAATTTCTGACCCGACTGGAGGTTGCGCTGAGTTGTTCGCCGGCCCCGGGGCGATGGGTGTTGCGGGATGGGTTGATTCGATCCCGCTCACAGGTCTGATGAAATCTTTTTGAGGTCACAGGAGTATGTGATGACTGAGTTTTTACATGGGTATGATGAAGACCGGGACGGGGGCAAGCCGAGCAAATCCCAGCGGAAGCGCGACATGACGGCCTTGCAGAAGCTTGGAGAGGCCTTGATTGCCTTGGCCCCGGAACAGGTCCAGCGCATGGACCTGCCGGACGATCTGTCAGAGGCGATCCGTTTTTACCATTCTCTCAGGGAGAAAGAGGCCAAGCGTCGGCACATGCAGTTTATCGGTACGATCATGCGCAAGCTTGACCCCGAACCGATCAGAATTGCCCTGGACGAATTGGATCAACTGCGCATGCAGCAGACTGAAGACTTTCATCAGGTTGAAGAATGGCGCGACAGCCTGTTGGCCGGCGACCATGCTTTGCTCGACGAATTGGTGCAGCGTTTTGATCTGAACCGCCAGCAGGTCCGGCAACTGGTCAAGAATGCCGCCGTGGAAAAAGCCGACGGCAAGCCAGCCAAGAACGGTCGGCAGCTGTTTCGGCTGTTACGGCAGAGCCTGGAAAAAGAGGGCGACGCCTAGTCGTCGAGCCTCTGGTCGATGGGCTTGTGCTGGCTCAGATCGTAGAGACCGTGCACCGGGAAAGCCAGGGGATAGCCCGGCACGATTTCAAAGCGGATGCGTCCCATGTCCTTGCCTTCCGGCATGGAGCGCAGGGGAAGAAGTCCTGCCGGCAGGGGGAACCGCAGAGTGTTGGTCGTGATGCTGGTCAAGCGGTCGGCGTAACGGCCTGCAAGGTAACGGACGATGCTGTCCAGTTCGTCCTTGGAAAAGGATTCGAGAATGACCTCTCGGGTGTCTCCCCGATTCGTGTTGACGTCCCTGTTTTCATCGTGCTGCACCAGCGAGTTCCAATCGTAGTCCTGGACTGAATCGTCCGATGAAGGCCGGAACAGGTGGACCAGGACATCTCTTCTTCCTTTGAAGCTGCGGATTGAAATCGTGGCCACAAAGCCTCGTGGGCAGGGCGGCGCGGTTTCGTTTTCCTGGCGCAGAATTTTCATCAAATCGTCCTCCTTGGTCGAGATGTTGCGGGATTTGTTCCCAATATCACTGATCGTGGCGGCATTCAATGGCAGTTGCCCTGGCGCTCAGTGGCTGGATGATGCCCGGTCTGGGCGCTGGATCAGCAAGGTTGCGTGTCGTGGTCGCTCTTGGGCTTGACATGCCGCGAGAGTGCGGATAGCTGGTCACAAAATGACGCGCGGTCATTTTGTGACCAATGATCAAGAGGTGCAGGTGGCCAGAAAACAGCAAGAAAAATCCCTTCAGACTCAGCGGGAGCTGCTCGACTCCGCCGAGCGCCTTTTCGGCGCCAAGGGTTTTGTCGCCACCACCGTGGCCGAAATCACTGCCGATGCAGGCTATGCGAAAGGGAATTTCTACCGCCATTGGCCCAGCAAAGATGAAATCATGCTGGAGATCATTGCCGGCAAAATGCAGTCTTACCGGCGTATGCGTGACGAAACGCTGCGCGATGCCCACACGTTGGAAGAGGTCATGGAGCACATCCTCGATTTTCTGGACGCCATGATCGACGACCGCAACTGGTGCTCGGTGTTTCTGGAGTTCACGATCCACGCCTCGCGTAACGAAGAGCTGCGAAGTCAACTGAACGGTTCTCTCTATCGTCTATCAAACGATATTTTCGAGGATATTGTCGGCCCATTCGTGCAGAGCGGATATCCGGCCGCCAAGATAGGAGCTTTGAATACGGCTCTGTTCGAAGGTTTTTTGATCCATTCCTTGCTTGGAACAGGCACCATTGATCGTGCGGATTTTCGCCGGGCAGCCATGAAACTGGCCTTGGCCAATGCCCTGGACAATCAGGACTGAATCAGGGGCGCATGGGGCGTCTTGAATCATTTTTTACACGGAGGGTCATTTGATGAGGCAGTCTTTGAAAATCGTGGCCATGGTCGCCACGTTGCTTGTTCTGGGCTTTGCAGGGCCGCTTGCCGCTTCCGGCCCGGTCAAGCTGTCCTACAGTAATTTTTTTCCGCCGACCCATGTCCAGTCGCAGCTGGCCGAGGAATGGTGCCGCGAAGTTGAGAAGCGCTCCGGGGGAGCGGTGGTCATTGACTACTATCCTGCAGGCACCTTGACCAAGGCCAAGGATGTCTATGACGGCGTGACGCAGCGCATTTCCGACATCGGCCTGTCTGCCCTGGGATACACCAAAGGCCGGTTCCCTGTTTTGTCCGGCGTTGACCTGCCTTTGGGATATACCTCCGGCGTGCAGGCCACTGAACTGGCCAACGCTGTTTTCGCCCAATTTTTACCCAAGGAATTTGACGATACCAAAGTGCTGTACTTCCATGCACATGGTCCCGGAAAGCTGCACACCGCCGGCAAGCCGGTCAGGAGCATAGAAGATCTGAAGGGCATGAAGATTCGGGCCACCGGCAACAGCGCCAGTGTTGTGCAGGCCCTTGGAGGCAATCCCGTGGCCATGTCCATGCCGGATTCCTATCAGTCCATTCAGAAAGGCGTGGTCAACGGCGGCATTTACCCGGTGGAAACAAATAAGGGATGGAAAATGGCGGAAGTTGTCGACTATCTGACCGACACCACCGCCGTGGCCTACACCACGACGTTTTTTGTCGTTATGAACAAAAAAGTTTGGGAAGGCTTGTCTCCCGAGGTCCAAGACGTCATCATGCAGGTCAGCCGGGAATGGATTCCCCGCCACGGACAGGCTTGGGACGAGAGCGATCTGGAAGGACTGGAATTCTTTCTGGCCCAAAATGGCAATGAAGTCGTAACGCTAGAAGACGCCGAAGCCGAACGCTGGGCTCAGGCCATGGAACCCATTTTTGCCGACTACACGGCTGAATGCGCTAAGGCCGGAGTCGACGGACAGGCGGTGCTGGAGTTCATGCGCGCCGGCATAAAGTAGCTTGATGTTCTTCTGCCTTTTGGGGGCAAGACCGCTTGGTCGCGGTCTTGCCCCCATCACTTTGCACCTGGAGTCAGTTTGTGGAAGTCATTGTTAAATTTTTCGAGCGCTTGGGCAATGTCATGCGAGTGGCTGGATGTGTCTGCCTGTTGAGCATGTCTCTGGTTACTGTGGCCGACATTACGGGGCGATTCAACAAGCAGCCAATTTTCGGCTCCGAAGAGATGGTTGCTTTTTTGGGGGTATTGGCCCTGGGATTGGCGTTACCGTATGCTCATGCGCACCGCTCGCATATCGGTGTCGAAGTTGTGATCCAGCTGTTGTCCACCCGGGTTCGCCGCTGGTTGAAATTGTTCAGGGACGTCCTGTCGTTTTTGTTTTTCCTGCTGACGACGGTGATGATGGCCAAATATGGGCGGGCTACGCAGCTTTCGGGCGAGGTCTCCATGAATCTTGGACTGCCTGAATACCTTTTGATCTATGCCCTGGCAGCGTGTTTTGCCGTGGTCACCATGGCCATGCTGGTCGATTTTGTTCTTTTCTTGCGCGATTGGAGGCGGACATGACCCCGGCAACCATTGGGCTTATCGGCATTGGGGTCATGCTCGTCCTGTTTGCCACGCGCATGCCTGTGGCCTTTGTCATGGGGGTCGTCGGGTTCGTGGGCTTTTCCGTCCTGACTTCGGTTCAGGGCGGGTTGAACATGGTCAGTCGAAGCATGTACGAGGTTTTCGCCTCCTATGATCTGACAACCATCCCGCTTTTTATTCTCATGGGCCAATTGGCCTTCAACGCCGGCATCAGCCGGAGGCTCTTCGCCACTGCCTATCATTATTTCGGGCATGTGCGCGGCGGCATGGCCATGGCCACGGTTTCGGCCTGCACCGCTTTTGGCGCCGTGTGCGGATCCGGTCCTGCCACGGCCGCAACCATGGCCACTGTTGCCATTCCGGAGATGAAACGTTTCGGCTATCGGGATCGTTTGGCCGCCGGAACCGTGGCCTCCGGCGGCGGACTGGGGATGATCATGCCTCCAAGCGTGGTGCTGATCGTCTATGGAGTTTTGACAGAGCAATCCATCGGCAAACTCTTTGTCTCCGGGATCTTGCCGGCCGTCATGCTGACCGTTTTGTACCTGCTGACCATTGCTGTGATCTGCCGGATCCATCCGGACTACGGCCCTCCCGGTGAGGTTCATTCCTGGCGTTCCCGGCTTCTTTCACTGGTCGGGCTGACGGACACGCTGATTATTTTTGGCGTGGTTTTAACCGGGCTTTTCAAGGGCTGGTTCACGCCGACGGAAGCAGCTTCGGTCGGTGTGTTCAGCGTGCTGGTTCTGGGGTTGGTTCGCAGACAGCTGAATCTGGCCAGTGTGATCAAGTCGTTGGACGAAACACTGCGGGCGTCCTGCATGATCATGTTTCTGGTGGCCGGAGCCGTGGTCTTTGGCAAATTTCTCGCCGTGACCCGAATTCCGTTTACCACCGCAAGTTACATCGGCGGATTGGAGGTGCCGGCCATGGTCGTGATGGCCCTCATCGTCGCCATCTATTTTGTCGGCGGGTGTTTCATGGATTCTCTGGCCATGATCATGCTCACGGTTCCCGTCTTTTACCCCGTTGCCATGAACATGGGGTACGATCCCATCTGGTTCGGGATCATCATTGTTCTTATCACGCAAATGGGGGTCATCACCCCACCGGTCGGTATCAACGTCTATGTGGTTTATGGCGTTGCCACGGCCATGAAGCAGAATATCAGCCTGGAATCAATATTCAGGGGCATCTACCCGTTCTTGCTGGCTACCTTCATCGGCATCATGCTGCTCTTCTTGTTTCCGCAAATTGTGACGTATCTTCCGTCTCGGATGTAGTCGGGCATCGGTCAAACGGCAAAAGGCCCGCATAAAGCGGGCCTTTTAATTCTGAGCGGCTGTAGCTGAAGTCTCAGTTGTTCAGGACTTCCAGCTGATTTCAATTTCCAGCTTTGTCTTGGTCTGTCCGTCTTTTTCCTTCTGCTCAATATTGTATTCAACATCCACGTCTTTGGGGACCGTGATGTTCACGGTGCCGTCGGCTGTCTCATAGGTCAGGTTGCGCTGGGAAAGCCCGGCCGCGACTTCCTTGAGCAGCATCCCCGCCATGTACGCCAGACGGCTGTCCTCAATGCTTACCAGCTTTTTTTTGTCAGACATGTGTTTCCTCCGGTTGTTGAACGTTTGTCGTGCTCCAAAGCATAAAAGGCCTGACTTCTCTTTCGTCAAGATCTCAAACGTGGTGTGACCGTATTGTCACCAGAATCGTGACGTCCTCACTGTTTTTCCAGAGAATCCCTATATTGGAAATAGACATCTTTCATGCTGGTGTAGTGATCGAAGGATTCAGCCTTGATGCTCTTGTACGCAGGAAGGTTGGCTGAGGCCGTGTTCGCTTTGTCGTGACCCATCAGGGCATACTTTGCGCTGTCGGGCTGGACCAGGGACAACGGATGGAGGAAGGAGTCCGCCACGGAGCCCACGGCGTCGCGAATGGAGGATGGACCAATGATGGGCAGCACCAGATAGGATCCGTGGCCAACGTTGTAAAACGCCAGTGTCTGGCCAAAATCTTCCGGCGAGGTCTGCAGGCTTGGCATGTTACGGGTGATATTGAAAAGACCTCCCACCCCGAAAACAGTGTTCAGGGCAAAGGACGCTGTTTCCTTGCCGGCTTTGTCGAATTTCAGCTGTAAAATGGAATTGACCAAGCGTACCGGGTAGCCGAGGTTACGGTAGAAATTTCCGAATCCATTACGGATGTCTTGAGGGAAAAATCCCGTATAGACAGTGTCGATGGGGGTAAACACATAGGAGATGAAGCCGTCGTTGAAGGTGAATATCCCTCGGTTCAAGCCTTCAGCAGCATCTGGGTAGGCTGCGGCGTCGTCTTCGAGGTACATGTCGTCAGCGAGGTGGTCGTCGGTTGACGCGGCCAAGGGTTGTCCTGTTTTTTTGCCGGCACATCCCTGAATCAGGAGCATGCAGAAAACAATGAACGCAATTGCGAAAGTCTTATTCATTCGCTTTTTCCCTCAGGATGGCTATAAGTTGCTCAGGTGTGTTTCTTTGCAGGATGCTTTGGAATTGAGACCTGTAGTTGCGGACCAAACTCACATTCTCCACGGAAACATCATACGCTCTCCAGATTCCTTCACGCTTGATGAGAAAATACGTGACCGGAACGTTGAGCTTTGACGAAGTGACCGTTGTGTAGACTTCGGCCAGGGTCTCGGATTTGAGGATTTCCTGATTGTAGATCACGACTTCGTCGGTGTATTCCAGAGATCTCTTTAAATACACGCTCTTTATCAACGCGAGGAAGAGTTGTTGGAATTCCTCGCGCTGCGGCTCGGTGAAAAGCCTCCAGTGCTGGGCCACGGCCCGCTTGGAGAGTTCCTGGGCGTCGAAGAAGTTGTCCACAACCACTTCGAGACGGCGCAACATCTCGTCCTTGCTCGTCGCGTCCTGGTATTCCGGAGCGGTGATGATGGAAAGTACGGCATCGACATTTTGTCGAATGTAGTCCGTGGGTGAAGTCTGGGCCCAGGCCAAGCCGGGCAGTAGAAATAAAATAAAGAGAAATCTCATTTGTCGACACTTCCGAAAACGTATTTAGAAATCATTTCTTCGATATCAATGGCGGCCTGCGTATCCATCAGGACTTCGTTGTCCTGCAGGAAGACATCGTCCCCGCCGGGAATGATGCTGATGTATTTGTCCCCGATCAGGCCGCTTGTTTTGACCGCAGCCGTGGAGTCCAGGGGGATGGCTACGGCGTTCTGAACATGCATGGTCACTACTGCCTGGTAAAGCGTCGGGTCAAGGCTGATGTCCGCGACCTTGCCGATGTAGACGCCGGAGATTTCCACATTGCTGCCGGGACGCAACCCGTTCACGGCCGTGAATTTGGCGGTGATGGTGTATGTGTCCCGCATAAAGAGGGTGGAATTGGCCAGGGTCAGGGTCAGGTAGGCGGTGCAGGCCAGACCGATGATGATGAAAAGTCCGACGGACAACTGGAGAGAGGATTGGGTGATTTTCATAACTCTTTCTTTGCCGTTGCAAGTGCTTCTTGGATGAGGGTGCACGTAGTGTCGTCCTTGATGGCCAGGACGGAGCCGATTTCCACCTGCAGTCTGTTTTTTTGACAAAAGGAGACTATGGCCGGATCGGTAAAAAAACCGCGGAGTTGGGTCAAGACATCAGCGCGCCGCAAGGCTTCGCCCTGGGCTGCAGCCAGCACCATGATTTCCTTGGAGAACATGCCCGCGCATCCGTTCTGCGGCCAGAACTGCCGTATGAATCCCGCCAGTTTTTTGATGAACGCGTGCACCAGCAGGTTGCCCTTGAAATCCATGACAGTACGCAGGCCTCCCAGTCGGATTGTCGCCAGCATCAGCGGTTCGTCCTGCGTTGCTTTGGCGGCCAGGGCTGCGATGCCTCGGGAAAGGGGCAATCTGCTCTGCAGGCCGGTCAGTTCATCGATGAGCATTTCATGCCCGTGGGTATAGGTGTAGAGTTCCGGGTCGGAGGATTGTTCCAGGGCGATGGGTGAGCCGGAAAAGACGATTTTGCCGTTATCAAGAATGTTCACGCTGTGGGCGATATAGAAAATGTCCGGTATGTCGTGGGTGATGATCACCGCCGTGAAGTTGAGCTTTTCGTGGTAGCGATGGATCATGGAAAACACGGTCTTCTTGCGGATGGGGTCAAGACCTGTGGTTGGCTCGTCAAAGAAAATGATTTCCGGTTCGGTGACCAGGGCCCTGGCCAGGGCCACCCGCTTCTGCATCCCGCCGGAAATTTGTTTGGGATACACTTGGGCGACTTCGGTCAGTTCAAGTTGGGATATGCGGTTATTGACCCTGTCGGTGATTTCCCTTTTATTGAAGGCGAATCGTTCGCGCAGGGGCAAGGCGATATTTTCGAAAACAGTCAGGGAGTCGAACAGGGCGTTGTTCTGAAACATGTAGCTGCAGCGGGATTTGATGCCTGAGAAATCCCTTTTGCTCATTGTTGAATAAGCGATGCCGTCAAAAATGATCTCGCCGCTGTCTGCTTCGATCAAACCCATGATGTGTTTGACCATGACGCTTTTACCCACGCCGCTTTTGCCGATGATGGCCGTGATCTGGTTGCGGTGGATATCCAGGGACGCATCCTGGAGAATCACTCGGCCGCCAAATGATTTGCAGATGTTTTGCAGTTGGATGAGAGGTGCTGTCATGGGTTCACATCAAGAAGGACGTTATGACATAGTCCGCAATCAGAACGTAGACGCAGGATTGGACCACGGCGGATGTCGTTGAATTGCTGACACCCTGGGCGCCGGCGCTGCTTTGGTTCTGGTGGGTGTAGTAACCGCAGTAGCAGGAGATGGTGATGACGATAAAGGCGAAAACAAAGGATTTGATGAACCCTCCGGTCACGTCGGCCAGCAGCAGGCTTGACTGGATCTTGCTGAAGAAAATGCCCGACCTGGTGCTCAGCAATTGAGATGCGAAATAGCCGCCGAGAATGCCGACGCAATCAAAAACAGCTGTCAGCAAGGGAAAGCAGATCAGAGATGCGATGATCTTCGGGGTGACCAGGTAGCGCACAGGGTCGACATTCATGGTCGACAGGGCGTCGATTTGTTCTGATATGCGCATGATGCCGATCTCTGCGCTGATGCTCGATCCGGCCCGGCCGATGAGCATGATGGCCGTCAGTACGGGGCCGAGTTCCCGGACGAGAGACAGCGCCACGGCCACGCCCAGCATGCCCTCCGCACTGAACTTGATCAACGTGTAGTAGCCTTGCAGACCAAGGACCATGCCGGTGAAAAACGCCACCAGGATGATGATGTTCAGGGATTTGAATCCGATGAAATAAATATTGTAGAGAACTTTGGGCAGAAGCTGACGCACATGGAATATGCCGAGCAGAGCGGTCAGGGAAAATACGCCCCACTGACCGACATTGCGGACAATTTCCAGAGAGGTGGCGCCCACCACGCTTGGTATGGCCAGGATGTTTTTCATGCGTGTTTCATCTTCAGTGACAGATATTGCGTAAAATGTCTGACGGCATAGGCCACTGCGCCCTGCTCGCAGGGGGTCGTGATGTATGTCGGCTTCTCCTCAAGAAAGGCGTTACAGACTCTAAAGGATATGTCCGCAAAATCAAGCATGTCCATGTCGTTGTAATCGTTGCCAATGGCCGCCACCGGCAAGTCCGGTTGACCGACATGGTCCAGGATGCGTCGGATGCCCCGGCTCTTGGAGACGTCGGCTCCAAAAATTTCCACCCATACGGAACTGTCATCAAGAGGCGAGGTGGCCCTGATCACGCTGTGCATGGCCAGTTCCTGTTCAACGCGCTTGGCCAGCATCTGCTGCTCGGCTTCGATGATGGCCACAAATTGTGAGACACTGTCCGTTACCACCTGCGCAGCCCACGGCGTTCCGTAACTCCGATGCAATTCCAGGCGTCGCATAAAGTCGGAGGCCGGATTGCGGCCTGGGTGGAACCAGAACCGGTGGGGTGTCGGCAGGTCTTCGTGGAGCATGAATCCGATATCCAGGTCAACGAGCAACCCGGCGATGTTCAGGGCTTCGGCCGGAGTTATGCGGGCGCTGTGGACAATGTTGCCCGAGTGCCAGTCAAGGATGACGTTGCCCGTGGAGAGGATCGCGTAGTCAAGCGGAAAATCGTCGGGCAGGGTGCGCTGTAAGGAATGGAGGGAACGTCCGGTGGCGATGACTCTGAGGATGTTCTGACGTCCGAGTTCCTGCCACGCGTCAAGGTCGACCTGACCCAATCTGCCGTTTTGCAACAGGGTTCCATCCAGATCAGTGACAAATGCGCCCCGGCTAAGACCTTTCATATCAGTTCAAAGCTGCTCAGGGCGACAGGTGCGTTCAGGCTGGGCAGAACCCGCTCAAGAAAAACTCCCTCACGCTCGGGAAAATTATGTCCGAAGGTGGCTCGGATGGCCATGGAGACAAACTGCACAGCCCGGTCCAGGGACAAGGGGAGTGAGTCTCCCTGCAGCAGGGAACCGGTGATGACGCTGGCAAACATGTCCCCGGTGCCCGGATAGCAGGCGGGAACATATGAGCAGGCAACTTTCCAGAAGCGTTCTGCTGTTTGATCGTAAGCCACAACGGAGGAGCCTCGGCCCGAATCCTGGGGCACGCTGGTGATGATGACCTGTTTGGGTCCGAGAGCGCAGAGGGCTCTGGCCCATTCCTTGATGTCCGGACACGGGAGCGAGTTGGTCTGAATGTCGGCTCCGAGCAGAAGCCCCGCTTCCGTGATGTTGGGCGTGATGATGTCGGCGTAGGCAATAAGTTCGCGCATGCCGGATACCATGTCCGCGTTCATGGTGTTGTACAGCTGGCCGTCGTCCCCCAGGACAGGGTCAACGACGATCAAGGTTGTGTCGCGGCGGAAGCTGGTGATGAATTCCCGGACAATGTCGATTTGTTCGGATGATCCGAGGAAACCGGAATAAATGCCTGCAAAGGAGAGGTTCAGCCTGTTCCAGTGTCCGATGATATGCCGCATGTCCTCGGTCAGATCCCGGAAATGAAAATCCGAAAATCCGCCGGTATGCGTGGACAGGATCGCCGTGGGCAGGCTGCAGACCTGAATGCCCAGGGTTGAAAGGATGGGAATGACTGCCGAGAGTGATCCGCCTCCAAAACCGGAAAGGTCGTGGATGGCGGCCACTCGTTGGATAACGGAATGCACTGCCGATACTCCATGCGGTAAAACGCCAAGGCCCGGAATAAGGCTTGGCGCGTGTCTGTTGCGAGTGCGGCAAGCAATTGCTTCAAATCAGACGACTGTCAACGGAATTCAGGCGTTCAGATAGTCCAGAAGACCTTTGCCCGCTTTGAAGAAGGGCATTTTTTTGGGCTTGACCTGCACGGATTCGCCTGTTTTGGGGTTGCGCCCGACGTAGCCGTCGTATTGTTTGATCTTGAAGCTGCCAAACCCCCTGATTTCAATCCGATCCCCTCGCAGGAGAGCGTCGCGCATGGAGTCGAAAAAGCTGTCGACAATAGTCGCGGCCTCGTCGTTCGAGATTTTGCATTTTTCTGCAAGAGATTGAATCAGTTCGCTTTTATTCATTGTTTGCTCCATATGAGTGATTCGTGAACACGCTTGAGTCCGCGCAAGAGAGGCAAGTCGGATATGCCTCGCTCCGGGTGGCGCAACGAGTCAACGACAACAATAATTTTTCAATAATAAAAATAATGAGCTATGGGAAGATATTCTCGGCAGTCAGGGAAAAAAGCTTTTTTTGCCTGAATCGTGATCCGTCTCGGCCCCGGATTCAGGGCCACGCGCCGAAAAGTTACCTCTTGTCGCTGATTTTACAGTCAAATTTAAGAAAAGACAATTATCTTGTTGGAATTTGATCATGTTTTTTTCGTGCGAGGCATTGGCTTGCCAGGCGCGGCGCATCGCCCGTCTTTATTTGCCGGGCGATGCGGTCGGGGCCGAATGATCAAACTTTGAACTTTTCGACCATGTTGTTCAGGTCATGGGCCAGTGAACTGAGATTTTCCGAACTGTCCCTGACAGCCTCGGCCGACTGGGAAATGGTGCCGGAAGCCACGCTGACTTTCGCCACTTCTTTGGCGATGTCCCGGGTTGCGGTTTCGGCTTGGGCCACGTTGACGTTCACTTCCTGAACGCCCTGCGACGCCTGGCCAACATTGTCGGCGATGTCGCGGGTGGTTACGGACTGTTCTTCAACGGCTGCGGCAATGGTGCCGACAATGGTGTCGACTTCATTGATAACCTGCGTGACCTGCTGAATTTCCGAGACCGTCACCCCGGTTGCTCCTTGTATGCCTTGAATTTTGACCCGGATTTCTTCGGTTGCCCGGGCGGTTTGCAGTGCGAGTTCTTTAATTTCATTGGCCACAACGGCAAAGCCGCGTCCGGCATCCCCGGCCCTGGCTGCTTCTATGGTGGCGTTGAGCGCCAGCAGGTTGGTCTGGGACGAAATGGCTGTGATGGTTTCGGTAACTTTGTCAATTTCCCGGGCAGCGTTGCCGAGTTCGTCCACCCGTCGCGAAGCCTCATTGGCCTTGGTCACCGCGTGTCCCGTGATGTCCTTCGCTTTACTGGCATTATGGGAAATTTCGGTGATGGTTGCCGTCATTTCTTCAGATGCGGTCGCTACTGTTCCGATATTGATTGAAAATTCTTCCATGGCCGAGGCTACGGAATTCATGTTGGCGCTCATTTCTTCCGTGGCAGCTGCGACCGTGTTTGATTTGCCGGCCATGTCGCCGGACGCGTCGTGAAGGCTCTTCGACAGACCGAGAAGTCCAGAGGACGCCTGGCTGACTTGTCTGGCGGTGCCGGACAGCTCGCGGATTATTTCGTGAACTTGGTTCACAAACGTGTTGAACCATTCCGCCAATTCCTGCGTCTCGGTCCTGGATTCGTCCTTGAGCCGCACGGTCAGGTCTCCTTCGCCCTGGGCGATATCTTTGAGCATGGAGATCATGCGGCGTAGCGGGGCGATGATGGATCGCACCAGGAAAAAGGTTAACGGCAGGACGAATAGAATGAATCCTGCGCCGATGAAAGACAAGGCGATGGTCAGGGATCGGGCCGCAGCCTTCTCCAGATCCGCCGCGACCTTGGCCTGCGCTTCGGCAATGTTGTCGATGTACACGCCGGTTCCAATCCACATGTCGGTGCCGGGAATCATCATGGCGTAACTGACCTTGGGCTGGTCACCCTTTCCGGGCTTGGCGAAAACATAATGCACGAATCCACCGCCGGCTTGAGCCTTTTGCTGCAATTCGCGAACAAAATAGACGCCTTCCACGTCTTTGGCCTCAGCCAGGTCCTTGCCCTCAATTTGGGCATTGGGGGGGGAGGATGACGTTGATCGTGCCTCGGTACACAAAGAAATAGCCTGAGGCATCGGTCTCGAACCTGATATCCTGGATCAGGTTTCTGATGGTGGCAACGCGCCGTTCATCTCCTGACATGTCCTTGATGGCTGCGCTGAGGCTGGTAGCCATGTTTTGAGTCGCGATCAGGATTTTGTCCTGGGCGTCTTCGGTCATGATCTGACCGACCCGTTCAATCATCTGGGATTTTGTTGTCGATGCCTGGTAGACAAAAAAAGCGACTACCATTCCCATAAAAACCAGCATTGTTCCGACCAAAAGCAGCAACCGGTCACGAATTCCAAGCCGAATCGACATGTCAACCTCCATGATGGAACATTGTGTCATGCAAAATGAATTTCACCTTCGAGAACGGCTCCCGCTTTGACCACTGCCTGGCATGGTCCCGTATTGGTTATGCAGACATTGCCCACGCAACGCACGTTGTCCTCAAAACAGACATCACCATTGATGACGAGGCTTGCGCACTGCAGCAAAGAAGGGGTTGAATGTGGGAAACGACTCAGAAACATGTCGATCTTTTTGTAAAATCTTGCATCCAGCGAGATCTGGGGCATGGGTGTGGTGCGTGCATTGTTCGGTTCGATGGTGTCTCTTTCCGTACGGATGTAGCAATCGGACATCACCAGCAAAAGATCATTGGTGGTCTTGACCGGAGCAAAACGTTTGCGCGGCACAACCACAGCCTGAGCATTGAGGAAATTGGTAATGGCCGAGCCCATGGCCGTTTCCAGCTGAAAAATCTTGGGTGACGCAGGATCCCGCGGGTCCAGATTTTTGGGGTTGATGATCAGATCCAGAGGCATCAGGCGGTGTGAGACGAAAACAGATTGCAAGACGCGCAGATCAATCCAAATGGAATTGGTGTTGAAAAATTTGAATCTTTCAATGTCGCAGAAATCATTCATTTCCGTGTCCGGACACTGGGCCACTTCACGTAGCGCCAACTGGCCGTTTTTTTTGAGTCGGCAGAGGTGGCCTCCCTTTTTGTCCTGGTCGGTGCGCCGGGCGACCTCCATGAGAAAGGGCAGTTTGTAGTGGACCATATAGCCCAGGAGACGACGATTCATGATCGCGCCGAGATTATCTGAATTGGAAATAAAGGCGTAATAATACCCTTTGTCCAGCAAAGCATCGAGAATGCCTGAGGTGATCATGGCCGTGTAGATGTCGCCGTGGCCCGGGGGATTCCACTCCAGTTCCGGGTTCTGGGGCCACGAAGCGGGACTTTGATCGCTGGCCATGATTTTAGGGTAGCGGTGCTGCAGGAACGCCAAATCGATTCCCGTAGCTCCATTGTTGAAGTCACCAATTTTGAGCATGGTGTCCATGTGCGTCTTGAAGCTGTTCATGAACACCTGGGGAAATTCGACGCCGTAATGCGAGCGAACCGATCGGGCCTGCATCAGAATCAGGTCGAGGAAGCTCAAGCCGTCCTTGACCGGAATGAGTGACTTGGCGGATTCCAGCCCCATGCTTGTGCCCAGGCCGCCGTTGAGTTTGATCACGGCGATTTTATCCAAATTTTCTTCACCCAGGGGCTTGAACTGCTCCATGGCATCGTAGTCGGCCAGTTCTTCGTCGTTGACGGCCTTGATGTCGTGATTCGAGAGTTTGCCCTGTGCGCCGTAGAGGAATTGATTGAAGTAACATTTGAAGGTGTTGATGACGATGGCGGGCAGACCCTGCTGTTCCATCTTTAAGGCAAAGGGACGAAAAAGGGCGGAGAGCTTGGGGTCGTCGGTGGTGACACAGTTCAGATTTTGGCTCATGCAGCATCCTTGCTGGAGTGTGTTGTTGCCCTGGCAGGCGGGAACGAGCGTAATCGTCGTTTTTTCAGCCATTAGAGCATCTTGGTGATTTCGTCCACCGTTGTATTCAGAAAGGTGGAACGGATTTGCCGCCAGGCGCAACGGAGGTCGTTGTCCAAGGCGTCAGGTCGAATCGCCGTTTTGATCGATCAGCACTTGCGGGTATTGTGGAAATGAGACGGTGAACCAGACCCCCGAATCCTGATGTTCCAGACTGAGGTGGCCGCCCAGGCGCTCCACCAAACGGTAGCAGGTCGCCAGATTTCTGTCATCGTCCTCAAACGGCATGAGCAGTCGATCCGGAGTTGTCTTCATGGTCGTCACTGGTTGGACATGAAAGGTGGCATGGACCAGATTTTCGCTTTGGCTCGTCGTGACGGTGATTTTACCCTCTCTTTCCACCAGGTCGATGCCGTGACCGAGCAGATAGATGAATATGCGGTGGATGAATTCCTGGTCGGCGTGGACCGGGGGAATCGCCTCCGGCGTGTCGAGATTGACGGCAATATCCTTGCGTTCCAGCCTGCTTGAAAGCAGTCGCACGATAAACGCCAACGATGACGCTAGGTCGCAACGGGTCAGGTTGACGGTTATGGGTTCGAGGTAGGCGGTGATGCGTTGCACCAGGCGCTCAAGCCGGCTGCATTCTTCCAGGACGACCTCGGCCTCGATCGCCTCGGGATATCTGCTGCGCAACTGCCTGGCAAAACCTCCGAGCGAGACCAGGGGGTTGCGTATTTCATGGGCCACCTCTTCGGTCATGGTGCGCAGCATGTTCAATTTTTCATTCTGCAGAAGAATTTTGTCCAGATAGGAATTGCGGGTCACGTCTGTGATCATGCCCTCGACGCGGTCGGGCCGGGCTCCCTCGTCTTCGAGGTGCGGGCTGATGGACTGGGCCTGCAGCGTGATCAGATATCCTTTTTTGTGCATGAATCGAAATTCAAGCTTAAAGGGATGTCCGGCGCTTCCCAGGCATTGTCGCAAGGCGTCGGAGAATTTTTTCCGATCTTCGGGCGCGATGTTTTTCATGAACGGCTTGGGTGATTCCTGGATCTCTTGCGGGGAGTAGCCGAGGATTTCCGTCGTGGTCTGATTCAGGAACTCGAATTCGAGATGGCTGTTCATGATGAAAATGATGACCGGCAGATTTTGAATCAGCTGATAGAGATGGGTCTGGGTCTGGCGGACCTGAAGGTGCAGCCGGGTTTGGGTCAGGCAGTTGCGGACCGCGTTGATGAAAACGTCAAGGGACGGGATGGGCTTGGTCACGTAGTCCCAGGCCCCGGCCTTGAATGCTTCGATGGCGTCGTTGATGTGGGTGCGCCCGGAGACGATGATGATCGGAGTCTCCGGTCGTAACTCTTTCATCCGGCGCAGAACATCCATGCCATCGGCACCGGCAAGCCCTAGATCAAGCAAGACCAGGTCCGGATGTCGCCGGGTAAAGAGCTGCAGAGCCTGATGCGCATCGCCGGCCTCTAAAACCGTGAATCCGACGTCGCCCAGGCAGTCGGCCAGGGACAAGCGGACAGCGGCATCGTCTTCGACGATCAGGATGGGTTGGGGCATGTGCCTTTCTCCGGAATTTGGCGGTCAGGGGCTGGGCTTGGCAGCACGACGTGAAAGGTATTCATTCCATTGCTATGGCTGTAACTGACGCGTCCTTTATGCAACTCGACGATTTGCTTGACAAAAAACAGGCCATGTCCTGACCCTTCGATCGTATTCGCCGCCTCGGCTCGAAAGTCGGGGTCGAACAGGCGCTGTGCGTCTGTTTGTGGAATTTCCAATCCCGTGGTTGAGACAAAAAGATGGACCCCAGGACCATCCGGGCCAAAGGCTGCGGGTTGGCTTTCCCAGCCGTAGAGCAAAGCCTTGCCGATCTGACGGTCGGGCGCGGATACCTTGGCCGCATACTTGACCGCATTGGAAAGAAGGTTGGCGAAGACCTGCGAAATCAGGCCCAGGTCAACGCTTAGCGTGACGTCCTCGTCAATGCGCACATCCGGATGAATCTGGACATCGATTCCCCGGGCCTGCAGCAGCGGACGGAATCGATCGATTTGCGGTTCGAATATCTGGCTTTTGAATTTGCAGGGCCGAAGCAGCAACTCGTATCTGCCTTTTTCAAAATGGCTGCGACGGAGCAGGCTTTCCAGAAAAAGGCTTGATTGCTTAAAGCGACGTGAGATTCCGCTCAGGCGTTTGCGCAGGTCTTGGGCGAGTAGTGGCAGTTCGTGCTTGAGTTCGCGTTGGGCTGCGTCGGTCGAGGCATGATTGAGATCATTGATCTTGCGGCCGAGCACCATCAGCTGTTTATCCATTTCCAGGAACAGGAGTTTGAAATGCATGTTGGGCACAATGACATTGTGCCCGATGTCGCGCACAAGATTATTGATAAAAGCCAGACGCTGCCGGTTACTGAGCATGGACTGCTTGACGGCGAACACCTTGGCGATGGACTCGGAGAACCGGGCGAAAAAACGCTCTTCGTCGGCGTCGAGCTGGCGGTGGAGGCAGAGCAGTCCCTGTGTGGGCTTGGCTGCAGTCATTTCGCAAATGGGAAAGGCCCGAAAATCGGCGTGCCGTATCACCGACGTGAGGCCGGGGCACGCCGGCTCGGGAAAGATCATCAAGGGTTGGCTGGTGGCAATGGTCGTTCGCCGGAGTTGCAGCTGGCCTTTGGTGTTGCGAAAATACAGGGACGCAGGCGTGCCCAGGCAGATGTCCGGCACGAGGACGCAGAGGGTCTTGAAATCGCGCAGGGATTCGTGCTCAAGATTGAGTTCGAAAAAAATATTCAGGGCCGCGCTTTGCCGCAGCGATCGTTCTCCTTCGCCGATCAACCGCAGTCGTTCGCGAATGAGAGCCTGGAGTTGCTGACGGTTGGGCGCGGCTGGCTGCATGACCTTTCCTGATTGGCGACACGGGATTGATCCATGCATAGCCGAGGAGCGTTTCCGGTGCAATGCGGGGGGTGCAAAAACTCGCGCCGGCCGAATCCGCCATTTCGAGATCGGAACGTTGGAGGCGTTCAGGATAAAAGCTGTGCTTTCGGGTCGTTGGGAAGAATGCGTCTTCAGTCGGGATGCGGATCGCGGTTTATCGGAGCAAAATCCGCCATCAGGGTTTGCGGGTTTTGCCCCTGCCGTCGTACTTTTTCGGATCGATATTGTATTTTTTGATCTTGTAATTGATGATCCGGTAACTGGCGCGCAGTTCGCGGGCCACTTGCAGCATGTTGCCGCCGCACTTTTGCAGGGATTCGACCAGAATCTCCTGCTCGAATTTTCCCACGGCCTCGCCGAAAGAGAGCTGATTGTCCGTGGCCGAACTCTCCGCGGTTTGCAGGGTTGGCGGCAGATGATACGTGCGGATGGCTTCTTCGTTGCAGATCAGTACGGCCCGTTCCAGGCAGTTGCGCAGTTCCCGCACATTGCCGGGCCATTGGTACTGCGTGAGCAAATCGATGGCCGGCATGGAAATGCGTTTGATGTTTTTTGCGTATTCTTTGGCGAAAAACTCCAGGAAGTATTCGGCCAGAGGCAGGATATCCTCCCGACGCTCGCGCAGCGGGGGAATGAAGATGGGGAAAACATTGATCCGGTAATACAGGTCTTCGCGGAATTTTCCGGATTTGATCAGATTTTCCAGCGGCTGGTGTGTGGCGCAGATGATGCGCACATCGACCTTGATGGATTTCTCACTGCCCAGGCGCTGGATTTCGCCTTCCTGCAGGGCGCGCAGAAGCTTGGCCTGCGCTTCTGCGCTGAGTTCGCCGATTTCATCGAGAAACAGGGTCCCGGTATGGGCCAGTTCAAAACGCCCTTTTTTGGTGCCGACCGCCCCGGTAAAGGCGCCGCGTTCATGGCCGAACAGCTCGCTTTCCAGCAGTTCCGAAGGCAGGGCCGCGCAGTTGAGGCGGATCAGCGGTTTGCTGCGACGGGAGCTGGCATTGTGAATGGCCTCGGCCAGCAATTCCTTGCCCGTGCCCGATTCGCCGCGCAACAGGACCGAAGCCTTGCTGGAAGCGACCTGCATGATCTGTCCGATGACAAAGGCCATGGCTTTGGACGTGGCCACGATTTTGGCCTGTACAATCGCTTTTTCGCGGTCCAGATTTTCGCCAAGAAAACCCATGGATGCCCACAATTCTTTCTGGGCCATGTTTTCCTGCAGATAGGCTGTCTGTCGGGCAATGACCGCGGCCAGGACTTCCAGGAAAGCGCAGTGCAGTTGCAGGACATCGATGGACTGGCAGGGTATGTCGGCGCTCAGGACGCCGAGGGCCTCCGGCGCACCGTCGGCATTGATCCGGGTCACGGGCACGCAGATGAATGCCAGTTCGGACAGTTCCTTCTGAGTGCGACCCATGGCCTTGTTCAAAAAACGATCGTCGCGCTCCATGGCTTCGATGATAATGGGCTTGCCCGAATCCAGGACCTGCCCGGTGACGCCTTGACCGGGGATATAAGTGGCCTTGACCGGTCCCTTGTGTCCGTAGGTCAGGTCAAAGCGGATGGTGTTGGTCTTGGGGTCAAAAATGGCCAGGGCCATGCGCTTGTACTGCATGGCCTCGGCTGTCGTGCACAACAGGGAGTCCAGGCTGGACTGCAATGGGCTCAGCGGGTCAAGGCTTTGCACCGTGGTGTGAAGGGTGCGCAGATAATGCAGGAGGTCTTGGCTGGTCATGGGCGTGTCGTTCACGTTGATCCTGATGGCATGGAATTGCAGATGCCGGCCGGAGCCGGCTTCTGCATTGGTGTCGGGGGTGTCCGCAGCCTAGCTTTGCGGCTTGGTCGAGAGCTGTTTGATTTTGTACTCGAGAAAAGCTTCATTGCCGCCGGCGTTGGACTTGAGTGCTTCGTATTCTGCCACGGCCAGATCAATTTGGCCTGCTTTCTCTGCGGCAAAAGCCAGGTTGGTGGAGATGGCCGCGCCCAATTCCTCGCCGACATTCTTTTTGAGATTGGTCAGGATGTCCACTGCCTGGGCATAGTCGCCCTTGAGCATCAAGGCCTTGGCCTGACCCAGACCGGCCACGGTGGCCATGGCCTTGTCCTTGCCCACGAGCTGCCAGGAAGCAACAGCCTTGTCGAAGTCGCCGCTCTCCATCTGCAGGCGGGCGAGTTCGAGATGAACGGCCAGGTGCAGGGATTTGGGGCCACTCTGGGCAAAGGCCTCAAGCCTTTCCATGCGCTGCGCTGCGTCGGACATGACCAGGATCGTTCCCAGTTCGGATACCGCCTTTTCGTGCTGCGATTCCTGATAGGACGTCACCCCGGAATAGACGGCCACAGCGGCCACGATTCCGCCCACGGCCAATCCGATGGGCTTGAGGTTGTCCAGTATCTTTTTGAGAACAGGATGGATGTCGGAATCCATTTCCTGTTCCAGGGTTTTCAGAATGTCCGGGGTTTTATCGCGCTCTGCCATGGAAAGCTCCTTATGTTCGGATTGCCATTATTGTAAAAGATCAGCCTCTGTAAGCGCAATCGATAAAAAGGTCAAAGAGAATGAGCGACGTAAAAATTGTTGAAATGAAAAAAGATTTTTGGGCCGCAATGGCAGCGGGCAGAGGAATTCTTGCCTGTGGCGACATGTTCGTATAGGTCCGGATGCAAACTGAAGGAAAATCGATTTTCGACAAACGTTGCCAGGAGGGTGGAATGAATCTGGAAATGCAAATGCGCGAATTGGCCCAAGCCGCCAGGGTTGCCGCCCGGGACCTGGCTGCCGCGTCCGGCAAACAGCGCGACACGGCCTTGATTGAACTGGCCGGCCTGATGCGCGCTGCCGGTCCGGAAATTCTGGCCGCCAACGCCCGGGACCTGGAAGCGGCCGCGGCAGCCGGACTGGACGCCGCCCGCATTGACCGCCTGCGTCTGACCGACAAAACCATTGCATCCATGGCTGACGCCTGCCTGCATGTCGCCGGGCTTTCCGATCCCATCGGCGAGATTGAGCACATGACCAGGCGGCCAAACGGCCTGCTCGTCGGGCGCATGCGTATTCCCCTGGGGGTAATCGCCATTATTTACGAGTCCCGGCCCAACGTGACGATCGATGCCGGTATTTTATGCCTCAAGGCCGCCAACAGCGTCATCTTGCGGGGTGGGTCCGAAGCTCATCATTCCAATCAGGTCCTGGGCAGCCTGATGTGCCGGGCGCTCGAGGCCGCCGGCCTGCCCAAAGGCTGCGTCCAGATGGTCCCGACCACGGATCGGGCCGCGGTCAAGCACCTGCTGGCTCTGGACGAATTCATCGATGTGGTCATACCGCGCGGCGGCGAAGGGCTGATCCGGGCCGTGGTCCAGGATGCAACCATGCCCGTGCTGAAGCATTACAAAGGGGTGTGTCATATCTACGTGCACAAGGACGCGGACTTGGATCAGGTGCTGTCCATTGTGCAAAATGCCAAGGTCCAGCGGCCAGGGGTTTGCAACGCACTGGAATGCTTGCTTGTTCATAAGGATGTGGCCGACACTCTCCTGCCCCGCCTGGCTCAGGCCATGGCCGGAGCCGGGGTAGAGTTCCGGGCCTGCCCGCGCTCCCTGCCGTTGCTCGGATCGGCCGGTATCCCGGCGGTGGAGGAGGATTACGGTCGCGAATTTCTGGCTCTGATCTTGGCCGTCAAGGTCGTGGATTCTCAGCGCGAGGCGGAGACGCACATTGCGATCTACGGTTCCGGGCACTCCGAAGCCATACTGACCCGGACGCATGACCGGGCCATGCGGTTTCTGCGTCATGTCGATGCTTCGTGTGTCTTGATCAATGCGTCGACCCGCTTCAACGACGGCGGCGAGCTGGGGCTGGGCGCCGAGATCGGCATCAGTACATCGAAAATCCACTCGTACGGCCCCATGGGCGTGAAGGAACTGACCAGTCTCAAATTCGTTGTTTTCGGCGAGGGCCAGGTGCGTGCCTGAACGCCTTGGCGCATCGGTAGGATTGCTGGGTGGTTCGTTCAACCCGGTCCATAATGGCCATCTGCGCATGGCGATCGAGGTGGGGGAGAGGCTTGGCCTGGAGAGGGTCGATCTTTTGCCGGCCAAAGTCCCTCCGCACAAGGGAAGCCAGGGCCTGCTCGACTTTGAACTCAGGGTGGACCTTTTGCGAGCGGCCGTGGCGGGCGTGGCTGGTTTGGGCGTCAGCGACATCGAGGGCCGCTTGCCCGTTCCGTCCTATTCGTATGCCACCCTGGCGCGCATAGGTCGGGACTGTCCCGGAACGCATCATGTCTTTGTTCTGGGCGCTGCCGACCTGTTGACCCTTCCGTCCTGGCACCGGGGTCTTGAATTGCCGCTGCTGACCGATATCGTCGTGGTTGATCGAATGGGTCTGGGGTCAGAGGCGGTTGCAGAATTTTTGAACCGTCACTGGACGCTCAGCGGAGAGGAGACAGGGGTCTGGACTTTGAAAGGTGGACGCAGGGTTTTTTTTGTCTCCGTGCCGCGTATCGACATCAGCGCAAGCATGGTTCGAGACAGATTCTGCGCCGGTCGGGAATTGAGCGGACTTGTTCCCGACGTGATCCGTCAGCGCATGATGGCGGACGCGATCTTGTTTACTGCCTGCTGGAAATGATCACAACTGGAGGAAAAAATGGTTGGTCATATTGTTATGTGGAAGCTCAAGGAAAATGCGGAAGGGCGGTCAGCTGCTGAGAACGCCAGCATCATGAAGGAAATGCTGGGCGGGTTGCCTGCCCATATCCCGCAACTGCGCGCCCTGACTGTCAGCACCGATGTTTTTGCGGCCTCGCCTGAAACAGACGTGGTGCTTTATACGGAATTTGATTCGGCCGAAGACCTGCAAGCGTATCAGGTGCATCCGGAGCACAAGAAATGCGTGGCCTTTGTTTCTGCCGTGGTGGCCGAAAGGCGCGTCGTGGATTACAATTTCTAGGTTACAGGTAAGGTGACGCTGCGGCGTCCCTTACCTGTCTATCGGGTTGTGCTGGAGTCAGGTGGCGCCCAGGTTGAGTCCTGAGACACCTTTCGGATGAAAGGAGATGCTTGTGTTGTTGGTGGTGAGCCGTGATCGCTGTCCGCGCAGCGTTAATTGTCCTGTATCGCCTGCAAATACTCAAGGCCGACGCCGTAGTCGGCCTGCGAATTGACCAGATTCTTTTTCCAAACGACTTTGGCGTAATAGCAGGCTTGCGATTTTTCCATGCCGCTGAGTTCCGAGGTGTTTGTTTCCTGCGGGTCCATGACTTCAATCAACAGATTCGCCCCGAGTTTCGGAGGGGGATAATGCAGTTCCAGATACATGCCGGAGTGGCTGTAATTGTACATTCTGGCCGTTCTGAAATCGTCCTCGCTGCCTGAGCTGAAGCGGATCAGCGCTTGGTGCGGGATGCGTTTTGTTGTCCTGCTTTCCGGCTCAAAATTGTCTTTCATTCTCAACCTCGCTCAAGTTTATACGCGTCACGGGCGTTGCCAGAGTTTGGTCGCATTAAGAAATATGCGTGCCAAGTTTAGATAATCATATGATAATAGATGGTTATGGGTTGTCGCGCGTTGAGGTGGAACTTCAGTCTGATTTTGTCGGACTTTGCCGAGGTGTTGCCTGAAATATGGCGGCCGACAAACCCAGATTCAGCAAGGGTTGCGAAGCGGAGTGGTTGAGGATGAGGGTGTTGGATGGAAATGTCCGGAAAAACCAGAAATCAGGGCCGGGTTTTGCGGACAAAGAGGATGCCCGCAGCTGTAATCCGGGCGTGCTTGTCTCCTGGAAATTGGATGCAGCAGTCGATTTTGCCTTCTGTCCAGGCCCTGTCAAGGCGCAGGATATGGTCGGCCCGGGCCTGACCAGGCCCCAGGGCGTCGAGGACAGCTTTGAAGAGGCGAAGACGCAGGGCCTGATGCCCGTCCAGGAGGTGGGCTGCAAGGAAGTGTTCCGGACCTTCGATGCGGACCTCGCATTGTTCGGACCAGTAGGCCTGATCGATGTGGGCCAGGGTCCAGAGGTGGGTCGCGGTTTTTGAAAAGGCGGGATTTTCGCGTCGCAGCAGAGGCAGAATCTGATGACGGACCCGGTTGCGGGTCAGATCTGTGTTCGCATTGGACATGTCCTCATGCCAGGGAATGCGGTTGTCCTCCAAAAAGGCCTGCAGCTGTTTTTTTTCCCAGTTAAGGACCGGCCGGAGCAGGCGTCGGTTCCTGTCCATGCCGGGCATGCCTCCGAGGCCGGGCCAGCCTGCGCCCCGCAGCAGTCGGAGGATGATGTCCTCGGCCAGGTCGTCGGCATGGTGAGCGGTAACGATCCAGTCCGCATCGTGTCCGGCCCGGACGGATTCCAGAAAGGCATAGCGCAGATTCCGGGCGGCTTCTTCCAGACCGCAGCCACTGCGGGCCTGCTCAGTTACAGGAAGATGGGTTGTCTCACAGGCCAGGCCAAGACCGGCGCAAACGGCCCGGGCATGCTGTAATTCCCTGTCGGATTCAGGGCGCAGTCCGTGGTGCGCGTGGGCGGCAATCAGGGTCAGGTTGTGCGTTGGGGCCAAGGCGTGCAGAAGATGGAGCAGGGCCGTGGAATCAATGCCCGTGGAGTAGGCGACAACCAGGCGGACGCCGTGCAGGTTCACGCGCAGGCTTTCTCGGCTGAACCTGGGGATGGCCAGGCACTGCCGGGCCCAATGCCGCGTGAACTCCTGCAGACGCATGGGCTCAGACAGGGATGGACAAGTCCTGGAGCAGGTTTTCCAGGTAGTTTCTCATGTGCGCCTCCTGTTCCGCGGTGGCGTAGGCAATGCACGCACAGCGCAGGATGCGCTTGGCCCGGACCAGAAGCTCCAGCTTGACCCCGTCGCGGCCGGTTTCCACGGCCATGTAAAACGGCCCGCATTCGGCTGCGTGCTCCTGCTGTATGGGGGTCAGAAGTTTGGGCGGCAGCTGGAAATGATAGAGCCGCTCAATACCGCCGCCGAGCTCCTGCTCCGTGAGCCAGGCTTCAAGTTTTTCCATATCTTCCGGAACGATTTCATCAATGAGTATGGAGCGCATGGGTTTCTCCGTTATTTGGACAGGCTGGTTTTGCGGTCGAAATGGGCTTCTTCGGGCACGTCCTCGCCGTCAAGGTTGAAGATGCGGCGGGTGGAGTGGATAAAACGCTGGGCCGAGCCTTCTTCCTGCGACCGGCGTTTGAGATAGCTGATGGGCTCGTGATAAATTTTGTGGCACAGGGATTTGGCCAGCCGTTCCAGAACAGCCACCATCTGCGGGTCCGGGTTGGGTCCGAGCTGCTTGATGGATTTGCGCAGTTCCCGACGGGCGATACTTTCCCCCTGGTCCAGCAGGGCGACAATGGTCGGCTGCAGGGCCAGGGAATCGCGCCAGCGCATGAAGGTGGCCACTTCCTCGACCACGATGCCTTTGGCCTTTTGCGCTTCCTGCTGACGCCCGGCGAGGTTTTCTTCCACCACATCCTTTAAATCATCAATATCGTACAGATAGACATTATCCAGGCCGTTGATGTCGGGATCGATGTCGCGGGGCACGGCTATGTCGATGAAAAAGATGGGCTTGTGGCGTCGTTTGCGCAACACCTCTTTCATGTCGCGAGCTTTGATGATGGCCGTGGGCGAACCCGTGGACGTGATGACGATGTCTGTTTCCAGCAGGGCCTGATGCAGTTCTTCAAACGGCATGGCCCGGCCGCCGAACTGCCGGGCCAATTCTTCGCCCTTGGCCAGGGTGCGGTTGACCACGGTGAAATCGCGCACCCCGGCGGAGAGCAGGTGGGTCGCGGCCAGTTCGGCCATCTCTCCGGCCCCGATCAGCAGGGCGCGGTGGTTCGAGAGGTCCGTGAAGATCTTCCGGGCCAGTTCCACGGCCGCATAGCTGATGGACACGGCGCTGGAGGCAATGGCTGTTTCGGTCCGCACCCGCTTGGCCACGGAAAAAGCCTTGTGCAGCAAGCGGTTGACGATCACTTTGGCCGATCCGTTTTCCACGGCATGGCGGTAGGCGGTTTTGAGCTGCCCCAGGATCTGGGGTTCTCCCAGAATCATGGAGTCCAGGCTGGAGGCCACCGTAAACAGGTGGTCCACGGCCGCCGCTCCAAAGTGACAGTAGGTGTGATCCAGGAGGTCCCGTTGGGGCTGACAGCATTGTCTGGACCAGAACTGGCGGATTTGGTCCGGTATCCCCTGGTCGCTGTCTCCCACCACGAGGAATTCCACACGGTTGCAGGTGGAAAGAACCATGGCCTCGTTGATGCCGTCAATCTCTGTGATCAGACCGAGGGCATGGGGGTCGCAGCCGGTCAGAGCAAAGCGTTCGCGAATGTCCACGCCGGCGGTTTTGTGATTCAAGCCGACAAGATAGATTTCCTGATTCATGGGCAATGGTGCTTGTTTTAATTACGGACGGAAGCTGTGGTGGGTTGGCAGCAGAAAATTGACGCCGACCAATGACACGAGGCTCAAGACAAAAAGGATAATGGCGGTCTTGGCCGGTTTGCGCCCGCGCCAACCCAGGACCAGACGCTGATGAAAGAGCAGGGCGAAGATGCCCCAGATGACAATGGTGATCAGTTCTTTGGGATCCCAGCTGATGACCCGTTTCCAGGTGAAGGATGCCCACAGAAAACCTGACAGCACGCTCAAGGTGTACAGCGGAAAACCGATGCGCACGGCCCAGTCGTTGGCCCGGTCAAAGGTTTCCAGGGAGGGAAGATCCTTGGAAAAACCGGGCAGCTTGGCCTTGGTTTTGATTTTGCGTTCCAGGTAGAGGTAGGCCAGCCCCGCGCCGAACGCCATGACGATGAGGGCCAGGGAAACAAAGATGGTGCCGACATGCAGGCTGAACCACAGGGCGCTGAAATGCTCCGGCACGGCCAGGACCTGGGTGCGCACGGCCAGGGACGAGCTGAAGAGCACGAGGGCCAGCGGCGCGGTGATCATGGCCAGAAAATCATGTTTGAGCCGCCACCACAGCACATAGAAGATAAGGACGAAAAACCAGGCCAGCAGGCTCATGTAGAATTGTCCGTGCTGGAGATTGGCCGCTCCGAGCTCCGCCGAGCGCAGAACCAGATCCACGGTGTGCAGCCCGAAAGCGATGCCGGCCGTCCAGACGGCGGCGCGTTTCAGGAGGGCCCGGCGCAGAAGCAGGCCCAGGGGGTACGACACGGACCCGGCCAGGTAGAGCAGGGCCACCAGCAGGTCAAGCAGTCTTGAAGCAGTCATCACACCACTCTCCAATGCGAGGATGCAGGGGGGAAGGGAGCACGGACCGTAACACTTCCCGGCACCTGTCGTGATCTTTCGTCTTGATCAGTTGCGGTAGGGGCGAAGCGGCCAGCTGTCGAAAAATATCGCGATTGTCATCGCTTGGCTGTCCCAGGTCCAGCAAGGCCGGACGGATGACACCCAGCAATCTGGTCAGAATTTCGTATTCCGGTCCGTACAACTCGTCCAGATCCTGTCGGATGATGCGGGCCAGGGCCGGACTGGCGCCGCTGGTCGAAACCGAAATCGTCAGGTCGCCGCGAGTGATGCTGGCCGGCAGGACAAAATCGCCGTCATCGGGGCGGTCGGTCATATTGCACAGGATCCGGTGTCGCTTGCAGGCCTGGCCAACCAGGGCGTTGACGCGTCGACTGGCGGTGCAGGCAAAGACCAGCCTGAATCCCAGGACATCGTCTTCGACGAAAGGGCGCTGTTGATACGAAAAGTTCTCATGCCTGGCAACAAGATCCCCTATCCTGTCGGACGGCGGCAGGGGGTCCACTGCCGTCACCCGGGCCGGGTCGGCAGCGAGAAGGCCGGAAATTTTGCGCAACCCGACATCGCCGGCCCCAACAACCAGACAAGGCATGTGGTGGAGATCAAGAAGCATGGGGTAGTAACGCATGGCAGCCGTCTAGCAGACAGGGTGCCGGTTGTCCAAGACCGGAAGCTCGTGCGGAAAGGTTGTGGCGTTCCGGGGTTTTCTGGACTTTTTTCCTGAATTCTTCGATGAGGAGCGATGGACTTTGAACACCCCGGTTGCGCCGGTCACTCCGGTCGCAGTTTTTTGGTCATCCAGCTGGCCCGTTTTGGGGATCTGGTGCAGACCAAGCGTCTTGTGCTTTCCCTGCAACGGGAAGGAACGGTGCATCTTGCGGTCGACACGTCCCTGACGGCTCTGGCTGCTTTGATCTACCCCCAGGCAGTGGTCCATGGGATCTGCGCCCACGGCCGGGGCGGGGCTGATCTGGGAATGGTGCATGGGAGTTTGCTGGACCTGGCTCGGCTGGACTTTTTTCGTGTCTACAATCTCAATTTTTCCGGTCTGAACTTTGCTTTGGCGACCCTTTTTCCCGATGACCGGGTACGTGGATATTCCCTGCGAGCGGGACAGAGGCTGATCGATTTCTGGCCGCGACAGCTGATGCGCTGGACCAGGGATCGCAGGATTGCCGGCCTCAATCTGGTCGACGCCTGGGGACATTACGCTTCGTCCGTTATCTGGCCGGACGAGGTCAATCCCGTGCCTGGCGGACGAGGCGGCGGACTTGGCGTGGTCATGGCCGGGCAGAACGCCAGGCGTTCCCTGCCCGCCAACCAGCTTGCCCCGTTGGTGCAGGCTGCCCGGGCCAGGGTCGGGCGTGGTCCCGTGGTCCTGCTCGGAGCCGGTCCGGAGCGTCGGGCGGCGCAGGAACTGACGGCCCTGCTGCCTGCCGCTTTGCGAGCCGAGGTGCGCGACCTGGTCGGAGGCACCGGTTGGCCCGAGTTGCTGGACGAGGTCGCCAACCTGGATCTGCTGCTGACGCCGGACACCGGAACCATGCATCTGGCAGCGCATCTGGGTGTGCCGGTCATGGCTTTTTTTCTGTCATCGGCCTGGTGTCATGAAACCGGGCCGTACGGAGCCGGCCACATTGTGCTCCAGGCCGGACCCGACTGTGCCCCCTGTCTGGAGACGGCACCCTGCCCGCATGATGTCTGTTGTCGGCGGTTTTTCTCCGATACCGGGGTCTTGCGTTTCGTCAGCGGCCGCGAAGGCAAGGGCATTGGTCCCGGAGGGCGGATCCTGAGCGGCTTCTTTGATGAACTGGGGCAGGACTGGGCCGTGCTGGCCGGTGAGGACATGTTGAAACCGCAGCGCAGGGCGTTTCGTTCTCTGGCCGCTTCGTTGTGTGCGGTTCGCGGCCATGCGCCGGCGGCATCGCCCGAGGAGACCTGGATGCAGGAACGCGACTGGATGCTGCCCCGAACCCTACACGACGTGCATCATGAATAATCACAGAAGAATCCTTGTCGTCCTGCCCATGTACGGAGGGTCGCTGCCCGTCGGTCGCTATTGCGGCCATGCGCTGACCCAGTTGGGCCATGTGGTCGAATATTTCGAGGCCCCATCGTTTTACGATGCGTTTTCGGCCCTGAAGACCTTGCGGGTGGGTGCGGACCGCCTGGACTATCTGGAAAACAGTTTTCTGCAGGTCGTTTCCCAGGCCGTACTGGCCAAGGTTGAATCGTTTGCACCCGATCTGGTGCTGGCCATGGCCCAGGCACCGTTGTCACGGCAGGCCCTGAAGCGGTTGCGTCGGGACAATGTGCCCACGGCCATGTGGTTCGTGGAGGACTATGAGGTTTTTCCCTACTGGAAGGCCTTTGCTCCTCTGTACGATGTTTTTGCCGTTATCCAGAAAGGACGGTTCCTGGAACTGCTGGCCGAAGCCGGCCAGTCCAGCGCATTGTATCTGCCCCTGGCCGCCGATCCCGCCATTCACCGTCCTTTGGAATTGTCTGCGGTGGAGCGGCGCAAATACGGCAGCGAGCTGTCCTTTGTCGGTGCCGGATATCCCAACCGTCGCCTGGCCTTTCGCCAGTTGACGAATTTTGATCTGCGCATCTGGGGTAATGATTGGGACGGTGAGACAGTGCTTGCACCCTACCTGCAACGCGGCGGCGAACGCATCGGCACGGACGAGGCGGTTCGGATCTTCAACGCCACCACAATCAACATCAACCTGCATTCCTCGGTGCGGGCCAACACCCTGGTCGGTGACGGTGATTTCGTCAATCCGCGCACCTTTGAACTGGCGGGGTGCGGGGCGTTTCAGGTTGTGGACAGGAGAAGCCTCTTGACCGAATTGTTTGCTGACGACGAGCTGGCGGTGGTGGAGGATATGTCGCAAATGTTGCAAACCATTGACCGGTTTCGGTTCGACGTTCAGGGCCGGGCCGAAATGGCGGCCAAGGCCAGACAACGCGTGCTGGCCGAACACACCTATGCCCATCGCATGCAGACCCTGATGGCCCATGTGGCGCCGTTACTGGCTGCGTCGCGATCCGTGGCCACAAGCTGGCACGCGGATATTCCCGAACCATTACGCCATGACCTGGATGCCTTGCTGGACAAACTCAAACTGGCCCCCTCGGTTTCCTTTGAGGATCTGGTCTGGGCTGTCCGTGCGCAGGAAGGCCGGCTTGATCCCCTGGAAACTTCCATTTTGTTTCTGGATGAATGGAAAAAACAGTATTCCGGGCAACGTCCGGGAAAATAAGGCTTGAACCCGCGCCCTCTCCTGGGTAGGCAAGCGGGCAACCATAAGGAGTTTTCATGCACAAACCAACCATTGGCCTGTCGCTGGAAGGCATGCCGTTTATTTTTCTCACGGCCGTGGCCACCTTGGCCTTTGCCCTGCTGGGCTGCTGGTTCATGACCCTGCTGCTTCTGGCGGTGTTGTTTCTGGTCCTCAATTTTTTCCGCGATCCGGAGCGGGTGATCCCTCAGGAACCCGGCGTGGCCGTGTCTCCGGCCGACGGCAAGGTCATCAAGGTCGAGACCATGCGCGACCCGCTGACCGGCGAGGATCGCACCGCAATCTGCGTGTTCATGAATGTTTTCAACGTGCATGTGAACCGCGTGCCCGTGGCCGGACGCATCGCCCGCATCTCCTATTTCGGCGGCAAGTTTCTCAATGCCTCGTTTGACAAGGCCTCCTCGGACAACGAGCGCAATGCGGTGTTGATTGAGGATAAAGATGGCAACAGCTGGACCATGGTCCAGATCGCCGGACTCATTGCCCGTCGGATCATCTGCTGGGCCGAGGAAGGGGACGAGCTGGGCCGGGGGCAGCGATTCGGACTGATCAAGTTCGGATCCAGAGTTGACCTTTACGTTCCGAGTGGCTATGCACCATCTGTTCGCGTTGGAGAAAAAGTCTTTGCCGGGCAGACCATCCTGGCCCGCAAGCAATAAGAACGCCGACGACCGGAAAAAATGGACCACCCCAAGCCCAAACACCGGGGATACTATCTGCTCCCCAACATGATGACCATGGCCAGCCTGCTGGCTGGTTTTCTGGGCATCTTGTGGTCCATTGAAGGGCGTTTTGAGATGGCGGCCGTGGCCATCATTGTCAGCTGCGTCTTTGACGGGCTGGACGGCAAGCTGGCCCGGTTGACCAACACGGCCTCGGATTTCGGCGTGCAGCTGGACTCCCTGGTCGATCTGGTCGCCTTCGGCGTTGGTCCGGCGGTTTTGATCTACCAATGGCAGACCCATGATTTCGGCCGACTCGGCATCATGGCTTCGTTTCTGGTCATTGCCTGCGGATCCTTGCGGTTGGCGCGTTTCAATATCCAGACCGGCAAGACCAGCAAGAAATTCTTCATCGGCCTGCCCATTCCCGCAGCGGCCTGCACCTTGGCCACGTTTGTTCTTTTTTCGTCATATCTCCCGGAATTCATGGCTTCGTTCGTGCCCAAGTTTACTCTGGGTCTGGCGTTCCTGGTTTCCATCCTCATGGTCAGCAACGTGCGCTACGCCTCCTTCAAGGACGCGGAAGTCATTCGCGCCCATCGCTTCAGCGCCACGGTCACGGCTCTGCTCATTTTCGTGCTGGTCGCGTCCGAACCGAAGCTTCTGAGCTTTATTTTCTTCATCGGCTACATCATCTCCGGTCTGATCTACACCTACTTCTTTCTGCCCCTACGCGGGAAGTCCCTGCTACGAGAGTCTTCTCACAAGATCTCGTAAAGGACACACGTTAACCCCCTCATCATCGTTTGCTGGAAACGACCACCCGGGCCTGAATAGAGCTTGGCTTGGCTGTAATCTATTATCGTTCACCTATATTCCGATCATAAGGAGCACCCCATGGACAAAATTTTCATTTTCGACACGACCTTGCGTGATGGCGAACAGTCTCCCGGCGCAACCATGAACCGCAACGAAAAAGTCCGCCTGGCCAGACAGTTGGAAAGCCTCGGCGTGGACATCATTGAGGCCGGCTTTCCTGCCGCCAGCCAAGGTGACTTCGAGGCCGTGCGCGACATTGCCCAGGCCGTGCAGGACTGCCAGGTGGCCGGCCTGTGCCGCGCCCTGCCAAGCGATATTGACCGGGCTTGGGAGGCGGTCAGCCATAATCCGCAGGGCCGCATCCATACCTTTCTGGCCACCTCCGACATCCACATGAAGTACAAGCTCAGAAAAGAGCGGCATCAGGTTTTGGACATGGCTGAAGCGGCGGTCAAATACGCCGTGGCCAAGACCTCCAACGTCGAGTTTTCGGCCGAAGACGCCTCGCGCTCGGATTGGGATTTTCTGGTTCAAGTTTTCGAGCGGGTCATTGCCGCCGGGGCCACGACCATCAATGTGCCGGACACGGTCGGCTACACCCAGCCCCAGGAATTCGCGGCGTTGATCAAATACCTGCTGGAAAAAGTTTCCAATATCCACAAGGCAGTCATCTCGGTCCACTGCCACAACGATCTCGGTCTGGCCACGGCCAACACCCTGGCCGCCCTCAAGGCCGGGGCCAGGCAGGCTGAAGTGACCTTGAGCGGCATTGGCGAGCGGGCCGGAAACGCGGCCCTGGAAGAAGTTGTTATGTCCATGGACGTGCGCAAGGATTTCTACCAGTTGAGTACGAATATCCGCAAAGAGCAGATTTTTCCGTCTACCCGGCTCTTGTCTTTGATCATTGGCCAGCCTATACCCCCCTACAAATCGATTATCGGTGCCAATGCTTTTGCCCACGAATCCGGCATTCATCAGGACGGGGTGCTCAAAAACCGTCAGACCTACGAGATCATGACTCCCGAGTCTGTGGGGCGCCAGGAAGAGGACATGGTGCTGGGCAAGCACTCCGGCCGGGCCGCCTTGGTCAAGCGTCTGGGCGATCTTGGCTATCGTCTGGACGAAGCGCAGATCGACATTGTCTTCACGGCCATGAAAAAATTGGCCGACCGCAAGAAGGAAATTTTTGTCGAAGATCTCGAAGCCGTGGTGCTGGATGAGATCTTCCGCATCCCTGACAAGTACCGTCTGGAATACCTGAGCGCCATCAGCGGCAACATGGCCATCCCCAATGCGGTCGTCAAAATGTATGTGGACGGCGAAGAGCGCGTGATTTCGGATTTTGGAACCGGCCCCATCGACGCGGTGTTCAACACCATCGCCAAGGTCGTGGGACGGCATCCCAAGCTGGTCCGCTACGCGGTCAACGCCATTACCGGCGGTACCGACGCCCAGGGCGAAGTGACCGTCAAGATAGAAGAAAACGGAAAAACATCGGTGGGCCGCGCATCCGACGCGGACATCATCGTGGCCAGCGCCAAGGCCTATCTGAACGCCTTGAACCGCTTGGCCAAAAGAGAGGAGGACACCATATGCGCCAGACTTTAGCCCAGAAGATCCTGCAGCGGCACACGGACCAGCCTATCACCGGGGACGGACAGATTGTCCAGTGCCGCGTGTCGCTGGTCCTGGCCAACGATATAACCGCTCCCTTGGCTATCAAATCCATCCGGGGCATGGGCGTGAAAAAGGTTTTCGACAAGGACCGCGTGGCCCTGGTCTGCGACCATTTCACTCCCAACAAGGACATTGATTCCGCCGAACAGGTCAAGGTCGTGCGCGACTTTGCCCGCGAAATGGACATCACCCACTATTACGAAGGCGGCAATGTCGGCGTGGAACACGCCATCCTGCCGGAATACGGTCTGGTCGGACCCGGCGACATCATTGTCGGCGCGGACAGCCACACCTGCACCTACGGCGGACTGGGCGCTTTCGCCACCGGCCTGGGCAGCACCGACATCGCCGCGGCCATGGCCCTGGGCGAAACCTGGTTCAAGGTGCCCGAGACCATCCGCGTCAACTTCACCGGCACCCTGCCCGAGCATGTCGGCGGCAAGGACCTGATCCTTTTCACCATCAAGCAGACCGGCGTGGCCGGGGCTCTGTACAAGGCCCTGGAATTCGGCGGCGAGGTCATCGACAATCTGTCCGTGGAAGCGCGCATGACCATGGCCAACATGGCCATCGAAGCCGGGGGCAAGGTCGGACTGTTCGCGGCCGACGCCAAAACCCTGGCCTATTGCCAGGCCCACGGCCGCACCGGCGACGAGCCCATCGCCGCCGATCCCGGCGCGACCTACTGGAAAGAGATGACCTTTGATGTCTCCTCGTTCTCGCCGCAGATCGCTTGTCCGCATCTACCGGACAACGTGCGCCCCGTGGAAGAAGTCAGCCATGTCACCGTCGATCAGGTCGTGCTCGGTTCCTGCACCAACGGCCGCATCAGCGACCTGCGC
>CAZYZA010000007.1:0-58696 GCA_964651415.1 uncultured Desulfovibrionaceae bacterium
AGGTGTGCGTTTGAAAACATTCCTTGATCTTGGGTCCTGACTGGAAGTAAAGCCATTTTGAAAACGTGAAACCACCCACGATAAAGGAGCCCGATATGAGCACCGCACCTGCGCACCATTGGCGTTTTTTCCGACTTGGCGGCTTTGACCAGGTCCGCCTGGAAACCGCCGATGATCTGCGGCATCTGTCTGATCTGGATCAAAAACTCTGGGCCGCCCTGAGTTGTCCGGTGCACGGCCTAGAATTTGACCCACGTACCCTGAGCATGCTTGATACAGACGGCGATGGCCGGGTCCGTGCCAAGGAGATTCTTCAGGCCGTTTCCTGGGTATCATCGGTACTGCGCGACATGAACCCCCTGCTGACCGGACAGAGCAGTCTGCCCCTGGCGGCAATCGACGATTCTCATCCGGATGGACAGGCCCTGATCGCATCCGCCAAGCGCATCCTGACCTATCTGGAAAAATCCGATGCAACGGCTATCGACATTGACGATCTGGCCGATACGAAAAGTTTGTTTATCAATTCAACATTCAACGGCGACGGTGTAATCACCCCGATGTGCACGGACAACCCTGAAGTGCGTCGCCTCATCGAAGACGTCATCACCTGTGCCGGGTCGGTCATGGACCGTAGCGGCGAACCCGGCATCTCCTCAGAGCAGGTCCAAATCTTTGTCGAGGCCGCTCGCCGGTATGTGGAGTGGCAGGACGCAGCCATGGTTGATGCCGCAATCTTGCCTATGGGCGAATCGACCGGGGCCGCAGCCGAAACCCTCAGATCGATCGCCCCGAAAATCGATGACTATTTCACCCGATGCTCCCTGGCGGCCTTCGATCCCAGGGCGCAGGAACCACTCAATCCGACCCTGGCCACCTATGAAGCTCTCAATTCCCGGAATCTGTCCACCGCCACAGAGCTGGCAGACTTCCCTCTGGCCAGAATCGTTGCCGCGCGTCCCCTGCCCCTAAAAACCGGACTCAATCCCGTCTGGAGCCTGTCCGCAGCCCAACTGAACGATCTGGTGGTCCGCCCGTTGTTCGGCGACGTGGAAGACCTCCATGCCGAACAATGGCAACAGATTCAAAACCTGTTCACTCCGTACTACGCATGGCATGCGGCGAAACCCGGCGACCTGGTCGAACCACTGGGAGTAAACCGCCTGCGCGCCATCCTGACCGGAACAGAACTCGATGAAGTGTCTATCCTGCTGGCCGAAGACACACGCCTCGCCAGCCAGGTCGACAGTTTCGAAAATGTGGTCCGACTGGTGCACTACACACGCGACCTGATGCATCTTTTGAATAATTTCGTGGCTTTTCGCGATTTTTATAGCCAGGAACGCAAAGCGGTCTTCCAGGCCGGCTCCCTGTATCTTGATGGACGGGCCTGCGACCTGTGCATCCGCGTCGACAATCTCGATGCCCATGCCGCCCTGGCGGGACTGAGCCGAACCTATCTGGCCTATTGTCAGTGCCGTCGCCGTGGCAGCGAAGAACGGATAACCATTGCCGCCGCCTTTACCGGTGGCGACTCCGACAACCTTATGGTTGGCCGCAACGGCATTTTTTATGATCGCCAGGGCAATGACTGGGACGCAACCATTGTCAAAATTGTCGAGCATCCTATCAGCGTCGGTCAGGCGTTCTGGGCACCATACAAACGTATTGCGCGTATGATCGGCGAACAAATCGAAAAATTCGCGACAGCCAAAGACCAGGCCGTGGATGCCGGGGCCGGGGCAAAACTGGCCGATTTTTCGGCCAAGCCGGACAGCCCAAACAAAACGCCCTTTGATGTCGGTAAGTTTGCGGGCATTTTTGCCGCTATTGGCCTGGCTCTGGGCGCCATTGGCACTGCCCTGGCGTCCATTGTCGGCGGTTTTTTATCTCTTCCCCTTTGGCAAATGCCCCTGACCGTGGGCGGCGTAGTGCTCATGATCTCCGGGCCGTCGATGCTCATTGCCTACCTCAAGTTGCGCCAACGCAACCTTGGGCCTATCCTGGACGCCGGCGGATGGGCAGTGAACAGCCGCGCCAGCATCAATATTCCCTTCGGCGCCACCCTGACCAAGATGGCCGAACTGCCGGCCGGTGCCCAACGTTCACTGCGTGATCCATTTGCGGAAAAAAACACACCGTGGAAACGCTGGGCCGTACTGTTGGTCGTGTTCGTAGCCTTGGGCATGGCCTGGGACAAAGGTTACATACAAAAGCTGGCAACAGCGCTGAAGCCCGTCATTCTTAACTTCCAGGCCAATACAATATCGGAGAGTCCATCCATTCCGACCGCCGAGCAACCGAACCCGGCAACAGCGAATACCACGGCGACCAATGCAACACAGTAGAAAGCGTTTACGACGCCCACAACCCAAACGACAACAAAATGCCCTGCGCTAGCGCTCAAGCAGGGCATTTATTCCAAGTCCCAATCTGCGAAAGATCACTCCGAACAATCCGGGGAGACAAAGCACTGTCTGACAACCCGCCCCCAGTAGCGATCGTCAAACACGTCCTCCTCGAATTTCCCCCCGGTGAATTCCCGGATAGCCCGTTGCCAGAAACAGGTGGCCAGGCGCGCCCCCTGCAGTTGCTTGACCTCCCACGGACCCGGAAACATTCGAAACACCTCATGAGCAAAACGGCGGCCCAAACAATGACCCCGCATGGACGGCACCACATAAAACTCGCAGACCTCATTGCCGGATTGAGCAACCTTCACTGCCGTAAACCCAATGGGACTCTCTGCTTCGTAAAACAAAAATCCCTTGATTTGGCCACCCAGAACCGTATCCAGGGCAAAAAGCCCCGCCGCATCCGGCTTCTTGCCTGTGATGGACGAAAATTCGGCTTCGTATCCCTGACAAAGGTTAGCGTAAACATGCCTATTGCCGGCCACGACCTCAATGATCTGCATTTCCCCTCCCATTTCCCGTTGATGCGTTTCCCGTCGATCTGATTGATAATCCGGTCAACCTCACTGTTGGCTGACGCGCGCCGACTACCACCCATAATTCGCGCTCATCCGGCGCACAGGGAGCAAGAAATCTTTACCAAATCAGCAGCAAAATGACCAAACCTGGGCGAGCAGCATAGCACAGAAGCCAAAGACGACTGGATAGGAGGCGGAGTCACTCCAGACGGCATGCATGAAAAGGAAGTGGAGATCGGTCGCGGCACCGGGTGGCCGCGACCGGATGCGGCTACTGGACCTGTTCGCTGGTACTGAGGGGCACGGTCAGGTCATTGGCCAGAACCCACACCGCCAGCAGATGCTTCAAACTCAGATCGGCTTGGGCCACGGCTTCAGGCCCGGCCTGCTGGGCCGCCATCTCTTGAATGGCCAGCATGTACTCGCGGGCCAGCACGAAATCCGAGCATATTTCGCGAACAAAATCCTCATAAATGTCAGGATCCTGCTGATAGAGTTGTTCCAACACGCTCATGGTCCTGGTCAAGGCGAAAAGGGTGATATCTTCAAGTTGAGGCATGTCTTTCTCCAAAAAACGCCGACTCCGGACAAACCGAAGTCGGCGCAACGCAAGATAGGGAATTAGTTTTACAGACCCAGCTGGCTGAGTAGGTCGTCGACATCGCTTTGCGACGAATCGGGTTGTGGTCCTTTAAGCTCGGAAGCACGGGCCTTGGAAGCCTGCCGAATCTCTTCCACGGGTTGGTCCGGGTTTTCGGCCATGGCCTTCATGGACAATCCGGTGGCCATATAAAGCTCGAAGACAACCTTTTCGATCTGCTGCAACGCGGTCACAATTCGCTTGATGCGCTGGCCGGTGAGATCCTGGAAGCTGAGCGTGGTCATTATTTCCATCAAATCCTGATCAAGCGTCTCCGCCCCACTACGAAGCGCCGCCACGTCCTCTGCATCAGCGCTTGCACCAATGCGATCCAGGATGGCCATGCTCTGCGCGTTGCGTTCCAGATGCTTTTCCACGACGGTCATAATACTTTCCGTCGCCGTTTCCGTGGTCACCAGAATTTCGCCCAACTGTCTGGATGCTTCGGAAAAAATCTCATCCGTGCTGTCTGCTGAAACAGGTGTGACCGAAGCTTGCCCGTTCGAGGCAGCCGCAGTGATCTCGCGATAAATGGATTTGAGGCCATCTTGAAGATCCGTGCTGATGGAGCGGTAAAACTCCCCTTCGGTCAGAGCTCGGGTCAAAGCCCGATTGATCTCCTCCGACAGGGAGACGGAGATCACCTCGCGAATGGTTTCTTCCGCCTTGGCAGTGACGCGGGCCAGAAGCTCCTGACTGAACTGCTCTTTATGCATTGTCATTCCCCGGGGTTACGAAGTTGAGGCCATACGTCGGACACGAAGCTGTTCCCGCTGCTGCGCCACGACGTAGTGGATGATCTTTTCCCGCTCCGAATCGCGCAACTCCCGAAATTCCACCACCCACAAATCTTGCCCGCAATACTCGTCGCGACGGATGATCACGCCGGTCGTACTGGCCAGCACCTGCGGATGAACACCCAGCGCAACCACGATTTCCACCGCCGTGCCCTCGCCCACCACTTGGTTCGTGGTAAAACGCAGCCCGGCGCCACTGATGTCATGAACAAGCACCGACAGAGGAAAATCCTCATGCAGGGACTGCTGATTGAGGATGGTCAAAATACTGTTGAGCTTGTCATCCATCGCTTCCAGGAACTGCACCAGGCTGTCCGGCAAGGCGCTACGGGCGTTATCGGGAAAGCGCATCGGCGCACAGGCCATACCGCAGGAAAAAAGTGGTATGAGGCGGCCATCGGACAAAATGCGCATGTGACCTTTGAGGGCCGTATCGATTCTGGCAAAACTGCGCTCAGGATTAGACATGCTTCCTCCGTTACCAGGTGCTCGGATCAACCTCCATAACCATGGCCCGGACCGGGCACACGCTCACGCACATATTGCACGCCGTGCACTTGTCCTGGTCAAAATCCACCAAGCGGCTTTCCAGATTGAGGTGCAGCGCCTTGGAAGGACACAATGCAGTGCACAAACCGCAATGCATGCACGACTCCTCATTCCGGCTGATCTCATTGGCCACGGGCGTAACCTTGATGCCCTGCTCCTGCAAGTACGTCACGCCCTGCCGATAATGCTCTCGCGTTCCGGACAGTTCAAGAATCATGTGTCCTTCACGACGGGGGTTGATGTTGGCCTGCAGAATATTGAAGGTCAGGTCAAAATGCCTGGCCAGATTGTACATCATGGGCTGGCCGGAATATTCCGGCGGAAAGCGCAGGCTGATGATGCGACTGTATTCGTGAGTTGTCATGGTTGGTCCTGGCGTTAGTTGCCGCCCTTGATGTAGGCCTGCGCTCTTTTGGCCTCGGCTGAATCCGGGTATTGTTTGATCAGATCCTCAAGCACCAGCTTTCCGGCCTGCTGCTTGTTTAACTTGTAAAAAGATATCCCTTGTTTAAGCAGTGCGGCCTTGTACTTGTTCGAGTCTTTATGCGCCTCGATAACCTTTTGATAGGTCAAGGCCGCATTGGCGTAATCCTGCAACTGAAAGAACGATTCGCCCTGCCAGAAAATTGCGTTGGGCACCAGCGGGTCCTGGGGAAAGCCCTTGACGAATTCGGCCCACATGGATTGAGCCTGCTTGTAATTCTTGGCGTAAAAGTTCTCCAGGGCTTTCTGATACAAATCCTGGGACAAACTGGGCATGGGAGCCTGCTCCTGCGGAGGAACTGCGGCCACGGGTGCGGTTGCCTCAACCGCGGGAGCCTGGAACGGAGGCTGCTCCGCAGCCTGAGGAAAGCCGGTCTGTCCGGCCTGGGACGGCGCCTGAACCGCACCGTCATGGGGCGCGGCCGACTGCATCACGGGCATCTCGTCAAAAACAATACCCAGCTGCGAAGCCATGTACGTGGTCTTATAGTCCAGTTCGCGCACCTTGGCATTGACCGCATCCAGGGTCACCATTCCACCGGCGGCAGTCTGCTGCATTTCCTGTGCACGGTGCAGGTCATCAACCTGACCGCTCAAGGCGGCCACCTGACTGCGCACGGCGTTCAACTCGGCCCAGTTGTTGGCCTGCGCCGGCTGGGTACGAGCCAGTTCCGACTCAAGCTGAATGATGCGATCTTCCTGTTTCCTGCGTTCCTGATCCTGATAGTAAACCTGACTGCGCAGCCGGTCGAAATCCGAAGTGCTTACACAGGCGGGCAGGGCTCCCAGCAAGGTCACCAACAGGCCCAGGGAAATTGCCCTGGAACGCACGCTCAACATGTTCATGTCAGACCTCTTTGATGTAGAATATCCGGGACTTGGCCGAACCGATCGGCACAAGGCCACGATGCTATTTTTTTATTGTCCGCCGAAGGCCGAACAAGATGTATCCCAGACCACCTATGACCGGCAAGACGATCAGGCCGACAAGCCAGATGGCCCTCTCCTGTGGCGTTTCAAACTGGCTTCTGTAAACATGCCAGATGGACCAGAGGTTGGGCAAAATGGGCAAAAGCAGCAACGGAATGGCCCAGACGAGCTTGTCAGCAGGAATGTCAACGAGCATGATTTCTCCTATGATACATGATGTATCCTCCCAAAACGATAGCAACCAGGGCAATGAGCTGGGTAACGCTTACAATTCCGAAATCTCCGCGGTAATCAGCGCGGAAAAGCTCGATCACAAAGCGAAACGCCCCGAAAAGAATCAGAAAAATCCCCATCAGCCAACCGGAATGCCGGACATGGGGTTTAAGTCCGACCACAACCACAAAACACATCAGCCCGGCCAGGCTGTGATAGAGTTGCGTCGGATGCAAAGGCGTGAACAAAGGCGCCAGGGATTCAGGATGGTAAAAGGAGATGGCCCAGGGCAGATCGCACGACCCGCCGTAGCAGCAGCCCGCGGCCAGACACCCGACCCGACCGATGGCTTCGCCCAGGCCGATGCCCGGAGCCAGAACATCCATCCACCTCCAGACATCCTGCTTTCTGCTTTTCAAAAACCACAGCCCAAGCGCTGTGGCCAGGATAGCTCCCCCGGAAAAGACAAGGCCGCCTTTCCAGAACATGAAGATTTCACCAGGGTTATGCCAGAAATACAAAGGGTTGATGAGCACGTACAAAATGCGTGCACCCAGAATGGCCCCCAAAATGATATAAAACCCCAGATCCGACAGAAGATTGGGATCAAGCCCCTGCTCCCTGGCTTCACGCATGGACCAGCCAATGCCCAGCAAAAAACCCATGGCGACAAAAAGGCCATAGGTATGCAGGGCAAAAGGCCCCAGCTGGTATCCAAAAAGCACAAACGGGCTGAACTCAAAGATGGTTGGAAACACGCCGCCCCCGGTGCTGGTAAAACGAAACAAGCAGTCCGGCCGCGCCCAGACAGATGGCGATATCGGCCACATTGAAGGCCGGCCAGTGCCATGTGCCCACGTAGAAATCCAGAAAATCGACGACCATGCCCAGGCGGACGCGGTCCAGCAGATTGCCCAGGGCTCCGCCCAGAATCAATCCCAGACCATAGACGTAAAACGGGCCGTCATCCTCCTTGCTCCTGGCCAACACGGCAATAAAAACCATGGCGATCATGGTGACGACAATGAAAAACGGCCGCTGCCAGTCAATGTCGTGGCGGTTCAGAAAACCGAAGGCCGCGCCGCGATTGACAATGTGCACGATGTCAAAAAACCTGGGAATGACCGTGAAACCTTTTTCCCACAAGGGAATGGCCTGCTGAATCCAGAACTTGGTCAGCTGATCCAGAACCAGGATCACCGCTCCGACCGTCAGAATGACGCGATAACGGCGCTTCATGTCCGGAAGCGGTCTTTCTTTCCGGGCGCTCGATTTAGGCATGATACTCCTTCAGCACCTTGGTGCAGCGGGGGCACGTCTGGGGGTGGTCGGGGTCCGTGCCCAGATTTTCGTCATAGATCCAACAGCGCAGGCACTTCTCGCCTCTGGCCTTGCCGACGGCCACGGCCAAACCGGCCACTTCACCCTGCGCCGCGTCAGCCGGAGCCGGACTGCTTGTCACCTCAACCTGGCTGACAATGAACACATCGCGCAGATCCCTGATCACGCTGGTCAGGCGTTCATACGTTTCGTCCGTGGCATGGAGAGTCACGCAGGCATCCAGGGAATGGCCCAGGGCCTTGGACTGACGCAGGGGTTCGATGGCCCGGGTCACATCGCCACGCACGGCAAAAACCATATCCCAGACCGCTGTTTCCTCATCGGTCAGCAGCACTTCGTCCAGAGCGGGCAGGCGCAGGGCAAAGACCGTGGTCCCGGCCGGGCGCATGGCCTGGGGCAGATGCTGAAACAATTCTTCGGCCGTGAAGCTCAGAATGGGAGCCATGTCGGCGATGACCATCAAAATGATATGGTACAGGGCGGTCTGGGCCGAACGCCGCTCCAGGCTGGTCGCACCGCTGACGTAGGTGCGGTCCTTGATGATGTCCAGGTAGTAGGAGCTGAGGTCCGTGGTGCAGAGGTTGTGCAGGGTGTGGTAGACCTTGTGGAATTCGAAACTTTCGTAGGCGGCCTGCATGACCTGGTGCCGGGTGCGGACCATGTTCAGGGCGTAGCGATCCAGGGGCAGCATGTCCCCCACCGGCACGGCGTCCGTGGCCGGATCAAAATCGCTCAGGTTGCCGAGAATGAACCGGCAGGTGTTGCGGATTTTGCGATAGGCGTCGACCAGCCGGCCCAGGATCTCGTCGGAGATGCGCAGATCCTCCTGGTAGTTTTCCGACGCCACCCACAGCCGCAGCACCTCGGCACCGTGCTTTTCGATGATTTCCTGCGGGGCCACGACATTGCCGATGGATTTGGACATTTTGCGCCCCTGGCCGTCGAGGACAAAGCCGTGGGTCAGCACGGACCTGTACGGCGGCACCCCGCGCGTGCCCATGGACGCGAGCAGGGAGGAATGGAACCAGCCGCGATGCTGATCCGTGCCTTCAAGGTACAGGTCGGCCGGAAAGCTGCACTCTGGCCGACCCTCGACCACGGCGGCAAAGCTGGTGCCCGAATCAAACCACACGTCCAGGATGTCGTCCTCTTTTTCCCAGTGCGAGCCGCCGCATTTGGGGCAGGTCAGACCGGCGGGCACAACCTCGTCCAGGGGTGCCTCGAACCAGTAATCCGCGCCCGTGGGATGGGCCGCGATACGGTCCACCACGGAATGCGCCCAGTCGGCGTCAAAATAGGCGTCCCCGCAATCGCGGCACAGCAGGGCGATGATCGGCACGCCCCACATGCGCTGGCGCGAAATGCACCAGTCCGGACGGAACTTGATCATGTTGTGGATGCGTTCCCGGCCCCAGGACGGAATCCAGCGCACCTGGTTTTCAATGGCGTCCAGGGTCTTGGCGCGTAGTTCAGCGTGATCCATGGTGATGAACCACTGGGTCGTGGCCCGGAAAATGACCGGTTTTTTGCAGCGCCAGCAATGGGGGTAGGAATGCTTGATCTTCTCGCTGGCCAGCAGGTGTCCGACCTCGGTCAGCTTGGCCATGACCAGGGGATTGGCCTCGAAAACGGTCTTGCCGCCGAAAAATTCCACGCTGGGCAAAAAGCGGGCTTCGTCGTCCAGGGGGGACAGGATGTCCAGGCCGTAGCGAAGTCCGGTTTCGTAGTCCTCGCGGCCATGACCGGGGGCCGTGTGCACGCAGCCCGTGCCGGCATCCAGGGTCACGTAGTCGGCCGTGACCACGGGCGAGGGCCGATCGTAAAAAGGATGTCCGGCCACGAGCCCTTCCAGATTTGCGCCGGTGAGCGTGGCCAAGCTTGACCAGTCACTCCAGCCGAAACGCTCGGCGCAGCCCTGAACCAGTTCCTTGGCCAGGATGTAATACTCGTCCCCCACCTGAATCAGGTCGTACTCGAACTCCGGATGCACGGCCACGGCCAGGTTGTCCGGGATGGTCCAGGGCGTGGTCGTCCAGATGACGACGTAGGTTTTGCCCGGCGCGGCCTGGGGCAGAATCCGGGCCAGCTTGTCGTCCTGCAGGGGAAAGCGCACGAAGATGGACGGCGAGGTGTGGTCGCCGTACTCCACTTCGGCTTCGGCCAGGGCCGTTTCGCACGACCCGCACCAGTAGATGGGCTTTTTGTTGCGCTGCACGGACCCGAGCTTGTAAAAATTGGCCAGTTCGCGGGCCGTGGCCGCCTCGTAGTCCGGGGTCATGGTCAGGTACGGCGCGTCCCAGGTGCCGAGCACGCCCAGGCGCTTGAATTCCTCGCGCTGGATATCCAGAAACTTCAGGGCGTATTCGCGGCATTTCTTGCGGATTTCGAGAACGGACAAGCCGGACTTGCCACCCATTTCCTGTTCGACCTTGAGCTCAATGGGCAGTCCGTGACAGTCCCAGCCCGGCACATACTGCGCCTTGAAACCGATCATGTTGCGGTGTTTGACGATGATGTCCTTCAGAATCTTGTTCATGGCGTGGCCGATATGGATATGGCCGTTGGCGTAGGGCGGGCCGTCATGCAGCACGTAAGAGTCCCGGCCGTCATTGGCCCCGATCATGGCCGCGTAGGCGTTGGTCGCTGTCCAGCCGTCCAGAACCTTGGGTTCGTTCTGGGTCAGACTGGCTTTCATCGGAAAAGTGGTGGCGGGCAGATTCAGGGTTTTCTTGTAGTCGCTCATGAGACGGCGTTCCTCCGGGTTATCTCGCGGCCCTGGGGCCTTGTTGGCTGGCATGATCGTGTAGCGGTCAAGCCAGGAACAGTGAAATATCCGGGAATCGAAGTCAAGGTCTCGCCGGACCCGGCTTCACAGGCCGGACCCGGCGGATATCATGGTGTGCACTGTCCGGCGGCGGCTGAAAAACTTACAGCTTCATCTCCCAGCGATACGCGGAAAGGGCGATTTCCCGAATGTCGTCATGCCGTGGGACCCAGGGCATGGCCTGATGGATCAAGGCCGGATCCGAGACCAGAGCCGGCGGGTCTCCAGCTCGGCGCGGGCTCTCGATCACCGGAAAATCCACCCCGCTGGCAGCCTTCACCGCCCCCACGATCTCACGCACGGAATATCCGTGTCCGTACCCGCAGTTGAAGATGTTCGAGGGGTTGCCGTTTTCCAGATAACGCAAGGACAGGACGTGGGCCTCGGCCAGATCGGCGACATGAATGTAGTCGCGGATACAGGTGCCGTCCGGCGTGTCGTAGTCCGTGCCGAAAATATGCAGGGCCGGACGACGCCCCAGAGCGGCCTGCGACGCGACCTTGATCAGGTGGGTGGCATCCGGGGTGCACTGCCCGATGCGGCCCCGGGGATCGGCCCCGGCCACGTTGAAATAGCGCAGGATGACGAAAGAAAAACCGTTGTGCGCCGCTGCCGTATCCTGGATGACCCATTCGCTCATGAGCTTGGTCCGACCGTACGGATTGATCGGATTGGTCGGACTGCTCTCGGTCACGGCCCGGGTTGCGGGCATGCCGTAGACAGCGGCCGTGGACGAAAAGATAAAACGCGGGATTGCATTCTCCACGGCCAGCCTGATCAGCGCCGTGGTGTTGTTGGTGTTGTTCAGATAGTATTTGAGAGGGTTTTCCACGGACTCCGGCACGACGATGGAGCCGGCGAAATGCAGCACGGCCGAAAAGTTTTCGTCCTTCACCAGGCTGTCCAGCCGGGCCGTGTCGGTCAGATCGCCGACCACCAGCCGGGCCGGCGGCAGGACCGCGTCGGCCCGGCCCGTGGACAGGTTGTCGTAAACCACGACCTCGTACCCGGCCTCTACCAGAGCCAGGGTAGTGTGCGATCCGATATATCCGGCCCCGCCGGTGACAAGAACTTTCGACATGAGAGCCTCCAGGCTGCGGATTGACTTTGGCGAGCCGGACTTTACAGAAACCGATTGCCCTTGCAAAGGGGACTGTCTCTGTCGGGTTCAAGCCGACAGGGATCAGCACACAGCCATCCAACCCGAGGAGATCAAATGACCGCACCCACCGGATATACCTTAGTTTCCACGGAATATGTCCAGGAAATAGATTCCCACGCCGACCTTTTCATCCACGACCGCACCGGCGCGCGCATCCTGTCCATGCGCAACTCCGACGAAAACAAGGTCTTCGGCATCAGCTTCCGCACTCCGCCCCGCGACTCCACGGGAGTGGCCCACATCCTGGAGCATTCCGTGCTGTGCGGGTCGCGCAAGTATCCGGTCAAGGAGCCCTTTGTCGACCTGCTCAAAGGTTCCCTGCAGACCTTTCTCAACGCCATGACCTATCCGGACAAGACCTGCTACCCTGTGGCCAGCCAGAATCTGAAGGATTTTCGCAATCTGGTTGACGTCTACCTGGACGCGGTCTTTTTCCCGCGCATCACCCCGGACATCTTCGAACAGGAAGGCTGGCATCTCGACCTGCCGGCTGCCGACGCCGAACTGGCCATCAAGGGCGTGGTCTACAATGAAATGAAAGGAGTCTACTCCTCGCCGGACTCCCGCCTGGCCGAACTGTCGCAGCAATCCCTGTTCCCGGACACGACCTACGGCCTCGACTCCGGGGGGAATCCCGGCGTCATTCCCGACCTGACCTACGAGAATTTCCTGAACTTTCATCGTACCTACTACCATCCCTCCAATGCCTGGATCTTCTTTTACGGCGACGATGATCCCAACGCCCGTCTGGAACTGCTCGGGGAATACCTGAACCAGTTCGGAGCCGCCCAGCCGGATTCCACCATTGCCCTGCAACCGGCCATCAACTCCCCCCGGGAAATCCGCCAGGGCTTCGAGGCCATGGGTGACGAAGAACCCCTGGGCATGCTGACCATGAACTGGCTGCTGCCGGCCAAGGAAGATCCCCAGACCGTGCTGGCCTGCCGCATTCTGGACGGTCTGCTGACCGGCATGAACGCCTCCCCGCTGCGCAAGGCCCTGATCGAATCAGGCCTGGGCGAGGATCTGACCGGCGCGGGCGTGGAACACGAAATGGCCCAGATGTATTATTCGGTGGGCCTGAAGGGCGTTTTGCCGGAAAATTTCGAAAACGTGCAAAAGCTCATTCTGCAGACGTTGCGCGACATCGTTGACCAGGGCTTTGACGCCGACCTGATCGAGGCCGGCATCAACTCGGCCGAATTCGATCTGCGCGAGAACAACACCGGCTCCTACCCGCGCGGCCTGATCGTCATGCTGCGCGCCCTGGGTTCGTGGCTCTACGACCAGCCGCCGCTGGCCCTGGTCGCCTTCGAAAGCCAGCTGGCAAGGCTGAAGGATCGTTTGGCGCGGGGCGAAAAGGTCTTTGAAGACATCATCGGCAAGCACATCCTGGACAATCCCCATCACACCGTGGTCATCCTTGAGCCGCAAACCGACCACTCGGCCCGCGTCGAGGCAGAGGAGATGAGTCTGATCCAGACCCTGCGCCAGTCCTGCGCCCATGTCTCCGACGCGGAACTGGTCCGGCGCACCGAGGAACTGCGCCGCATGCAGGAGACCCCGGACTCTCCCGAGGCCCTGGCCCTGCTGCCGACCCTGTCCCGCGAGGACATCGATCCCGCGGTTCGCGTGACGCCGACAGAAGTCCGGGAATGGGATCAGGCCACGGCCCTGCTCCACGATCTGCCCACCAACAATATCTGCTACATGGACCTGGCTCTGGACCTGGCAGGGCTGTCCGAGAACCTTCTGCCCCTGGTCCCGCTTTTCGCACGGGCCCTGACGGAAATGGGAACGGTCCAGGAGGACTACGTCTCCTTCTCCAAGCGCATCAACAGCAAGACCGGCGGCGTACATGCCCGCCCCCTTCTCTCGCAGCGGGAAGCCGGGCCGGAGCCCATGGCCCGTTTGGTGGTCCGGGCCAAGGCGGTCAGCTCCCGCATCGACGACATGCTGGCCATTGTTCACGACGCCCTGACCCTGGCCCGTTTTGACGACAAGGAACGCTTCCGCCAGATCCTTCTGGAGGAAAAAGCCGGTCTGGAGCACGCCCTGGTGCCGTCCGGTCACCATTTTGTCGGCCTGCGCCTGCGTTCGCGCTTCAATGCCGCGGATCAGCTTCAGGAACGCATGGGCGGGCTGGAGTATCTGTTCTTTCTCCGCGACCTGACGACCCGGATCGACAAGGACTGGCCAGGAGTGTTGGAGGATCTCGAAGACGTGCGCCGACAGGTTGTGCGGAGCCACGGCGCGGTCCTGAACCTGACCATGAACGACGACCTGCTGGCCTCCCACACCGACGGTTTCCGGCATTTCCTGACCCGGCTGTCCCCGGAAGCTTCGGTTCCCGCCGACTGGGGCCTGTCCTCAGCCGCAAAGCATGAAGGACTGATCATTCCGGCCCAGGTCAACTACGTCGGCAAAGTCTGCGACCTGCATGCCGCCGGCTACGATTTTCATGGGTCATGTCTGGTGGCGTCCAAATATCTGCGCACGACCTGGCTCTGGGAGCAGGTGCGGGTCCTGGGCGGAGCCTACGGCGGCTTCTGCAATTACGGACGGCTGTCGGGCCTGATGAGTTTTGGTTCCTACCGCGACCCCAACATCGTCTCCACCCTCAAGGCCTTTGACGGGTGCGGAGCGTTTCTGGAATCCGTCAACCTGGACAAAGGGGAATTGCTCAAGGCCATCATCGGCACATCGGGCGACCTCGATCCTTATCAGCTGCCCGACGCCAAAGGATTCACGGCCATGACCCAGCATCTGGCCGGGGTGACCACGGCCACACGGCAACGCATCCGCGACCAGGTGCTGGCCACGGACGAACGTCATTTCCGTCAATTCGGCGCAGTCCTGCGCGACAGCCTGGCCACGGGCCTGACCTGCGTCCTGGGTGGCGAGGATGCCATGAGCAAGGCCGTGGTCCAGGGGCTGACCCTGGACGGTCAGATTCGCATCCTCTGATTCGCGCGTCGGGTTTTCCGCGACATCCTTCGGGTTTTAAAAAGGTTTTGATAATTATCCAGGCCCATGGCATGGAAGACCCTGTAACCTTGCCCAGCTCGCGGAGAACCCGATGCCCGATACCATCCAGACCACGCGCCCTCCTCTTGCAGACGAACTGGCCTTTGCCGACGAGTCCGAGTCCCTCCTGCTTTCCCACGCCTCCACCTGGAAACTGCTCATTGTCGACGACGAGGAAGAAGTCCACGTCATTACCAAGATGGTGCTCGAAGGCATGAGCTTTTCCGGCAAGGGGCTGACATTCCTGAGCGCTTACTCCGGGCGCGAGGCAAGGGAAACGCTGCGCCAACACAACGACATCGCCGTCATCCTGCTCGACGTGGTCATGGAAACCGGCCAGGCCGGCCTGGAGCTGGTCGAATTCATCCGCACGGAACTGGGCAATCATCTGGTGCGCATCATCCTGCGCACCGGCCAGCCCGGACAGGCCCCGGAACGGGAGGTCATCACCCGCTACGACATCAACGACTACAAGCACAAGACCGAGCTGACCGCCCAGAAACTCTTCTCCACCGTAACCACGGCCATCCGTTCCTACCACGACCTAAGCGCCATCGAAAAAAGCCGCAAAGGCCTGGAACTGATCATCTCATCGACCAACAGCCTCTACCAGCGTCGCAATCTGGCCCGCTTTGCCGCCGGCGTCCTGGACCAGATGACCTCGCTCTTGCGCATCAACGAAGACAGCCTGTTCCTGCACTCGCCGTCCGGTTTTGCCGCCACGCTTCACAACGGCGATGTCGAAGTCCTGGCCGGCACCGGCGAGTTCAGCCACTGCGGCGACGGTGCGCCCGAATGCATTCTGGACCAGGATGTCCAGCGCGTCCTGCAACAGGCGGTACAAAGCAAAAGCAGCTCCTTTTCCGACAACGCCTTTGTACAGTATTTCCAATCCAAACGGGGCGCGGAAAACCTGCTCTACTTCCGACTGGACCGCACCCTGACCCAATTCGAACGCAAGCTGGTCCGGGTGTTCTCGGCCAATGTGGCCATGGCCTTGGACAACATGCAACTCAACAACGATTTGGTCCACACCCAGAAGGAAATCATCCTGACCCTGGGCGAATGCGTGGAATCGCGCTCCAAGGAAACGGCGGGGCATGTGCGTCGGGTTTCGGAATGTTGCAGCCATCTGGCTGAACTGCTGGGCTTCAGCGACCAGGAAACCGCGCTGATCCGACTGGCTTCGCCCATGCACGATGTCGGCAAAATCGGCATTGCGGACTCCATTCTGCTCAAGCCGGGCAAACTGACGCCGGATGAATTCGAGATCATGAAATCCCATACCCGCATCGGCTATCATATCCTGAAAGGCTCCCATCGGCCGCTCATGCAAGCCGCCGCGGTCATCGCCCTGGAGCACCATGAGCGCTGGAACGGGCAGGGCTACCCCCGCGGCCTGGCCGGCGAAGCCATTCATCCCTACGGACGCCTCGTATGTCTGGTCGACGTCTTTGACTCCCTCCTTTCCCGCCGGGTATACAAGGAGCCGTGGCCACTGGACGAGGTCCTGGACTATATCCGGCAGGAACAAGGTGAAATGTTCGATCCGCGCATGGCCGACATTCTGCTGCGCGAACGCGACGCCTTTGTCGCCATCCGTCAACAATATCCCGACTGACACCCGTACCAGAGATCACGACCATGACAAACAGTCACGACGAACTCCACTTTGCGGACGAAACGCCTTCTCCCCAGCCCGAACCGAGTGGCGCCTGGAAGATCATGATCGTCGACGATGACGACTTCGTCCACCGGGTAACGGAACTGACCCTGGGCGACTTCCGTTACGAAAACGCCGCCGTTCAGTACCTGCACGCCTACTCGGCGGCCGAGGCCAGAGTGCTCCTCCGGGACAACCCGGACGTCGCGGTTATTCTGCTGGACGTGGTCATGGAAACGGAGAACGCCGGTCTGGAGTTCGCCAAATATGTCCGGCGTGATGCCGGCAACAGCTTTGTGCGCATCATCCTGCGCACCGGCCAACCCGGACAGGCCCCGGAACGCAAGGTCATCACCGAGTACGACATCAACGACTACAAGCATAAGGCCGAACTGAGCGAGCAGCGCCTGTTCACCTCCCTGACCGCCGCCATCAGGTCCTACCGCGACCTGCGCACCATCGAACTGGGCCGTCAGGGCCTGCAAGGCATCATCACGGCCTCCACCGCCCTGTTCAGCTGCACCTCTCTGAACGAATTTCTCGCCATGACCCTGGAATTCATCCTGCAGACCGGCCGCTGTTTCGGCCCAACCTGCCGGGAACACGCCCTGGCCGCCCAGGTGCGGGACGGACACTTCGAAATCCTTGAACTCAGAGGCACAAGCCTTGACTCCGGCTACGAAGCCAGACTGCGGGACATTTTTGCGCAAGTAACGGACAACGGCCAAACCCTGATCCTGGATCAGGAATTCGCCGCCGCCTTTTACAACCCGCACACCGAAAACCATTACCTGTTCTACGCCGCCATGGGACGGCCCATGAGCGAGACGGAGCAGGGACTGCTGCGCATCCTGGGCGGGAACGTGGCCGTGGCCGTGAACAACCTTTTTCTGAACGAGGAGATCGTATCCACCCAACGGGAAGTGGTGTTGACCCTGGGCGAGGTGGTGGAGACCAGATCCAAGGAAACGGCGCAGCACGTCAAGCGGGTCGCCGAGTACTCTTTCCTGCTGGCCATCAGGTCCGGTCTGTCCACGGACAAGGCGGAGCTGCTGCGCATGGCCTCGCCCATGCACGATGTCGGCAAGATCGGCATCCCGGACTCCATCCTTTTCAAGCCCGGCAAACTGACGGAGGAGGAATTCAACGTCATCAAAAGCCACACCGTCATCGGCCACTCCATTCTCAAAAATTCGTCCCGACGCATCCTGCGCACCGCCGCGACCATCGCCCTGCAGCATCATGAACATTGGGACGGCAACGGATACCCCCACGGCCTGTTCGAGGACGAAACCCATATCTACGGCCGCATCACGGCCCTGGCCGATGTCTTCGACGCACTGTCCAACGACAGGATTTACAAGAAGGCCTGGCCCCTGGATAAAACGCTTGATTACCTGCGGGAAAAACGCGGCCAGCAGTTCGACCCGAAACTGGTGGACATCTTCCTGGCAAACATGGACGACATCCTGGCCATCCGCGCCACCTATCCGGATTGATCCACCAACTCCGACCCGGAGGGCCCATGCCTTTTGACGACCATCTCGATGACATCGCCTTTGCCGCCGAAGACATTGTCATTGCGCCGGGCCGCGAACAGCCGGCCTGGAAACTCCTGATCGTCGACGACGAAGAGGAAGTCCACAGCATCACGCGCATGGTTTTGGACGGCTTTGAATTCGACGGCGCCAAACTGGATTTTCTTCATGCCTACAGCGCCGCAGAAGCCCTGAGCATGCTGAAGTCCACCCCCGACATCACGCTCATTCTCCTCGACGTGGTCATGGAAACCCCGCACGCAGGGCTGGAACTGGCCAGGGCCGTGCGCGAAGAGCTGCACAATCACCTGGTCCGCATCATCCTGCGCACCGGGCAGCCGGGCCAGGCGCCGGAACGCCAGGTCATCGTCGACTACGACATCAACGACTACAAAAGCAAAGCCGAATTAACGGCCCAGAAGCTCTTCACCGCCGTGACCACCGGCATCAGATCCTACCGCGACCTGCGGGCCATTGATCGCAGCCGCCAGGGACTGGAAGACATCATCGCCGCGTCTGCGGACCTGTTCCGGGCCAACAGCGTCGAACTGTTCGCCCGTGGTGTGCTGACCCAGATGACCTCCCTGTTGCGCCTGGAGGAAAGCTCCATGTATCTTGGCAACGCATCGGGTTTCGCGGCCAGGGACAAATGCGACGATTTTCTCATCCTGGCCGGGACCGGAGATTTTTCCGGCATGGAATCCCGGCTGGCCAGCGAGGTACTCGCCCCCTCCGAGATGAATCTGGTCCGCCGGGCCGTGGACGACAAGACCTGCTTCTTTGATGCGGATCATTTTGCCGGCTGCTTCGGGGCCGCCGAGCAGAACCGGCATGTCATTTTCCTGCGCGTCCAGCGCAAGCTCTCGACCCTGGAGCAGAATCTGATCCAGATCTTTGCCGCCAACGTGGCCGTGGCCTTTGAAAACCTGCAACTCAACCAGGAAATCTCCGACACCCAACGCGAAGTCATTTTCACCCTGGGCGAAGTCGTGGAAAACCGGGCTCTGGTCGAAGGACTGCATGTTCACCGCGTGGCCGAGATGGCCAGACTGCTGGCCGAAAAAGCCGGGCTGGACAGTGACGACCAACAGTTGCTGCTCCTGGCCATGCCCATGCATGATGTGGGCAAGGTGGCCATTCCGGACCATATCCTGCTGAAGCCCGGCCCACTTAACGACGCCGAACGCAGCGTCATGATGGAGCATCCCAGGCTCGGATACGAGATTTTAAGCCACGCCGACAACCGCATCATGCAAACCGCCGCCCGCATCGCCCTGGAACACCAGGAATCCTGGGACGGCAGCGGCTACCCCGCCGGACTCAAGGGGGAGGAAATCCATTGCTTCAGCCGCATCGCCCGCGTGGTTGACGTGCTCGACTCCCTGCTCAGCGAGCGGATCTACAAAAAGCCCTGGTCCGAAACAGAAGCGCTGAACCATTTGCGGGAGCAACGCGGACGGCTGCTTGATCCGACCCTGGTGGACCTGGTGCTGAACAACCAGTCCGAATTCCTGACCCTGCGTCAATCCCTTGTCCCGGTACAGCACGCGAAAGACCAATCATGCCCCCTACCTGCAAAAAAAACTTGACCGGGGGCACGGGCTCATCTATCAACCGCCTCTGCCTGGAGGGGTTCCCGAGTGGCCAAAGGGAACAGACTGTAAATCTGTCGTCGAACGACTTCGGAGGTTCAAATCCTCCCCCCTCCACCAGCCGACCACAACCCGCGTAACAGCGGGTTTTTTTGCGCCCGGCCCCCATCCAGAGCCCTCCCCCGATATTGACGGATCGATCGATTTTAGATTGAAGTCCCAGTCCGGAGGATACTTATGAAAAAAATCATACTTTCAATCTGTCTGGTTTTGGCGGCCGCAAGCGCTTATGCGGCCGAAACCCCAGTGACTGTGGCCCACGCGACCTGGGTGGGGTACGGACCGTTGCACATCGCCAAGGAACTGGGATTCTTCAAGGAACTCGGCCTGGATGTGAAACTGGCCATCATCGAGGACGAGGCCCAGTACGCCGCAGCCCTGGCTTCGGGCAACATTGACGGGCTGGGCAACGTCATCGACCGCGAGGTCATCCATTTCGCCAAAGGCACACCCGAAGTGGTCGTTTTCGCCATGGACGAATCCAGCGGCGGCGACGGAGTGGTTGCTGCCGGGGGAATCAACACCGTGGCCGACCTGAGAGGCAAGACCGTCGCCCTGGACAAATCCAGCACCTCGTACTTCTTTTTCCTGTCCATCCTGGACAAGCACGGCCTGCAAGAAGCCGATGTGACCATCCAGGAAATGGGCGCGTCCGATGCAGGCGCGGCCTTTGTCGCCGGCAAGGTCGACGCGGCCGTGACCTGGGAGCCCTGGCTGACCAACGCGGGACAGCGTGAAGGCGGGCATGTGCTCATTTCCAGCAAGGAAATGCCCGGCACCATTGTCGACGTCTTTGTCATGAACACGAACTTCGTGGCCAAGCACCCGGACGTGCCGGCCAAAATGGCCACAGCCTGGTTCAAGGCCGTGGACTGGTACAGAGCCAACGCCGACGAGGGCAACGCCATCATGGGCCGGGCCATGGGACTTTCGGCCACGGACATGGCCGACATGGCCAGCGGCGTGACATTCAAAGGCAAGGCCGAAAATCTGGCTTTTATCAAACCGGGTACCGGCCTGTTCGAAATCGCGGACAGGGCCATCCGCTTCTGGAAGGAAAAAGGCATCATCACTGAAGATGTTACCGCCGCCGAGCTGATCACCGACGAGTACATTCTTGAAGCCGCAAAATAAGCTTCCCAGGGCCGGCCGGATCTGGCTGGCCCTCATTTCGTTCACAGTTCTCCTGGGAGTGTGGTCAGCCCTGGCTTATGGAGGCCTGATCAAGGAACTCTTCCTGCCCAAGCCGCACCGCGTGATCTGGTCGTTTGTCGAGATGCATGCCGAGGGCATCCTGTGGAGCTATACCTGGGACAGCGTGTACCGGGTAATGGTCGGATGGTCCCTGGCGGTGCTTGTCGCCGTACCCCTGGGCCTGTTTCTGGCCACTTCCCGTCGCGGCGCGGCCGTGATCACCCCGCTGATCGAGTTTGCCCGCTATCTGCCCGTGGTCGCACTGGTTCCCCTGACCCTTCTCTATTTCGGCATCGGCGACGGCCAGAAGTTCGCCATCATCTTCCTCGGCACCTTTTTTCAGCTGGTGCTCATGGTCACGGACAGCGTGGCGGCCGTACCGCGCGACCTGTGCCGGGCCGCCGCCACCCTCGGGGCCGGCCGTTCCCAGATCTACCGGCTTGTGCTCATGCCCGCTGCCCTGCCCTGCATTATGGACAATTTGCGCATCACCGTCGGCTGGGCCTGGACCTACCTGGTCGTGGCCGAACTGGTCGCGGCCAACTCCGGCCTCGGATACATGATTCTGCGGGCGCAGCGTTTCCTGGCAATAGAACGCATCTTTGCCGGCCTGATCATCATCGGTCTGCTGGGACTCCTCACGGACTGGCTGTTTAAAATCCTGACCCGGCTGTGCGTGCCGTGGAGCGAAAAGGTGGGGACATGAGTGCGTTGCTGCACATTCAGGACCTGGGCAAGGAATTTCAGGGTGCAGCCGGTCAGGTCACGGCCCTGCAGGATATTTCGCTGGACGTTGACGAGAAGGAATTTCAGGGTGCAGCCGGTCAGGTCACGGCCCTGCAGGATATTTCGCTGGACGTTGACGAGGGCGAATTGGCCGTTATCGTCGGCCCGTCCGGGTGCGGCAAGTCCACCTTGCTCAATATCGTGGCCGGGCTGGAAGCTGCCACGACAGGGCTGGCAACCATCGACGGCCGACCCATCACCGGTCCCGGACGCGACCGCGGCATGGTCTTTCAATCCTATACCCTTTTCCCCTGGCTCAGCGTGCGGAAAAATGTCGAATTCGGTTTACGCATCCAGGGAGTGCCCGTGGCTGAACGCATGCGCACGGCGCGCCATTACCTGGGCCTGGTCGGTCTTGGCGAGTTCGAGAACGCGTTGCCCAAGGAACTGTCCGGAGGGATGAAACAGCGCGTGGCCATTGCCCGTGTCCTGGCCAACAGGCCGCGCATGCTGCTCATGGACGAACCCTTTGGCGCTCTGGACGCCCAGACCCGCCTCCTGCTCCAGGAACTGCTCCTGACCATCCGCGCCCAGGAACAAAACACGGTCCTGTTCATTACCCACGACATCGACGAAGCCATCCTGTTGGCCGACAATGTCTACGTCATGTCGAGGCGTCCGGGCCGGCTGACATCGCGCATACCTGTCAACATTCCCCGACCGCGAGACCACAAGGTCATGGTCCTGCCGGAATTTTCCGGTCTCAAGGCCCAGATCATGGAGCTGCTTTGGACGGAAATGGCCGGTTAACCTCGTCCTGAAGGCGCCGGTCCTTGCGCCGGCAACCCCAAAGCCAGGGCCTCGCAGGCGGCAAAACCTGGCCATCGTCTCCTGTTGCGTCTTTATTTGCATGAAAAAACAGCATATGCCCCTGCCAAACACCGTCGCGCAACCGACCTTGCAGGAGGCCCCATGTCGCACCACGCACACCGCACCGGATACGCCGAGCTTGTCGACCGCCTGAACCGCTTTCCGCAAGGCGCGCCACCCTCTCAATCCCTCTACGAGATACTGAAACTCCTCTTCAGCGAACATGAGGCAGCCCTCATCGCCCAGTTGCCCATCAAACCCTTCACCGCGCGCACAGCGGCAGACATCTGGAAAATGGACGAGACCGGGGCGCGCGGCATTCTGGAGAATCTGGCCGGACGCGCCATGCTCGTGGACATGGAGGATCCGGACGGGGGCACGAGCTATGTCCTGCCCCCGCCCATGGCCGGTTTCTTTGAATTTTCCATGATGCGCACAGGTGGAAAGGTGGATCAGAAAGCGTTGGCGGAATTGTTTTACCAGTACCTGAACGTTGAAGAGGATTTTGTCCGCCTTCTCTTCGCCAACGGCGAGACGCAGCTCGGGCGGGTCTTTGTGCAGGAAGCCGCGCTCTCCAGCGAAAACGCCGTGCATGTTCTTGATTACGAGCGGGCCGGCGAGATTATCCGCATCGCCAGCCACCGCGCCGTGAGCACCTGCTACTGCCGGCACAAGATGCACCACGTCGGCCGGGACTGTGACGCACCCAAGGAAATCTGCCTGACATTCAACACCTCGGCCAGATCCCTGGCCAAACACGACCACGCCCGGCTCATCGATCGGAACGAGTGCCTTGACCTGCTTGACCAGGCCCAGGATTCAGGGTTGGTTCAGTTTGGAGAAAACGTGCGCGAGCGGGTCAATTTCATCTGCAACTGCTGCGGCTGCTGCTGCGAGGCCATGATCGCGGCCCGCAAATTCGGGTCACTGCATCCGGTACATACGTCCAACTTCCTGCCCGTGGTCAACGAAAGCACCTGCACCGGATGCGGCAAATGTGTTGCGGCCTGCCCGGTGGAGGCCATGGGGCTGGTTTCGGCCAACGATCCGGCCAACCCCAAAAGAAAAAAGGCCAAGGTCGAAGAGTCCATCTGCCTGGGGTGCGCCGTCTGCCTGCGGGCCTGCCCGGACCAAAGCCTGTCTCTCAAATCCCGGCCCAAGCGGGTCATTACTCCGCTCAACTCCGTGCACCGCACCGTGGTCATGGCCATAGAACGCGGCACCTTCCAGCATCTGCTCTTCGACAACCGTGTGCTCTGGAACCACCGCGCCCTGGCCGCCGTGCTCGGAGTCGTGCTGAAGCTGCCTCCGATCAAACAGATCATGGCCAGCACCCAGGTCAAATCGCGGTACATGGAAATGCTGGTGCGCAAATTCAGCACATGACGCCGCAGCAGCAGGCCGGTTGACCGTCCCGGCACCGGAAGCCGCCTCACCCGGTCTTTCATCCGGAGGCAAGTCCCATTGCTCCGGACATAACCAGGCTGTTTTCCCAGGAGCAGAAGGTTCAAGGTCCTGATCAGCGGATAATTTTTGACCGGAACGTCATTTCCAATATTCTCTTTGCAGTATAACCGTTCTGGCGTTACGAGGCGTGAATAAATCCCCATGCTTCAACGTACCGCTTCCTGCACCGGTCAACCGGCCACGGCGGTAGCCGAGACTGCTTCGCCATTGCCGAACAAGACAACCAGCCACGAGGATCGAAATGCGACGAGTGCCCGTGTTGATCGCGCTCCTGTTCATCCTGACCACATCGGCCTCGGCCGAGGATCTGACCATTGTCTACAACGCCGGAGTCGCGCCTTTGAAATTCGAGGACGAGTCCGGCCAATCAGCCGGCATACTGCCAGAACTCTGGCGACTGTGGTCTCAAAAAACCGGCAGATCCATCCGCTTCGTACGAACGGACACGTTCAACCAGTCCATGGACATGGTCACGGCAGGTCAGGCCGAACTCCACGCGGGAATGTTTCACAGCCCCGAACGAGAAAGCCTCTTGGAATTCTCGGCTCCCGTGTTCACCCTCAATTACCACATTTTCACCCACCCATCCCTCAGACCCGCCGTCAATCTGGAAGAGCTGCACGGCGTGGTTGTGGGAGTGCCCCAGGGCGGCTTCACGCGTGATTTGGTCGCAGCAACCATTCCGGAACACCTGATCCGCGAATACGAAAGTAACGACGCCTTGTTTCAGGCCGCACTGCGCGGAGAAATCAAGGCATTCGTCTCGACCGAAATCGCTTTGCTCTATTTCCTGGACCAGAATCGGCTGGCCAATACCTTTGGTTATGTCCGGACAGCACCTGTTTCGAGCCAAGCTTATCGGGCGGCAGCGCCCAAAGGGCAAACCGAACTGATCGCCCGGGTCGATGCGGGCTTACGTCTGATCAGCAACGAAGAACGCGATGCCCTGCTGCAACGTTGGTTGGTTTCGGGGGTTCGCACCATCTCACCCGAGCTCTCATCTTTGCTCACGCCGGACGAAAGAAAGTTCCTGGCCCGAAAAACAACCATCACCGCTCACAACGAAAACGATTGGGGCCCGATCAATTTCAACGAAAACGGGGAGCCCCGGGGGTTTTCCATCGACTACCTCCGCATGGTCGCCCAGAACGCCGGATTGGATGTGACGTTTGTGTCCGGTTTTTCCTGGGAACAGTACCAGACCATGATCCAAACCGGTACACTGGACGTCATGCTCAACATTGTGTCCACGCCGCAACGCTCGACATATCTGGCGTTCACACCGCCCTATCTCGACATGGCCAGGATGCTCTACATGCGTCATGGAAGCCAGAAAGTTTCCTCGGTCCAGGACCTGTATGGAAAACGTCTGGCCGTGCCCAAGGGCTTTTATCACCAGGAGCTGCTGACCCGACATCCGTTGGTGGAAATCGTCGAGGTCACCGACTCCACAGAAGCGGTCATGGCCGTCTCCTCAGGACGAGCCGACGCCGTACTCCTGCCCATGCCTGTCCTCAATTACCTGAGCGAGCAGCTGCAGATATCCAACCTGGAAGCCAGCGGCTACCTGGATGATCTCTCAGACAGCAGAAGCGTACCTCTGCGCATGGCTGTCAGCAAAGACCAGGCAGAGCTGGCAACTATTCTGGGCAAAGCCATGTCGCTGGTCGACGACCAGGAATTGCAGACTCTCAAAGCCAAATGGCTGGGACGCATGGAGAGCGAAAAGGAATTCGCCCCCACTCCGGAACAGGAAGCTTGGCTGGCGGAGCACCGCCAGCTCCGACTGGGCATTTCCGCTGACTGGCCGCCCTTTGCATTCCTCGACGATACGGGAAAACACACCGGTCTTTCGTCGGAGTACACGATGCTTGCCGAACAGCGCCTGGGCGTTACGTTCACCCCGGCCCTCAAACCGAGCTGGGCGGAAACGCTCATAAGCATGGACCGGGGAGAAATCGACGTCATACCGGCCATTGTCCCTTCCCCGGAACGACGTGACCGCATGCACTTCACCCGCCCGTATCTGAGCATTCCGCTGGTCATTGCCGCCCGCAAAGACGCCGGATACATCGACAATCTGGAGCGCCTCAATGGCCAGACCGTCGCCGTGATCAAAGGGCACATCATTGAGCACTACCTGCGCCGGGATTATCCCGAGATCCGCCTGCTGTTGGCCGAAAACACCGAAGAGGCCCTGAACGCCGTCATCCGGCAGCGCGCCGTCGCCGTTGTCGAAAACGGCGCAGTGCTGCACTACCTGATGAGCACCCTGGCCCTGGACGAACTGAGAATCGTCGCGCCCACGCCCTACACGTATGACCTGGCGTTCGGCGTGCGCAAAGACATGCCTGAATTGGCCGCCATCCTGGATTCCCTGCTGGCCAGCATCCCCGACAAAAAACGGGCCGTTTTCCACGAACGATGGGTCAATCTGCGCATTTCCCGACATATCGACTGGGGAGCCATGATGCGCATCGGCCTGGGCGTTGTCGCCGTGGCCCTGGTGTTTATGGCGCTCATCCTGCGCTGGAACCGCAGGCTGGCAGGCGAAGTGTCCGAACGCGTGGCGGCCGAGAAAGCCCTGCAGGACGCCCTGGATCAGGTTCGTGCCATCCGGGGCGAATTGCAGCAGATTTTTGACAACGCACACGTGGGCATCTTGTTCCTTCGCCGTGGACGCAAGATCTATCGCTGCAACGCCAGGTTGAGTCAGATACTGGGCTACTCCGGCCCGGCCGAACTGGCCGGATTGGAGATGTCCAAAATTCTTCCCAGCCTGGAGAGCCACGAAACCTTCACGCGTGAGCACTACCGGCGGCTGGCACAAGGAGAACTGGTCAACACGGAATTCGAGCTCATGCGAAAAGATGGTTCCACGGTCTGGTGCTCGCTGTCCGGCAAGGCAGTTGATGACGCGATCCCGCCCAACCTGGGCAAGGGAGCGATCTGGGTTTTGGACGATATCACACGGCGCCGGGAAATCGAACAGGCCATTCAGGACCAGCTCATGTTTCAAGCCGCCCTCATCGACACCATACCAAACCCGATTTTCATCAAAAACACCGATGCCCGGTTTGTCGGCTGCAATAAAGCCTACGAAGAGGCGTTCGGCATCAGTCGCGACGCCATGCTGGGCAAAACCGTGCTTGATCTGGAATTCCTGCCCGTCAGCGCCCGACAAGCCTATCACGACGAGGACACGACGCTCCTGCGCGAAGGAGGTATGCGTCGCCACGAATTCCCGATCACCTTGGCCGACAAACAGGACCATCACGTCCTGTACTGGGTCGCGTCGTTCGACCTGTCCGATGGACGCCGGGGGGGCATGATCGGTGTCATCGTCGATATTTCCGAACTCAAAGCTGCTCAGGCCCGAGCCGAAGAAGCCACACAAGCCAAATCAGACTTCCTGGCCCGCATGAGTCATGAAATCCGCACGCCCATGAACGCCATCATCGGCATGAGCCACTTGGCCCTGCAGACTGAACTGACGGCCAAGCAACACGATTACATTTCCAAAATTAGGTCCGCAGCTCATAACCTGCTCGGCATTATCAATGACATTCTGGACTTTTCCAAAATTGAGGCGGGCAGAATGGAAATCGAGTCCATTCCTTTTCATCTGGAAGAGGTGCTCGACAACTTGGCCAACATCATCTCGGTCAAGGGAGAGGAAAAAGGTCTGGAGGTACTGTTCAGTCTGCATCCGAACGTGCCGAACGAACTCATGGGGGATCCCTTGCGCCTGGGGCAGATTCTGATCAATTTGGCCAACAACGCCATCAAATTCACGGAGAAAGGCGAGGTCGTGATCAGCATCGAGCTCGAACAGCAGGACGAAAAAAGCGTCATGCTGCGTTGTTCGGTCCGCGACACGGGCATCGGACTCACCCAAGAACAGCTCGGCCGCCTCTTTCAATCCTTCAGTCAGGCCGACGGCTCGCATACCCGAAAATATGGAGGCACCGGCCTGGGTCTGACCATCTGCAAACGACTGGTGGAAATGATGGGTGGAGAAATCCGGGTCGAAAGCGAGCCCGGACATGGCAGCACCTTCACCTTCACCCTTCGGCTGGGGCGGGTGGAACGGAGAGGGCGGCCCAGATTTGAACCGGCCGTCGACCTGCGCGGCATGCGCGCCCTGGTCGTGGACGACAACTCCACTGCCAGAGATATACTTAGCAGCACCCTTGAATCATTTTCCTTCAGAGTGACAACGGCTGCAGCAGGGCAGGAGGCTTTGGACGAACTACTCCGCGCCTCCGGGACAGGAGATCCTTACGAACTGGTGCTCATGGACTGGAAGATGCCGGGCATGGACGGCATCGAGACCGCACAAAGAATCAAGGATAACCCTGATCTGGTCGCCATTCCGCAGATCCTCATGGTCACGGCTTATGGCCGGGAGGAAATCATGCGCCAGGCCGAGCGGGTCGGCATGGACGCCTTCCTGGTCAAACCAGTCAACCAATCGGTTCTTTTCGACACGATCATGGCGTGCTTCGGACACCATACCGAACGGACACTTCAGCGCTCTGATACCGGAAACCAGGAACCCGAGGGCCTGGAACGGATTCGCGGCGCACGTGTTCTTCTGGCCGAGGACAACGAAATCAATCAACAAATCGCCGTGGAACTGCTGGAAAACGCAGGCATGATCGTCGACGTGACACGCAATGGCACGGAGGCGGTCGCGGCGGTTCACGCCGAAGAATACGATCTGGTTCTCATGGACATCCAGATGCCGGAAATGGATGGACTCACCGCGACGCAGATGATCCGCACGCAGAATACTCCATGGAGCGCACAACTGCCCATCGTGGCCATGACCGCCCACGCCATGACCGGAGACCGGGAAAAGAGCCTGGAAGCGGGCATGAACGACCACATCACCAAGCCCATTGATCCGGATCGCCTCCTCCGGACTCTGGTGGAATGGATCAAGCCGGGGGCACGGCCCGTCCCGGACCGTCGCCCAGCACCCCCCAGCCGACACGACAACACAGTGCCCTCCGGAGATGCACGTCTTGCAGACATACCTGGTCTGAATTTCAGGTCGGGTTTGGCCAAGGTGTCAGGAAACCGCACCCTGTACTTCAAACTGCTGGGACAATTTCGGGACAAGTACCTGGATTGCGCCCAGGAGATGCGACTTCAAATCGAGACAGGCCGCATCGATGACGCCCGGTTGTCGGCGCACACGATCAAAGGTGTTGCCGCCAATCTGGGTGCGGAAGACGTGGCTCAAGTCGCCGCAAAGCTGGAACATGCGCTCAAGCACGGCAGTGAGGACATCCTCATCCAGCTCGCATCACTGGACGAATGCTCCCGGCAGCTGCGCCAAGGGCTGGAAAACATCCTCGCTGCCACGGCATCTCCAGTAATCGATACGTTCCAAAAAGTCGCACTGCCTCCCGAAGTGCGGCGGGAAGCCATAAGGCTGACCGGCAAAATCACCGCAGCGCTGGATGAAAACCTGGCCCAGGCAGCCAGCGATCTGGACCATCTCCTGACCCTGCCGCTGGGTCCGACACACCTTGCTGCAGTCAAAAAAACAGCAGCTCATCTCGACAACTTCGATACGGACGATGCCAGGGCCGAACTGGAAACACTGATCGCGACACTTGAGAAGGAGATCGAATCATGACCACCAATGAAAAATCACGAGTTCTGATTGTCGACGATACCGTGGAAAACATCCAGGTCCTCATGGAAACGCTCAAGGACGAACACGCCATACTCGCCGCCAAGGATGGTGAAAAAGCGTTACGCCTGGCCCAGTCCGAACCGACGCCGGACATCATCCTGCTCGACATCATGATGCCGGGGATGAACGGTTATGAAGTCTGCTCCAGGCTGAAAGCCGACACGCGCACCCGTGACATTCCGGTCGTCTTCATCACGGCCCTGGCCGATGAAGAGGACGAAGCAAAAGGGCTGGCCCTGGGCGCGGTCGACTATATCACCAAGCCTTTTCGTCCCGGCCTGGTCAAAATCCGGGTCCGCAATCAGCTGGAATTGAAAAAGCATCGCGATCACCTGGACACCCTGGTCCGCGAACGCACTCGCGAACTTGCCCTGACCAAGGAGGTGACCATCGAAAGCCTGGCGACGCTGGCGGAATGCCGCGATCCGGAAACCGGGGGACACATCAAGCGGACCCAGCATTACGTCAGGGCACTGGCGCAAAAGGTGCGCACCCATCCCCGCTTTGCCCCCTTCTTAAACGAAGAAATCATTGAACTTCTTTATCTTTCTGCCCCGCTTCACGATGTGGGCAAGGTCGGTGTGCCTGACGCCATTTTGCTCAAACCCGGAAAGCTGACCCCTGAAGAATTTGAGGAAATGAAGAAACACTCCCGGTACGGCAGCGAAAGCCTGGCCAAGGCCGAAGAAAAACTGGGAGGAAGTTCATTTCTGTCCCATGCGCGCCAGATTGCCCACAGCCATCATGAACGCTGGGACGGCAAGGGCTATCCCCAAGGTCTACAGGGAGACGAAATCCCTCTGGGCGCGCGCATCATGGCCATTGCCGACGTTTATGATGCTCTCATCAGCCGCAGAGTCTACAAACCACCCTTTCCCCATTCCAAGGCAGTGGCGATCATTATCGAAGGACAGGGAACGCAATTCGATCCGGACCTGTGCGCGGCATTTTTGGATATGACCGAGGAATTCCGAACCATTGCCCTGCGTTTCGCGGATTTTGACGAAGAACGGGAATGTCTTTCCGGGGAGGACTGATCAGAAATTGATGACCAGCAGCAGCGCACGATTATCATGTCCTTCAGCTTCGGCTGCAGAAACCGAAGCCGCCTACCTCTTCCTGAGTTGGCGCTTGTCCCCGATGCGCATGGTGATCTTTTCCTTGTCCAGGTACTCCAGAACCGGAATGGCGAATTTGCGGGTCAGTTCGGTCAGGTCTCGAAAATCCTGCGGACCCATTTCCTGATTGGTCGCGAAGAACCCCCGAACGCGGCCAATGATGTCGTCCATTGCCGCGCGGGAGTAGTAGAACTCCTCGCTGATCTTGACCAGCACGCCTTCCTCCTGAAGCAGGCGGTACATCTGGGCCACGTCCTTGGCCTGCAGGCTGTTGTCCTCCAGAAAGGCCTTGGTTGTCGGCGGCGTCAGTCCGGCCCGGACATAGACCGACTCCATCAAAGAGCGCAAACCGGATTGATCCGAGGCCAGGGACACGACATGGTCCGGCAGTCGAACCAGATCGTTCTCCAGGACCACGCTACCGGCCTTGACCAGACGCTCAATCAGAAAGTGCACCAGCTTGGGATGCATGCCCTGGCCGAAACTGGTGGTCAGCTCGGCCCGGGACACGCCCTGGCGCATGGGTTCGCGACGATGGTACTCCCCCAGATAGAGCAGGCAGGACGCGCCAAGGCCATCAAGCACTGCGCCCGAAACATACCGTTTGTCGTCCTTGTCGAACTGGAAGGCCTGCTGCCGCCCGCCCAGAAGCTGCAGGGTCTTGTCCAGCATTTTCGATTCCATGTCGGTCATGATCCTCAGTTCCGACACGGTCAGGCCTGTTCGTCCGGCCAAGGACAACTGGGCCAGCAGCAACTCCTCGCCGGACATGCGCCCCAGGGCCTGCAGGGTGGCTAGGTCTGACGAATGTCGTTTGACCTTGCGTCCGAGCGGGTTGACAATGCGGCCACCAGCCACGGTCATGAGCGGGGAAAACGAACGGACAATGCAGCGGTCGCCGAACACGCCGGGCAGGGGGCGCGAAAAACGGACCTGGCACAGGGCTGTCTCGCCCGGCTCCAGCTTGTCCCGGTCCAGAAAAAATAGCTTGGCCAGAATCTCGCGCGAGCCGTGGTGAAAATGAACCTCGGTCCGGTGTTTGAGCGGATTGGGCGACGAACTCAGACAGGTCAGCTCCACGTCCCAGACCGGTGACGGAAACAGAGTCTGGGGATGGGCCAGAACCTCGCCGCGCTCCAGGTCGTCCACGTCCAGGCTGTGCAGATTGACGGCCGTGCGTTCTCCGGCCCGGGCCACGTCAGCCGCGGCTCCGTGGACCTGCAACCCCCGGACCTTGGATTTCAGACCGGCCGGATAAATCTCCACATCCTCCCCCACGCGCAGGGACCCGGAAATGGACGTGCCGGTGATGACCGTACCGTGTCCCTTCATGGTAAAGACGCGGTCCAGGGGCAGGCGAAAAAGGTCGGAGCGCCGGTCCGGGGCAAAGGAAGCCGCCAGCTCCGTGATACAGCCACGCAGATCGTCCAACCCGCTGCCCGTATGGGCCGAAACCGGAACAATGGGCGAACCGTCCAGAAAAGATCCGGCCAGATACGCCTCCACTTCCTCCCGGACCAGCTCCAGCCATTCCGGCTCGACCATGTCCGTCTTGGTCAGGGCGACCAGTCCGGCCCGGATGCCCAGTAGGGAGCAGATTTCCAGATGCTCGCGGGTCTGGGGCATGATGCCCTCGTCCGCGGCGATGACCAGCAGCACGAAATCAATGCCGGCGGCTCCGGCGACCATGTTCTTGACGAAACGCTCATGGCCGGGAACGTCGATGATGCCAAGACGCATGTCCGGGCGCAGGTCCAGATAGGCAAAGCCCAGCTCAATGGTGATACCGCGCTTTTGTTCCTCGGCCAGCCGGTCGCAGTTGATGCCGGTCAGGGCCTTGATCAGGCTGGTCTTGCCATGGTCGATGTGTCCGGCCGTTCCCATGATGACAGGCATGCGTCCCTCCCTAGCTGCAGTAAAAAGCGTGATAGGCCTTGACCGTGGCGTAGAGGTCAGCCTTGGAGCTGATCTCGAACGGGCTGTGCATGGACAAGACGCCTGGACCAAAATCGATGATCTCCATGCCGTATACGGCCAGATCCTTGGCCACGGTGCCGCCTCCGCCCTCGTCGACCTTACCCATTTCCGCCATCTGCCAGGGGATATTGTTCCTGGCCAGCAGGTTGCGGAACCAGGCCACGTACTCGGCGTCGGCCTCGCTGGCCCCGTACTTGCCGCCGTGTCCGGTAAATTTGGAAAAGACCGGCCCATAACCCAGCAGGGACGCGTTGTATTTGTCGTGCACATCCTGATAGTCCGGGTCCATTGGCGCATGGACGTCGGCGGACACGGCCTTGGTCCGCCCGAGCACATGGCGCAAGCGGGCCCGGGGCTCCCAGCTGTCCAGCAGGTCGGCCAGGGCGTATTCCATGAAACGCGACTTGGCCCCGGTCGCGCCATCAGAGCCGATCTCCTCCTTGTCCCAGAGCAGCAGGACCTGGGTATGCTCGCTGCGGGGGGCATCCATAAAGGCCCTGAACGCGGCGTAGACGCACAGCCGATCATCCTGGCCATATCCGCCCAGCAGAGAGCGGTCCAAACCGACCAGCCTGGCCCGACCGGCCGGGACAACCTGGAGTTCGGCGCTGAACAGATCCTCCTCGCGGATGCCGTACATCTGGTGAAGCAAAGCCAGAACATGGGCGCGCACCTTGGCGTCGTCCCCGTTTCCGGCCGGCTGGTGCCCGACGGCCACGTTCAGCTTTTCGCCGACAAAGGCCTTGTCCACGGTTTCCTCCCGCTGTTTGCGGGACAGGTGGGGGAGCAGGTCAAGCACGGTCAAAACCGGATCTGTGTCATCTTCACCCAGACGGATCGGCACGGTCTGGCCGTCGGTGCGCACAACCACGCCGTGCAACGCCAGGGGGCGGGCCAGCCACTGATATTTCTTCAGACCGCCGTAATAATGCGTTTTCATCAAGGCAACCCGGCATTCCTCGTGCAGGGGATGCTGCTTCAGATCCAGATGCGGGGTGTCGGCATGGGCCGTGATCAGACGCAATCCCTCGGTCAAAGAAGCCGTCCCGCGTCGGGCCAGGAGCAGGGCCTTGGATCGAAAGGAAATCATGACCCGCCCAGACTCAAGGTGCGGGGAATAGCCCTGCTGTCCGGCCCGCTCCATGACCCAGGCCACGGTCTCGCGCTCGGTCTTGCAGCGGGTCAGGAAATCCAGATAGTCTGCAGCCAGCCCATCCATGGCCGCCCGATCTTCGGCGCTGTCGTAGCGTTCCCAGCAATTCACGGCCTTGTAGGCCAAATCATCACCCATTTCGTTCACCTCATGCTCCGGACGGCCTCTTTCAAAATCAAAAAAATGGGGAGCGGAAATTTCTTCCAGCCCCCCTCGCGTGTGACGCAACCCAAAAATCAATCCATCTTCTCAAAGAACTCTTTTTCCGCGCCGCACTTGGGGCAGACCCAATCCGCGGGCAGATCCTCGAAAGCGGTTCCGGCCTGGATGTTGTTTTCCGCATCGCCCTCTGCCGGGTCGTAAACATAACCACAAGGACATTCCCAACGTTCCATGGCCATAGGAGCCTCCTTCTTGACAGGTTCTGGTTGATGAAAAGGGTCTTATTTCTTCCGCATGGCCTGGGCCAGGGCGTCACCCAGGGAACCCATGCCGGTGCCGGCGGACTGGGGCTTGTAACCCTTCCAGTCCGAAACGTCTTCCTTCTTGCCCGTGCCCAGACTGATCTTGCGCTCACGCAGATTGACCGACTCAATGCTGACCGTCACCGCGTCGCCGACGCCGAGCTTGTCGTATTTGACCTCACCCTCGGCTTTGGCCATGACCGACTGCGGCAAAAGCCCGGTCACGCCCGGCTCCAGAGCCACAAACAAGCCAAACTGCTGGCGCTTTTCCACAGTGCCCTGCACGGTGGATCCGACGGGGTATTTCTCGGCCACATTGAGCCACGGATCGCCTTCGGCGTCGCGCATGCTGAGCGATATACGCTGCTTGTCGACGTCAACCTGCTTGACCACGGCCGCGATCATGTCCCCGACCTGCACCATGTCACCGGGCTTGTGGACACGCTGGGCGTAGCTCATCTCGCTGACATGAACGAGCCCTTCAATGCCGGGAGCGATTTCGACAAAAGCGCCGAAATCCATCAATTTGACAACCTTGCCCGTGACCTTGTCTCCGTCCTTGAAACGCTCGCCCACTGTTTTCCAGGGATCGTCCTGGGCCTGCTTCATGGACAGGGAAATGCGCGTCTCACCGGGCTTCTTGCCCGGGCTGACACCCAGAAACTTGGCCCGAACCCGGTCGCCGACAGTCAGAACATCCTCAGGATTCTGAACGCGGGCCCAGGAAATCTCGGAAACGTGGACCAGCCCCTCCACGCCCGGCACCAGTTCGACAAAAACTCCGAAGGCGGCCAAACGGGTGACCACGCCTTCGACGACATCGCCTTCCTTGATGCTGTCAAAAAAGGTGGCGCTGGCCTGCTGCTGTTCTTCTTCCAGCAGGGCCCGACGGGACACAACGACATTGCGTCCGCCTTCGGTCAGCTTGATGATGCGGAACTGCAGAATCTGGCCGACATAATCCTCGGGACTGGCCACATATTTGGCGTCGATCTGGGACACCGGGCAGAATGCCCGCCGCTTGAGGATTTCGACGTGAAATCCACCCTTGACCTGCTCCCTGACCTTGCCTTCCACGGGCACGCGGTTGTCGTAGGCCTCCTGCAGCATGTTCAGCCCGCCAATGCCGCTCAAGGCCCTGGACAGCCGGATGCTGTCGTCGGTCAGGCCGACCACGTACAGCTCCAGCTGGTCGCCCTCGGCCACGCCCACTTCGCCGGCGTCGTTCAGCAATTCCTCACGATCCACAATGCCGTCCACGGAGGCTCCGCAGTCAACAAAAACAGACTTCTGTCCGATGGAGATGACCGTTCCGGACACCTTGTCCCCTGCCTTGAGGGCTGTCTTGCGCTGGGATTCGTAGGATGCGAACAGCTCGGCAAAATCTTCGCTCATGGTTTACTACCTTACTCTAACGTCGTCCGTCATTCAAAACGGGTAATGGAGTTAATGGATACCTGATCAGCGGGTGCGTGCTCGTGATCGCCCTGGGCCTTGACCCGGACCTTCTCTATCTTCTTGATCACATCCATCCCGTCAATGACCTGACCGAAAACGCAATAGCCGAATCCGTCCTCGCCCTGGTAATCGAGATCCGGATTGTCGACCGTGTTGATGAAAAATTGGGCCGTGGCGCTGTGCGGATCGGCCGTCCGGGCCATGGCCAGGGTGCCTTCCAGGTTTTTCAACCCGTTGGCCGCCTCGTTGGCGATGGGGGCCTTGGTCGGCTTTTCGCGCATCATGTTGTCCAGGCCGCCGCCCTGGATCATAAAACCCTTGATAACCCTGTGAAAAAGCGTGCCGATATAAAAATTGTCATCCACGTAGCCCAGAAAATTGGACACGGTCAGCGGAGCCTTGTCGGCAAAGAGTTCGACCAGGAATTCGCCCTTGGTCGTGTCCACCAGGACAACCGGATTGCTCATATCTTCCTCCATAAGAAACTTTTCAAAAAACGGAGCATGAAAATATACGCCTCCCCATCGTTTGGCAAACCCTTTGCCCAGCCCCCGCCCGTTTCGGACTCTGGTCTTTAAACAGCCAGAAAGATTGCAAGACCGGCTCGGACCGGATAGAAAACCTCTATTGGAACAACCACAAGAGAAAAGGAGGAAACATGCTTTCTGGTCTCATCCTCGGCACGGGCCTGGCCGTCGTCGGTCTGGTCGTTTACTACCTGCACAAAGAACACGGCCCCAAAAAACACTAGGGTCTGTTGATCAAAAACGATTTCAGGCGAAATCAAACGAAAACGTGTCCAGCGAAAGGGCAGGGGTAAACCGGGCAAAGGCGTAGTGGAGCTACGTTCCGCGAAGTCTTGTCACCCGCAGCGCAGCTGGACGCGTTTGCAGCCGATTGCAGCGGAATCTTTTTTAGAGACAGACCATCGTCAGACGAAAAGCGGAAAACCGGATTTTCCGCTTTTCCCCGTTATTCGGACCGGCCCTTGCGGTATCCGTGCTTGAAATCGTCGGCCGCGTTTTCCACTCCCTTGACCGCCTTGCCGGTGACCTCGCCCATGGTCGAGCACCCGACGCACAGCCACAGAGCCAGACAGAACCAGACAACCCATTTACGCAACATGCCCTCTCCCCGGCGCATCCCCGGCGCCCATGCTAACGTCCCGCCAACCCGGCCGTGGAACGGCCATCACAAAGCCCGCCGACCTGATTCCCGTCAAAAGAGGCCCGATCCTCACGCGGTTCGACATGAATGGTGATCTGCGTCCCCGGCAGCTCCTCCCGGATAGCGTTCTCGATATCGCAGCATAAATCATGCGATTGCTGCACCGTGACGGCGCCGGGAACAAGGAGATGGAAATCGACAAACCTGACGGCTCCGGCCTTGCGTGAACGCAACCCGTGAAAACCGGTCTCCGGCCCACCCACTCCTGCAATGACGGCGGTGATGCGGCTGATCTCATCAGCAGGCAGACCCTCGTCCATCAGGCCGGCCACGGAGCGGCGCATCAGACCAATCCCGGTCCAGACGATGTTGACCGACATGACCAGGCCCAAAATCGGGTCCAGAATCTGCCAGGAAGGCGGCGCAAAGAGCATGATCGACAAGGCCGCCACCAGCCCGGCCGAGGTCCAGACATCGGTCAGCAGGTGCTTGGCATCGGCTTCGAGCACAATGCTGTCGTATTCCCGGGCCGCCCGCAGCATGACCTTGGCCGTCACCAGATTCACAGCCGCGGCCGCCACCGCGACCAGAATGCCGACACCCAGCATCTCCAGCGGTTGCGGATCAAGAAAGCGGCGCACCGACGCATAGGCAATACCCACCGCCGCCAGACAGATGAGAATGCCCTCCATGCCGCTGGAAAAATATTCGACCTTGCCGTGGCCGTAGGCATGGCTCTGATCGGCAGGGCGGTGCGCCAGTATGATGGCCGTCAGGGCAATGATGCCGGCCGCCAGGTTGACGACCGACTCCACGGCATCGGAAAAAAGGCCCACCGACCCGGTGATGAAAAACGCCCCGAACTTGAGGGCCATGGTCAGGAGCGAGGCGCTGATGGACAGATAGGCGTAATGTCGGGCCGGCGAAGACATGCCTTTCCCCCGGATCAGTAGTTCCAGACGTCGAAAAAATTGAATCCGATCAGCACGCCCACGTCCCGACGGGCCGCAAGCAGCACGCTGCCGCGCACGGGGCAGAAGGACAGCATGCCGTTATCCAGGACCCAGAAATCATCGGGCCGGTCGTGGACAATGGCGAATGAGTGCCGGCGGCCGGAAAATTCCACGGAAACAACGCCCAGGGAATCATCAGGAAAACCCGCGTCACGCAACCGGTGCATGATGGCGATGGACTGATCCAGACTGATCCCGCGCCCCCGGTCCAGGGTCACGGAGGACGGACGCCACAAATCACCCAGTTCGTGCCTGATTTCCAACAAGGTCCGCCGATGGATACGCCGCATAAGCCCAAGATCCACGGCCCCCTTGTTGCTTTTCAACGGCCGATCGTTTTCAAAGGTCATGGAATCCATCTGCGTCTTTTGCCAGAGGCAGACATCGGCATAAAGCGGGCTGGTCCGCACCCGATCGTTTTTGACCAGCACCCTTCTGCCCGGACACAGGGCCCGCACTCGAAATCTCATCCAGGACAAGGCGTAACCCGCCCAATATCTGAGAACATTCATTCATTGTCTCCTTACTGCGCGCCTCTTATTCAAGACCAAGAGGCTGTTTGTCAATTTGCGCCGCGACGCGCATGGCTTCCGGACATTGACAAAAAAATTCGCACCCTTTATTGATTGGGCATTCAATTCAAAGAGTTGGGAGACATCTCTGCGGCAAGCGCCCCCGCTTGCTCTCTCAAATTTTCCTGGCCCGGCGGAACCGGCATCCCGGATCACGCTCCGTACCCACCCGCACCACGCATCAAGGACTTGCCTCGTCATGGGACCGACCAAAAAAGAACTTCTGCTCAAAGCCGCCAAGGAACTCTTCAGCGAACACGGGTACGCCGAAACAACCTTTAAGAAAATCTCGGAACGGGCCGGAGTGGCCCTGGGGCTTTTGACCCATCATTTCGGCAACAAGGAAAAGCTGTTTCTCACCGCCGGGCTGGACGTGCTGCATGAACTGACCCAGGCCATTCGGATCAATCTGCAAGGGGCTCCCAACGGACTGGAATCGGTCCGGATCTTTGCCCAGACCTATTTTGACTTTGCCCGCAATCCTCGTCAGGACTTCATGGTCCTGGTGCGATGTTCTCCCTTCAGCGACCTGAAAACCAATGAAGACAAGGAAGTCATGTTCCGCACCTTTACGGAACTCTACACCATCCTGACGGACTGTATCAGCCGTGGCGTGCACGACGGGACCATAAAGTCCCTGGACCCGCAAAAGACCTCGGTCGTCGTGTTCTGCAATCTGGTGGGTGGTATCCGCCATGGTCTGCTCACCCCCTACGGTGACGCAACCTTGTTTGATGACGTGGTGGACTTCATCATCGAGGGATTGCGTCGACAGCCGGAAGCGCACGACTGATCGCCCTGACGCTACGCGCAGCAAGACCCGTAGCGTCGCTGCCCGGCAGACCCGGTCACGGAACCGTGTCCCGCACTCCGCCTCTTCGGCAGCCGGGGGAAGCAGGCATTGCCCAGGCGGACAGGGCCGGCTTCTTCCCTTGTTCCGGGCTTGAAGTTAGGCGAGGATAACGTTACAGGGCAGCGATTACGGTAGCCCATGTACCAAGGCCGCTTGAAGGCGACTGAACGTCAGTCGCCGCTCCGTGAGCACCCCTCAACGCAGCGCAAGGACCTATGCCAAAAAACAGACGCCTCCCGCACCGCACAGTACGCAGGTCAGCCGGATCCCCCATAACTCCCAGCTTCGCCATTGCCGCCATCGCCATTATCGGCATCCTGGCCGTGGGAGGAGCGATTTTCTCCAATTTCCTCATGCCCGACGAGACGCAGTCAAGTGTCGACCGCCGTGTCATGCGTGACGAAATCGATCTGGAGCACATCCCGGCATCAAACGCCCGAACCCAAGAACCGACGGAGCCGGCCGACCTTTCGGCAACCCCTCTCGAATTTGAAAATCTGCCGGAAGTTCCCGAACCGGAACTGGTGCGCATGACCGGAACGATCCAAAGCGGCGACACGCCGGCCACGCTGCTCGAAGGCCATCTGAAGCTGGCCGAAATCTACTCCCTCTGCGACGAGAGCGCAGACGTCTACCCCCTGAACAAGCTGCGGGCCGGCCAACCGTGGACCATGATTTATTCCCGGGACGCCCTGGTGGGCCTGGAGTATGAAATCGACGCCAACGAACGACTGGTGGTCTCCATGTCCGATTCCGGCTATGACTTCCGCCGCGAGCCCATCCCGTACGACGTCGAGACCGTCACCGTCGAGGGAATCATTGAGAGCAGCCTGTTCGGCGCGGTTCTCAAACTTGGCGAAACCGAGGATCTGGCCGTCCGATTGGCCGATGTGTTTGCCTATGACGTGGATTTTTTCCGTGATCTGCGCGAGGGCGACAGCTTCAGGGTCGTCGTGGACAAGAAGTTCCGCGACGGCAGCCTGGCCGGTTACGGATTGCTGCATGCCGCCAGTTTCACCAACCAGGGCCGGACATACTATGCCTACCGTTACACGGACAAAAAAGGCGATACCGCCTACTACGACCAGAACGGTCGCCCCCTGCGCAAGGCCTTTTTGAAAGCCCCCCTGCCCTTCACCCGCATTTCCTCCGGTTTTTCCATGAACCGCAAGCATCCGATTCTGGGCTTCAGCCGCCCCCACCCGGCCATCGACTACGCCGCGCCAACCGGCACACCCATCAGCACCGTGGCCGACGGCACCATTGCCGAGGCCGGGTTCAACAAAACCCAGGGCAACTACGTGCGCATTGTTCACAGCAATGGCTACGACACCACCTACAACCACATGAGCAAATTTGCCTCCGGCACCAAGAAGGGCGCCAAGGTCAAACAGGGAACGGTTATCGGCTACGTGGGCAGCACCGGTCTGGCCACAGGCCCCCACCTGTGCTTCCGTTTGCGCCAAAACGGCAAGCCCATCAATCCGTTGACGCTCAAATCCATGCCGTCCGATCCCATCGCGGCCAAGGAACTGCCTCTTTTCAAGGCCCACATTGCGGGACACAAAACGCTGCTCGAAGGGCCGATCCGCGCCGCGTCCCGTGACGTCGCGCCCAAAGCGTTGAACTAAACGGCCAAAATTTCGGACCCGGAAGACGCCGGTGGTCAGACGGCGGCCGACAGCATGTTTTGTCCCAAGAAGTGCTTGAGCTAAACCTCTGTCGCCGCTAAGCAGGCGGTGAAAAAACGCAACTCGCGGCCCGCTGACGGTACCTCGTACCGGACATCATCATCCAACGCCCAACGCGACTCACAAATGCATGCCGAAAAACAAACGCAAGATCCATCACAAGCCGTCTGCTCTTTTGTACACGCGTAAAAAAAAGTCCTCCCGTCTCAGCCTATACCTGGCCGGCCTGTTGGGCGTGGCGGTGGTTTGCGCAGCATTTATCCTTGATTTCAACGTGTCGGACAACTCCGAGCCCGGCTTGGAGCAGCGCGAAGCGGAAAACGCAGCCAGACACGAATACCGGGAACCCGGGCAGGACGAAGTCCAGTCGTCCGCCAATCCGGATCAGGAGGAACTGCCCGTGGCCGAAGCTCCCCGCGAACCCGAACTGGTGCGCATGACCGGTTCGGTCCGCAGCGGAGACACGCCGTCCACCCTGCTTGAAGGCCACCTCGGCCTGGCCGAAATCTACGCCCTGTGCGACGAAAGCAGGGACGTCTACCCCCTGGAACGCCTGCGGGCCGGTCAGCCGTGGACCATGGTCTATTTCGACAACGCCCTGGTCGGCCTGGAATATGAAATAGACGCCAACGAGCGGCTGGTGGTGGCCATGACCGAGAACGGCTATGAGTTCCGGCGGGAAGCGATTCCGTTTGATCTCGAAACCAAGCTCGTGGCCGGCAGTATCGAAAGCAGCCTTTTCGGCGCGGTGCTGAACCTGGGGGAAAAAGAGGACTTGGCCGTCCGACTGGCCGAGGTCTTTGCCTATGACGTTGACTTTGTCCGCGACCTGCGTGTCGGCGACACCTTCAAGGTCATTGTCGAAAAGAAATCCCGTGAAGGGGAATTCTTCGCATACAAAGACTTGCTCGCGGCCAAATTCACCAACCAGGGCGAAACCTACTACGCTTACCGCTACACCAACGCCAAAGGGGAATCCGCCTACTACGACCAGAACGGCAAGCCGTTGCGCAAGGCTTTTCTCAAATCACCCCTGCCCTTTACCCGCATCTCCTCCGGTTATTCCATGAATCGCATGCATCCCATTCTGGGCTACCGGCGGCCGCATCAGGGCATTGATTACGCCGCGCCCACCGGCACGCCGATTTTCACCGTGGCCGACGGGACCATCGCCGAGGTGAGCTCCAACAAATCCCAGGGCAAGTTCGTGCGGGTCAAGCACAGCAACGGTTACGAGACCATTTACAACCACATGAGCAAGTACGCCAAGGCCAGCAAGAAAGGAAGCAAAGTCAAACAGGGCGCGGTCATCGGCTATGTCGGCAGCACCGGCTATTCCACCGGCCCACACCTCGATTTCCGCATGCGGCACAACGGCCAGCTGATCAACCCGCTCAAACTCAAAGCCATGCCGGCCGACCCCATCGCGTCCAAGGAAATGCCCCAGTTTCAGGCCTCTATCGCCCAGTACAAATCGCAACTGGAGGACGGGGCCATCAAGACCGCCGCCCTCCCCGGCCCTCCCGCAGCCCAACCCTGACAGGCCGATGGTCTCCGGCCCGGTCAACCTGCCCAAACCGCGGACCCATGTTGCCATCACCACACTCTTGGCATAACGTGGGTCAAATTCAACTCTAGCCCGGCAGTCGACCATGAGCCCAACCACCGCCCTGTCCAAACTGCTGCATGAAAACCAGGAACTGCGCCGCGAACTGGCCAAAAACCAGCTGGTGCACGAAACCCTGTTGGCCATTTTCGACGCGGTCACCACCAGCGAAGACCTGCCCGACCTGTTCAGAACAATCCACTCCGAGCTGGGAAAGATTTTCGACGTCGAAAACTTCTACATCGCCCTTTACGACGAGGCATCGGATTCGGTCGATTTTCCATATTTCGCCGACGAACTGGATGACGAATTCGGACACACCCCGAACATTTCCCAAAGCCCGTCCCTGACCGCAGAAGTCATCCGCCAGAAAAGGCCGCTCAGCTTCACCAGGGACTCTTTTCTGACCAAGGCCACAGACCCGCGTCACAGCATTTTCATGGGGCCTGCTCCGGAAATATGGCTTGGCGCGCCGCTGCGCATCGCCGAACGGGTTATCGGTGTCATGGCCGTGCAAAATTACCGCGATCCGAACGCATTCAGCGCCCGTGATCTTGAAATTCTCGACTCCGTCTCCTTTCAGGTCGCCATTGCCATTGAACGCAAGAGCACCCTGGACGCCTTGAGCAAAAAGGATCGTCAATTCAGAGAGTTGATCCAAAACATCCCCAGCGTCGTCTTTACCGTCAACAGCAAGGGGGCCACCGAATTCATCAGTCCGGCCTTTGAACGCCTCACCGGCCGGAACCTCGCCGATTTTCTCGGCGCTCCCTGGCACGAGAACATTGACCACAGCACGTACCCGGATCTGGCCGAATGGGTCTGCGACCGCCAGACCGGTTTCGCCGGGCAGAGCCTCGGCACCCTGGTCCACCCCGACGACCGCGACGAATTGCTGGCCACGGTCAATACGGCCCTGGCGACCATGACTCCCTACACCGCCGAGTACAGAATTCTTCTCGACAAGGATCGACCCTATTTTGTCACGGAAAAAGGGCAGTTCCTGCTGCACAAGGACGGGTACCGGTTGGAGGCCATGATCCATGACACTCATGACCGACGTTTCGCCGAAGAAATCAACCAGGTGCTTTTTGAAATTTCCAACGCCGTCAACACGGTCACCAGCCTGGATCAACTCTACCGCTCCATCCATCAGTCCCTGGGACGGGTGGTCGACACCACCAATTTTTACATTGCCCTGTATGATCAAGAACGCGACCTGATCGAATTCCCCTATCACTGCGACCACGATCCGGTGCAGATCGAGCAGATCCCCGAAGCCTCGAAGTCCCGTGGTTACACGGCGGAGGTCATTTTCAGCCAAGAGCCGATTCTGGCCGGCCGGGAGGAAATCGCGGCCAGGGACCCAGCCTTCAACACCTCCGGACAGCTGGGCACGCCGTCACAAGTCTGGCTGGGGGTGCCGCTGAAAGTCCATAACCATGTCATCGGCGCCCTGGTCTGCCAAAGTTACACCGATCCCGACCGCTACGGGCACAAGGACATCCGCATCCTGACCAGCGTCTCGGACCAGGTGGCCATCGCCATTGAACGCCGCAGGGCATACGAGCGACTGCAACGCAGCGAGGAACAGGTCCGCACCCTGTCCAGGCAAACCGAGCAACTCAGCCTGGCGGCAGCGTCCTTGCTGGACAAAAACGAACTGCTCGACATTCTGAACAGTTTCTGCGCCTCCATCGTCGAACATTCCGACTTTGCCCGGGTAATCATTTCCCTGTTCAAGCCGGACCATCCCTTCCGTGACATTGTCGCCTCCGGCGGATTCGAGATCAGCGCACTGAACAAGCTTGCCCGTTTTCCTTCTCCGCCCGAGCGCTTCCTGAATTTTTTCAATGCCGGGATAAAACTGGGCAGGCTGTCCTATTATCTTCCGCACACGGCAGCGGGTGTTTTTGAGCCCGAAGGCTTTTTGCCGGGCGAGCGCAATTCGGGCCACGATGAAAACGGCTGGCATCCGGAGGACAATCTTTTCGTGCGCATGAATGATTCCTCGGGAACGATGATCGGCGTCATCTCCGTGGATTCATCCAAGTCCGGACGAAAGCCCTCGGAGGAGACGGTCCGTCCGCTGGAAATCTTTTCCAGCCTCATTTCCCAGATCATCCTGCACAAGCGCGCCCAGGACGACCTGGCTCTGGCCAAGGCCCAGGCCGAAAAAGCGACCATGGCCAAAAGCCAGTTTCTGGCCAACATGAGCCACGAGATACGCACTCCGCTCAACGCCATCATCGGCCTGACCGACATGGCCCTGGACACGAACCCAACCCCGACCCAGGGCAGAGCTTTGTCCAAGATCAAGACCGCCGGCCAGACGCTGCTGGCCATCATCAACGATATCCTTGATTTTTCCAAGATTGAGGCCGGCAAGCTGGTTCTTGAGCAGACGGATTTTTCCATCTGCCCCCTGATGCATGAACTTTTTGAAATCCTGACTCCCCAAGCCGCCACCAAGCAGCTTGAGCTTATCTATCATCCGTCACCCAATCTGCCCCAACGCATTCATGGCGATCCGTTGCGCCTCAGACAGATTCTGATCAACCTGCTGAGCAACGCCATCAAATTCACGGACAGAGGAAACGTGATCGTCCGCGTGGATATGATTGCCGGCCCGTCTGGGCATAGTATCGTCTTTGAGGTCCAGGACACGGGCATCGGCGTGGCGGAAGACGTGCTGCCCAACCTTTTTGAATCCTTTGCCCAGGCCGATGGTTCCACTACCAGGCGCTACGGGGGCACCGGCCTCGGCCTGACCATCTGCAAGCAGCTTGTCGCGCTGATGGGCGGGGAAATCCGGGTCAGCAGCCAGCCGGGCCACGGCAGCACCTTTGCCTTCACCCTGCCGGGGCAGGGTTCCCCCGTGGAAACGATCCCGACAGTTCCCGGCAACCAGGCCCTGATCATCGACGACAACGCGGCGACCCGCTTCGCGCTCTCGTCCATGCTCCTGGCCCAGGGTTACGAATCTCATCAGGCTTCCACCGCCGACCAGGCCCTGATCCTGTTTGCACGGCTCAAAGCGTCTTTTGACCTGGTCCTCGTCAAGGACACGATCTGGCCGGACGTCAAAGACGCCCTTCTCCCGGAAGAAGCCAAGACTATTGTCCTGGCATCGCCCTCCACCCCGGCCCAGAGCGCCGTGCATGAAGGGCAGGTACTGATCAAGCCCGTCTGCCCGGAACATCTGCGGGCCGCCCTGGCTTTTTTGCGCCAACCGGATGACGCCTTCGTTCAGCCGCCGGCCGCTCCGGCGGTTGCGGCGCATCCGCTGGCATCACGCACCGTACTCGTCGTCGAAGACAACCTGATCAACCAGGAAGTGGCGTTTCACATCCTGACCAAGGCCGGCGCCAAGGTCCACGTCACGGCCGACGGCCAGGAAGCTCTCGATCTGCTGCGTTCCGAACCAGTGGATGTCATCCTCATGGACATCCAGATGCCTCGCATGGACGGCTACACCGCCACGCGCGAAATTCGCACCACTTTGGGCCTGCAACTCCCGATCATCGCCATGACGGCTCATGCCCTGCAAAGCGACCGGGATCAGTGCCTGGCCAGCGGCATGAACGATTTCGTCTCCAAACCCATTGACGCGACCACCCTGGTGGACACCATCAGCCGCCACCTCAGCGGAGACCGATTCATTTCATCCGAACCGCAGGACGTTCCTGCCGGCCGGGAATGCCTGAACAGAAAATCGGCCCTGGAGCGCCTGGACCAAGACGCCCAAACCTACGACAATCTGCTCCAGCTATTCCAGCAGCGCCACGGAGACATTGCCGACATCGACCGGCTCCTGGTCCGCGGCAAATTTGAACAGGCCGCCCGACTGCTGCATTCATTGCGCGGAGCGGCCGCAGTCATCGGAGCCACAAACCTGGTCCAGGCCTGCACCCAGATCGAAAAAAGCATCACTGAACAAAATCCCGACGACATCGCCCGAGACTTCGATTCGTTTCGCACCGCGCACCGGGAGCTGATGCAGACCCTGGACGAACAGACGTGTCACGCAGCCCCTCCGACCTGCCAGGAAGGAATCCTTGACCCCGATCAGCTGCAACCGGACCTGACAAAGCTGAAAGTCTATCTCAGGACAAACAATCTCAAGGCTGACGGCCTGATAGAGAAAATCCAGGATTACCTGCACTGCACACCATTGCGTGACTGGGCAAACAGACTTAGGAGCTGTTCTGACAATCTGAATTATGTCTCCGCCCTGGAAATGATCAACCAACTCGAACACGACAATCCAGCCCTCAGGAGCACGCATCTTGGAGTATCCCCAGAGCAATCAGACCGTCCTGATCGTTGACGACGAGCCCATCAACATCAAGGCCCTTCAAACAGTCCTGGGCGATGAGCATGACCTGATATTTGCCACCAGCGGGGAAATGGCCCTCGACATGGCCAGGGCAGACCCTCAGCCCGACCTCATTCTCATGGACATCGTCATGCCCGGCCTGGACGGATTTGAAGTCTGCGCCCGGCTGAAAAAGGACACGAAAACACGTCATATTCCCGTGGTTTTTCTGACCGCAAAATGGGAAACCAGCGAAGAGGCCAGAGGCCTGGAACTCGGAGCCGTCGATTACATCCGCAAACCTTTCAGCCCGCCAATCATCCGCGCCCGGATCCGCAATCACCTGGAACTGAAAAAAATCAGGGATATGCTTGAAAATCTTTCCACCCTGGACGGCCTGACAAACATTCCGAACCGTCGCCGGTTCGACGAGATTTATGCCCATGAGTGGAGCCGGGCCTTGCGCTCCCAGACACAGCTGTCGTTGCTGTTTATCGATATCGACCACTTCAAAAACTACAACGATCTCTACGGACACCTGGCCGGAGACGACTGTCTCAAAGCCGTGGCCAGGGTGCTGCAGTCCTCCCTGGGACGTTCAACAGACTTTCTGGCCCGCTTCGGCGGCGAGGAGTTCGTCATCCTGCTGCCCGACACCGGTGAGAACGGCTGCCGACATCTGGCCGAGTTCATCCGTCAGGCAGTGGAAAACCGGCATATCGAGCACCGCGACTCCCCAGTGGCGGACTGCGTCACCGTGTCCATCGGTGCCGTGACCTGCACCGACGCCTCGCAATGCAGCCGTCCCATGCTGTTGGACCACGCCGACCGCTTGCTGTACAAGGCTAAAGACGAAGGGCGCAATCGTGTCCGCAGCCTGACACTGCCGTGAACCTTGCATGATTTTCAACAACGGAGGATGAAATGGAGCTGACAGGCAAGCACTTTGTTATTCTCGTCGACACGCAGTTCAACGACCATGAATTCTGGTACCCGTTCTACCGCCTGAAAGAGGCCGGTGCCGCCGTGACGGTCGTGGCCTCGAAAACAGGCCACTTCTACAAGGGCAAGTACGCAACCGAGGTCAAGGCCGACAAGACCCCGGTGGAGATCAGCGTCGAAGCCTGCGCCGGCATCATCATTCCGGGAGGCTACGCTCCGGATCACATGCGTCGGGACCAGAACCTGGTCAGCCTGGTCCGGGCCTTTGATCAGCAGGGAAAAATCGTGGCCGCCATCTGCCACGCCGGTTGGATGCTGGTCTCGGCCGGCGTTCTCAAGAACAGGACCGTGACCTCGTTCTTTGCCATCAAGGACGACCTGGTCAATGCGGGGGCCAAATGGCGGGACCATGAAGTCGTGATCGACGCCAACATGATCACCAGCCGCACCCCCGATGACCTGCCGGCCTTTATGCGCGCCATCATCGCCGTTGCCAAAGGCTGAGCGCGAAAGAAAAGGGGCCCATGCGCCCCTTTCTTCTTTGCCTGCTCCCCGTGGCGGCGTTGCCTTCAGCGACTGAGGATCTGGCGCGATATCTCGTGGAAAAGCTCCTGTTCCCGCACCACTCCCACCACCCGGCCGTCCTGCTCCACAACCACCCGCCGACGGTTGGTCTCGTGCATCAACTGCGCAACCTGCATCAGATTGGCCTGTGCATCAACCACAGGCGGGGCGGGATTCATGATGTCACGGATACATTTGGACTCCAGATCACTGACTCCGGCTGAAAAAAGGCCGGACCAGAACAGGGGTGAGTAGCGCAGGCTGTGCGGCAAGCCCCCGTTCGTCACTTGCAGGTAGTCCGGCCGGACAGCCTCAATCAGGTTGCGCATGGTCAGCACACCAGCCAGATCATCCCCCTCAAAGACCAGCACGGCCCGATGCCCGGACTGCATGACGAGCCCCAGGGAGATCAGATTTTCCGAGGAAGTCTTCAGCTTCATGATGCCGTCGCGCACGGTACTCGACGCCTGAACACAGGTGTAGTCGTCCAGGGGGATCATGACCTGAGCTGCGTTTTTCTCCGACCGGCCGCCGGGCCCGCTTCTGATCGCGTCCCGAATGCGTCCCATCAGAATCGAGACGTCACAGGGTTTGCACAGGTAATCAAAAGCCCCGATTTCGAGCGCCTTTCTGGCATCGCGATCCTGTCCGTAGCCGGTCAACACAATGACTCGACTGTCCGGACGCATGCCGACCACGTGCGGCAACACGTCGCCGCCACCCAGACCGGGCATGTTCATGTCGAGCAGAATCACGTCAGGCTTGTCGGTCTGCAACAGCAGCAGCAACTGCTCACCGCTCTCGACCATGGACGTCTCAAAGCCATGATGGTCCAAAATTCTGGCAACGGTTTCGCGAAACCTGGGCTCGTCGTCGGCCAGCACAACACGTGGTCTGCTCACATCCACCTCCCCTGCCCGGCTTTGGATGCCAGGCTCAGTGCTCCGGTGACAGCTTCCATAACTCGTACGCGGTCCTGATCCGATCCAGCAGGTGCGACATTTCCACCGGTTTGATCAGAAAATCAAACGCCCCGCTGGTCAGACATCCGGCCGCGTCGTCCGAAGTGGCGTGCCCGGTGAGGACAATGACCTGCACGGCCGGGACTTTTCCCTTGATCTCGCGCAAGACCTCCTGACCCGTCATGCCCGGCATCTTCAGATCCAGAACCACGACCTGACAGCCGGTTTCTTCCAGAATTCCCACCACGTCGCGTCCCACGGTGCACAGCTCGACATTGACGCCCTTGCGTCTGAAAATCTTGGCTGCGGTCTGCAGATACGACTCCTCGTCATCAACCAGCAAAACCCTCAATTCTTCCATCTCTTCATTCCTCCAGGCTGAGAAGCCCTAGCCGGGCAGCATGGCGACCGGACAACCGGCAACTCACGCCGGTGATTGCGGAACCCGAGGCAAAATCACAAAAAAGGTTGATCCCTGTCCTTTGACGCTCGAAAAATCCAAAACGCCCTTCATGCTGTTGACAATGCCGTGACAGACCGACAACCCCAGCCCGGTCCCGGTGCCGGCCGGCTTTGTGGTGAAAAAGGGCGTGAAAATGAGATGCTGATTCTCGGGATCAATGCCGACACCATTATCAGAAATGGACAGACGAACCTGATCCCTGCCCTCGGCATGACAGGACAGCACGATCTCCCCGGCCCGGCCGTCAGTGGTTTCGGCGATGGCGTGCATGGCGTTGTTCAGCAGGTTGAGCAGGACTTGTTGCAGCCGTCCGGGATCAACATGAACCACCAGCCGGGTCGGGGGCATGTTGACCTTGACGGTGATGTTTCCGAGCTGGGCCTTCTTCTGCACCATGGTCAGCACTTCGGGCATAAACTTGGCAAGATCGATGTTCTGGACTTCGGCGCTGCCGGCCCGACCAAAGCTCAGGATGGAATGGGTAATGCGGGCGCAACGGTCGATCTGCAGCTTGATCTGATTGATGCTGGCCAGCACCTCGTTGACGTCGTCCTCAAAAGAGGGGTCATTGCCGGCCTTGGCCTTGAAGTCCTGCAGGAGCATTTCGATGTACGCCTGATCGCTTTTCATGATCTGCAGGGGATTGTTGATCTCGTGCGCGAACCCGGCGGCCATCTCTCCCAACTCGGCCAGACGCCCGGCCCGGTACAGCTGTTCGCGCAACTTCTCTCGTTCCTCATCGCGCTGACGCAGCATCTTTTCCACATAGCCGGTCAGATAAAGCGATGACAAAAAGACGATGATGCCTCCGCAAAGCACCGACAGACCGAGAAAAAGCACCGCCGAATCCGTGGCCTTGAAAAACGTGGGCGAATGTTTGCGCAGGGCCAGGATCCATCCACCATTGCGCATGACCCGGCTGGCATAGGCCGCACTGGAGCGGTGATCCCAGAATGAGGTCCCGATGCGGTCCAGGAAAACCGGGTCCACCAGCTCGCGTTCACGGGTCAGCACCTGCCCGGCGCTGCCGGCAATGACCTCGCCCTTGCGGTTGATCAGAAACACGTCGACCATGTCGTCGCCGAAACCCATCATAATCTGGGTGAAGACCTCGGGCCCGAGAGAGACGCGCAAGACCATGCTCGCATCTTCGAACACAAAACGCTTGGCGATGACGTAGTGCGGCAAGCCCATCTGCCCGGCCATGACCCCGCTTATGCTGGAGCCTCGCTCCAGGGCCTCCTCAAACCATCGGCCCGGCACGACATGGGTCCCCTTGAATACCCGGGGCCCGGCATAGGACAGGACCTCGCCTTCCTCGTCCACCAGGGCGACATCGACGATTTCAGGATGCTTGTTTTCCAGAATGGCCAGCAACGGACGCAGGTCGATCCGTCCGTCACGGCGCTCAAGCTGACTTTCAATCAGTCCCAGATCACCCAGACAGTCGTCGATATACCGATCCAGCACATAGGCGTAATTTTTGGCCAGCAGGGTCAGCCGATCAAGAGTGGATTGCTGGGCATGGTTCCAGAAAAGATATCCTCCCGTGCCCAATGCCAGGACAACCGGAACGAAAGGAGCCAGCAGCATGGCTGCAAAAAAATTTCGTTTGATGGTCTGGCTGGTGTATTGGCGCATGCTGTCCCGTCAGCAGATCCCGCTTTCTTCAAAGGCCAGATACGCGGTTTCAACCAGAATTTTGAGCGAAACGGGCTTGAGCAGGTAGGAATAGGCCCCATAGGCCATGCCGCGCATGCCCAGTTCTTCCCCTCCGTGTCCGGACAAAAGGATAACCTGGGTTTTGGGCCAGTTGATCTTGATTTCGCGCAGCGTTTCGATGCCGTCCATGCCCGGCATCAGGACATCCAGAATGACCACGTCATAGCAGGCCCGGCTCAGGCGCTGCAGGGCTTCCGGCCCGCTGCCCACGCCGGTGACCCGAAACCCACGGCGCTCCAGACGCTTGACCAGTGTTTCGACAAAATCCTGTTCGTCGTCGACGACCAACACGGTCGGGCCGTCGTGAACAGGCGCAATGTGCGAGCTATTCGTGTCTGTCATGTTGTTTCACCGGCAAATGAATTACAAATTCTGTTCCCTGGCCTATTTCACTTTCAAAACGGATGCTTCCCCCCAGCTTGTTGATGATGGAATAGCTGATGGAAAGCCCCAGGCCTGTGCCTTCGCCGACCTTTTTCGTGGTGAAGAACGGATCGAAAATACGCCGTTGGACATCTTTGTCCATGCCGGGACCGTCGTCCCGGATGGACACGCCGACCATGCCCGCCTCCGGGTCAAGCTCCGTGGTCACGGTGATGTGTCCGTTGCGGTCAATGGCGTCGATGGCATTGTTGAACAGATTCAGCACCACCTGCTGGATCTGGGAGGCGTCAGACTGAATGCTGGGCAATTCCGGGTCCAGATTCCAGATCAGATCAATGTTGCGGAAGCGGATTTCATTATCCAGAAAAGCCGTGGTCTGCTTCAACACGTCGTTCAGATACACGTCGTTGCAGACCGGCTCCATGCGCCGGGCAAAACCGAGCATGCGATGGACAACATTGCCCGCCCGCTCCACATGCTGCTCGATCTTGTCCACCGCGTCTTCGAATTCCTTGAAATTGGGACTTTGCCGAACATCTTCCTCTTCCAGCAAGTCACGCATCCATCCGGCTTTTTCCCGGATCACGGCCAGGGGGTTATTGACCTCATGGGCCACGCCGGCGGCAAGCTTGCCCAGAGCCGCCATCTTGCTCGACTGGATCAGTTCTTCATTCAGCTGGGCCTGTTCGCGATTGCTGCGCTCCTGCTGAACGACAATCATGCGCGTGATCAAAAGGGTGCCGATGATAATAAAGGCGATGCCGCTTCCCACCACGGACCAGGTCGCGGCCTGCGTCTCGAAAAGAGGCTGCAACTCTCCGCGCATGTCCTCCTCGATGACCAGCAGCCAATCCTTTTGCTCCAGCCAGATTCCGCCGACGAACATCTTCTTGCGGTCCGACTCGGATTCCGTGACCCGCGCCCCGGCAAAGGGCGTGCCTACAAACGACGCATACACGTCCTTGCTCTTGTTGCCGAACCGGGGCCGGGTCTGCAGTTCTCCGGCCCGGTTGACCAGATAGGCGTCACCGCGATCTCCGAGTTGCAGCCAGCGCACCAGAGAGTCGAAGATGTCGGAATCAATGGTGGCGCGCAGAATCCAGACCCGACCTCTTTCCTGCTTTTTGATGGCGATGATCATGTGCGGAAAACCGCGAAACCCTTCAAAAACATCCGAAACGTAAATTTTGCGGACCATGACCTGGTGAAACCAGTCCTCATTCTTGTAGTTGGCCTGCGACAGGTTGTAGGGACCGGAATAACTGACATGCATGCCTTCTTCGTTGATCAGTCCCAGATCAATGAAGGTCCGGGAACTGACCTGCATGGTGGCCAGAATGGTGTCGAGTTTTTCCTGGGAGGCAAGGTCTTCGATGGAATGGGAATACGCCAGAGTGCGCAACTGGGCGACCTGTTCGCGCAGGAAAAGGTCGATGCCCTGACGCTTGTTTTCGGCCAAGGTGACCAGATTGGCGCGGACCTTGGTATGATAGGCCGAGGCAAACATGGAGTACATGGTCACGCCAAGGGCGATGAGCGGTATCAGGGAAAAGCCCAGGGCGGTGATGGCTATCTTGGTACCAAGATCTTTGAGTCCGAAAATCGACATGGCGGCAAACCCCGTGCAAAAATTCCCAACAACCTGGACAGAAACATATTTCACCCCAGCAGTCGTTGCATATATGAGGGTGGGTCAAGGTGCAACCCGCGCTCGCGACGCCGAAGGAATTTCGTCTGATCCGCTTTAAATCATCTGGTCTTTCCGGGAGACGGGCCGTTGTCGACGGCCGGGACATAGCGGGTTGACGGACCGCGCCCGACACGTCGCAGTATGCCGCGATTGACCAGATCCTGAATATCGTAACTGGCTGTACGCTTGGAAATTGTTCCTTGCAACAACTCCAGCAGATCCTTGCTGGTGATGCTGCCGTGAGTGCGGATATGGTCACAGGCCAGCTGCTGCCTGGGATTCAAATCCATGGGCCGGTCATCATCCGCCTCGGCGCTTCCCCCGACTTTTGCCTCCCCTCCCTGGGTCTCGGCCACAACCGGAGAAGCGGCCGGATCATGACGTTCCTCAAGTGTCACGCTGGCCGCGCTGGTATCGACCTCAAGACCGAGTTGCTCCGCCTGAATCACGTTTCCCTCGGCCATCACCGCGGCGGTAATGATCAGATGCTTGAGTTCGCGGATATTGCCCGGCCAGGAATGGGAGACGAGGGATTTCAGTGCTCCGCGCGAAAGAGCAAGGCCGCTTCGTCCGGCCATGCGTTCGCCCTCCTTCAAGAAATGCATGGCCAGGGCCGGAATATTTTGTCGCTGTTCACGCAAGGGAGGCGTCTGGATGGTGATGACCTTCAAACGATAGTACAGGTCTTCCCGAAACCGGCCGGTACCGATCAGGGCTTTGAGGTCTGCGTTGGTGGCGGATATGAGACGCACGTTGACGTCGATATCCTTGTCACTGCCCAACGGCTTGATTTTGCGCAGCGACAGGGCCCGCAGCAGGGCTTGCTGCACCTTGAGCGATGCCGACTGGATCTCGTCCAGAAACAGACTGCCGCCGTCGGCCTCCAGAAATGCGCCGCGCCGTTCGACCTTACCGTCGGTAAAAGCGCCCTTGACGTGCCCGAAAAGAGAATCGAGCAGCAGATTCTCATCCAATTCGCCGCAGTTGATGGAGATAAACGGCTTGCCGGCCCGGTGAGACAGACGATGCACGGCCTCGGCGGCGAGCTGCTTGCCCGTGCCCGTCTCACCTTCGATCAGCACGTCGACGTCAACTTGGCTTGCCTTGGAAATGTCGCGCTTCATCTCCTGCATGAAAGGTCCGGCTCCGATCAACTCGGGAAACACGTCGTCCGCCGTCGGAACAAGACGATCCAGGCACAGCTCCACCGGCTCCTTCAATGTCACGGATTCAATTTTTAAATCCTTTGACCGGATCTCCTCAAACTGAGTTCGGATGGTCGCGACCATGCCGTTGATGGAATCCTTGAGCAGTTCGGCCTCGTACCCTCCTTCGCGCAATTGCACCTCCTCCCACTGCCCTCTTTCGTGGAGGTGTTTGACCGCATTGGCCAGTTCCAGAAGGCCCGTGGTCGTGCGCCGCGAAACCAACACAATCGCCATGGTCAGAACAAAAACAGACACGGCGCTGATGGCCATCATGACATCTATATGCTTGTACCCCGCCAATTCCACCAGGACGCTGCGGTCTTCAAACGCCACCCCGCCGATGACCACCGGGTCTGCCTGCGGCGTCAGACGAACCACGACCGGGGCATAGGCCAGGTAGTGATTCCTGTAGGGTGAATCCATTTCGGTCCGCCCCACGGAGCGCAGGGCGTCTTTTTTTCCGGCCTGAACATCACTGACGATCTGCCAGTAATTGTCATTGCGCTCCGATGGACGAAAGGCCTCGGCAAAACCGGGCCGGCCCAACGTGCCCTGAAAGGCGGAGCGGATTTCAAGCGTCCGCAGCGCCATGTCCGGCTTGTCGACACTTTCGGACTGAAACAACACCCAGCCCTGAGTGTCGAAGAAATATGTATACCTTGGAAAACGGGGGTTACGAGGAAAGGCGAAAATCGGCGACTGGCTTGAATCGTACAAGGACATCAGGTTGCGGATTATCTTCACGTCCAGCCCAAGATACAAAAAACCCGCCACCTCCCCTGACTCGTCCCTGTACGGCGTGACCATGCGCAGCGACTTCAAGGCAATGCCGGCGTGCGGATTGTCCAGCGTGGGCAAGGGAGTTTCGACTTCACCGAATTCGGACAGCCATATCTCACCGGGAGCCAGGTTGTCGGCATGATCAAACAAAAGCAACGGGCTGGGACGGATATGCCGGATGGATTCAGGTTCCAGACGTCGCAGCTCATGACCACGGGAAACAAAGACCAGCGCTTGCGTCTGGCGTTTGGGGATGAAGCCGAATTCAGAAAACTCAAGCCCCTCCAGCTCCCGCAAGTCCGTGAGAAATTTCTCCACAGCCTGCGGTTCAAGGGGATTTCTGGCGGCGAAAAGCAGCGCGGACCGGTATTTTTCAAGCAGGACGCTTAGAGCGTGGGCCGTGGTCGTGGCATGCAACCGAGAAGTACGCTCCAGGGCGACCGCAATATATTCCGACGAAACCCGGTACGTGGCATAGCCCATCAGGGCCAGAACAATCAGCGAAACCGGCACCAGGGCAAGCAGCAACCGAGTGCGTAATTTCCGTCGCACCAGCCTGGATCTTCTGTTCTCAAAAAACCATAACAATCTGGAGTTCATCATTATATCTCCATTTGCGCAATGTGAACCCAACCAAACGGCAAAGACAAGAAAAAATCAAGAAAAAGTTGTGATTCTTTTCTGCAAAATCATGCAAAACAAGCCTCCAACCCCAGCTCGATTGGAGAAAAAAAACATTTCGTGAAATTTAGAACAAAATTTTATTGTTTTATTTAGTGAATTTAAATTACACATCCCTATTCTGCAACAAAAACTGGCACGCCGTTTGTTAGAGCAATTTCGATTTTGCACAACGCTTCGATCATGAATTCATGCGGCAACCCTGAATCGGAGGCCAAGGTGGTGCACAACCCTCGCCTCTGCCCTAACCCTCAAGGAGTGATGGAGAATGGAAGCATTAGTAAAGGATTTCATGGTATCTATCGCCAAATTTCCCAGGATTTCAGACTCGGCGACGTTTTCCGGCGCGGTCATGGCCCTGGAACGAGCCCAGGAAGAATACATGTCCGGCAAGCGCGAACAGCGCATCCTGCTGGTCACCGACGCGGATAACAAAGTCGTCGGCAAACTCTCTCCCATTGACGTGGTTCGCGGCCTGGAACCCGACTATGAAAAGCTGGTCGACGAGCAGAGCAGCGCCTTTGTCGGTAATTTCGACTATGTGATCCAGCCCATGAAGGACCAGGCCATGCTCTGGGCCAAGCCCCTCGACGCCCTCTGCACCACGGCCAAGGACGTACTGGTCAGGGATTTCATCCAGGCACCCAAGGCCCACCAGGTCATTGATCAGGAAGAGTCCCTGAACAACGCCTTTCACCGCTTTGTCATGTTCAAGCATGATTCATTGTTTGTCATGGACGGCAAAAAACTTGTCGGCATGCTGCGCTTCTCCGACGTCTACAGAGAAATCGGACGCAGAATCAAGGAAACTTGCGGGCTCTAAATCGAACCCGACACCAAAGACTGTTCCCATTTCCGCCAACTACATTTGAAAGAAAAGGAGCTACGCCATGAGTGCACACGACGTGCGAGATACTTCCCCCGACGAACTGCTCATGCATGAAGAAGAGCAGCAAGGCCCAACCCAGTCCGGCAAATCCATGATCATCAAGATCCTCATCGCCCTGGGTATCGGCATATTCATCATCATGCTGCCCCGCCCCGAAAACTTGCCGGTGGAAGGTCATCGTTTGGCGGCCATCCTCCTGCCGGTGGTCTTTTTATGGGTGTCCGAAGCCATTCCCATCGGCATCACCGCCCTGCTCGCCACTGCGGCCATGATTGCATTCAAGGTGACCAAGACAGCGGATGCATGGTCACCCTACGCCAACCAGGCGGTCATGTTCGTCATGATGATCATCATGTTCGGCGTGGTCCTGAACGAGGTCGGCCTGGCCAAGCGTCTGCTCTTCCTGATTCTCAAGTTCGCAGGGACCAATGTGAAGAAGTTGAGCTTCTTTGTCGCGGTCAGCAGCACGATTCTCTCCTCCATCTTCCACGACGCGACCATCACCATCATCATGCTCTTCGCCATCCTGCCTATTTTCGCGGCCATGGGCATCACCCCGAAAAAGAGCAACAATCTGAGCAAGTTTTTCATCATTCTCATCCCCCTGGCGGCATCGGCCGGCGGTTTCGGCACCCTTTTGGGTGGCGGTCGCTGCCCCCTGGCCGTAGACATCACGCAAAAGTACATATTGGAGACAACCGGCGTAGCAGTGAAGATCGGCTTCGTGAAGTACATGATGATCAACTTCCCCCTGTGCATCTTCACGGCCGTCGCCACCTGGGCCATCTGCTACCTGATCTTCAGACCCAAGGAAAAGGAGCTGCCCGCCGAGGCCAAGATCGAAAACATGCCCAAGATGAGCCAGGCCGAAATCGGCGTAACCCTGGTCTTTGGCGCAGCCTTTGTGCTCTGGTTCCTGGGCGATCTGACCGGCCTGCACCTGACCGTGGTCGCGGCCCTGGCCCTGGCCGGATTCTGCGCGCCCGGCTGGGTGTCCTTCAAGACCATCTGCGACAAGTTCCCCTGGGAGTCCTGGATCGTCTTCGGCTCCGGCGTGTCCCTGGGCGCGGCCATGCTCAAGTCCGGCCTCGGACAGTACCTGGCCGAGTCTCTGCTGCCCATGCTCCAGGGCCACAACGCCTTTGTCACCTACTACGGCATGGGCCTCTTCGGCTCCTTCCTGTCGAGCATGATGAGCAACTCCGCCGCCGTGGCCTTGAGCCTGCCCATCACCCTGCCCATGGCCAACCTGATGAACATGAGCGTTGAGTCCGTCGGCATGCTCTCCCCCATCAGCACGTCC
>CAZYZA010000008.1:0-58009 GCA_964651415.1 uncultured Desulfovibrionaceae bacterium
ACCGTGCCGATGCCGCAGCACTGGATGTAGTTGGTGTTGTAGCGCGGCCCGCCGTTGTAGTAATCCTGGCCCTTCTCGATGCAATCGTGGATGACCACGGACAAAAACGGCGCGGGTGAGTGCATGGCATACATGCGCTCGATGTAGTTGTTGACACGGATTTTGAGGTCCACGACCCATTCCAGCTGTTTGACGAAGGCGGCGTAGAGGTCGTGGAAGCAGGAGAAGGTCCGGGGATCTCCGGTCAGAGGCCCGACCTGCCGGCCGCTTTGCTGGTCACGGCCGTTGTTCAGGGCCAGTTCCAGAATCTTGGGCACGTTCAGGTAGCCGGTCAGAATATAGGCTTCCTTGCCGAAAGCCCCGGTCTCGATGCAGCCCGAGCAGCCGCCTTCGCGGGCGTCTTCCACGGTCTTGCCCACCCGCATCTGTTCCATGACCACCGTATCGGTATTGAAGATCGACGGGTAGCCGCAGCCTTCGCGGATGACCCGGGCCGCGGCCCGGAGGAATCTGTCGGGCGTTTGCTGGCTGATGTGGACACTGGTCTGGGGCTGCAGGAGCTTGAGGTCGTCGACCACTTCCAGGATGAGGTAGGAGACCTCGCTCACCCCGTCGGAGCCATCGGGTTTGAGCCCGCCAAGGTTGATGTTGGTGAAGTCGTTGTACGTTCCGCTTTCCTTGGCCGTGACCCCGACCTTGGGCGGGGCCGGGTGGTTGTTGACCTTGATCCACAGGCAGGCCAGGAGCTCCTTGGCCTGCTCGCGGCTCAGGCTGCCGTCGGCCAGACCCTGCTCGTAAAAAGGGGCCAGATGCTGGTCGAGATGGCCGGGAGTCATGGCGTCCCACCCGTTCAGCTCCGTAATGGTGCCCAGATGGACAAACCAATACATCTGCAGGGCTTCCCGGAAATCACGCGGGGCCCGGGCCGGAACGCGGCGGCAGACCTCGGCGATGCGCAGCAGTTCGGCCTTGCGGGTCGGATCGGGTTCGGTTTTGGCCTTGTCCCAGGCCAGATCTGCGTGGCGTTCGGCAAAAATGATGGCCGCGTCGCAGGCGATGTCCATGGCTCTGAGCTGTTCGGCCCGGTCCGAGGCCTGTGGGTCTTGGAGGTAATCAAGACGCGCCAGCCGTTCCTTGATCCGGTCTTTGAAATCCAGCATGCCCATTTGGTAGATGGTTCCGTCCAGGGCCGTATGGCCGGGAGCGCGTTGTTCCATGAATTCGGTGAAAAGACCGGCTTCGTAAGCCGTACGCCACTGGTCCGGAACCTGGGCGAATACCCGCTCACGCATGGAACGCCCCTGCCAGTAGGGGATGACTTCCTGTTCGTAGATGTCGATATCCTCGTCGCTGACCTGATAGCTGGTCATGGGCCGGGTGCGCAGCACGCGCAGGTCTTCGGCGCTGTGGCAGGTCAGTTCGGGAAAGGTCGGCACGCAACCGGGACGGGGACCGCGTTCGCCGACGATCAGCTCGCCTTCTCCCAGATAAATGGTTTTCTTGGCGCACAGTTCCTTGAAGACCAGGGCCCGCAGCACGGGCAGGGAGTGTCGGCCGTAATGCTCCCGGTAAAATTTCGTCTCGATCAGGGCGCGTTCAACGGAAATGGACGGCCTGGCCTCGAAACTTTCCTGGCGCAGGCGGGCGATGCGTGAGTTCATTTATCCTCCGATGCGGACGCTCAGCCCGCAGTCTTGCAGAATTGATGCGGCCTGATCCACCAGATCCGGGCCGGCGGGCCGCAGGCTGTGTCCGGGATAGTTCAGCCCGAGCTTGGCGTATTTGCCCCTGGCCGTGTCATGATAGGGCAGGAGGTCGATGGATGCTCCTGACGCGGTCCGGACAAACTCCGCCGTGCGGACCAGGTTGGTCCGGTCGTTGTTGACCCCCGGAATGAGGGGCATGCGGAAACGCACGGCAGCTCCCCGGCGGGCCAGTCGGCGGGCATTGTTCAGAATAAGCGCGTTGTCCACGCCTGTCGCCAGCTGATGACCGGCCGGGTCCATGTGCTTGAGGTCAAACAGAAAGAGATCCGTGTCGGGCAAAATAGCTTCAAAGCTTGTCCAGGGGGCCAGGCCGCTGGTGTCCACGGCCCGATGCCAGCCCCTGCGGCCACAGGCCCGGAGCAGGGCCAGCAGGAAATCCGGCTGGGACAGGGGTTCCCCCCCGGAAAAGGTCACTCCCCCGCTGGTCCCTTCAAAAAAAGGCGCGTCCTTGGCGATTTCCGCGATCACATTGTCCACGCTCCAGTCTTGGCCGAGGTGTTCATGGGCCAGGGACGGGCAGACCTCGACGCAGGCTCCGCAGGTCGTGCAGCGGGTCAGGTCGCGCACGGTCGGGGCTTGGGACAGGGCGCTTTGCGGGCATACGTTTTGGCATTCGCCGCATCCGACGCACCTGGAGGCGGTGGTGTGGATTTCCGACCCCGGTCGCAGTCCCTCCGGATTGTGGCACCACATGCAGGCCAGTGGGCACCCCTTGAAAAAAACGGTCACTCGCAGGTCGGGCCCGTCGTGCAGGGCATAGCGCTTGATGGCAAAAAGGGCACCGGTTGGAGGAGTTTGAGTCTGCATGACTTGTTGGTAATGAATATTGTTAATTGTTTCAAGGCCGGAATCGTACCCGGGTTTGTGCGGTAGCGCGAAGAAATGTTCTTGAAAAGAAAGAAATGGTCTGTTTTCCTAAAGAAACTCTTGCCTCTTCCTGCGGATGCACGTATTTTTAAAACCATGTATCAACCGGATACCGGTCTGGTACAGGGTGTGTGGAGACGGGAAGGGTTCGGACCCAAAGGCGCGACCGATCCGATGGGAGACTCAGCCTGGAATTTTCAGTTTTTTTTCAAGGAGACGAGAGCATTATGTCGAAGAACATTTATGTCGGAAACCTGCCCTGGAACGCAACCGAGCAGGATGTGGAAAATCTGTTTGCCACGTACGGACAGGTTGCAACAGTTAAACTCATTTCCGACCGTGAAACAGGCAGAGCCCGCGGTTTTGGGTTCGTTGAAATGGAAAGTGGTGCGGAAGAAGCCATTGCCGCCCTGGATGGCTCTGATTTCGGCGGACGCTCCTTGAAGGTCAATGAAGCCCGTCCCCGTCCCGAGCGTGAACGTCGGCCCAGATGGTAGTCGCGTCGATCTGAGCCTCAAACCCTGCTTCGGCAGGGTTTTTTTTTCTCGTTTTCTCGTGAATGCATACGCGGCGGGAAATTACTTCCCGCGTTCTTCCTCTACGTCTGATCGTGAGTCCCGCGAACAATTTCCGGTTGCGCAGTTGTTGTCCTCTTCACCCTGAAGAGGTGCCGGCACGCCTCATGGCCGATGCTGCATGCGCAGGGTGCCGTGCTTGATTCCGTTTATCCAGAACCAGCCAATCCCCACTCCGAGTCCGGCCAGGACAACCAACACTCCCAGTTCCATGCGTTTCTCCTATTTGGCGAACAGTGACCGGAGGAAGCGGCGCAGGTCCTCCAGGGCCATGTACAATGAAGGGACAATGCCCAGGGTGATGAAGGTCGCGAAAACAATGCCGAATCCCAGGGACAGGGCCATCGGGATCAAAAACCTTGCCTGACGCGAGGTTTCCCAGATCATGGGCGCCAACCCGCCAAAGGTCGTGATGGTCGTCAGCATGATGGGCCGAAAACGTTGCACGGTGGCTTCATGTATGGCGACGAGCGCTCCCTGGCCGGTCCTCCTCTTGCCGTTGGCGCAGTCGATGAGCACCAGCGACGCGTTGACCACCACTCCGGACAGGGCCACGATGCCAAAGAGGGAGACGAGGCTCAGACTATAGCCCATGATCAAATGTCCGAACACGGCCCCGACAATGCCGAAGGGGATGCTGGCCATGATGATCAAGGGTTGAACATAGCTGCGCAGCGGCACGGCCAGCAGCCCGTAGATGCACAGCATGGCCATGCCCAGGCCCATGAACAGTCCGGTCATGCCTTCCTGCATGTCGGCCTGTTTGCCCTCGAAACTGGCCTCCAAGCCCTGGAAGCGGTCCTTGAGCTGGGGGATCACTTCTGCCGCCAGACTTCTTTGAATCAGCCCGGCGTCGGAAGGCGGGGTGACATCGGCGGTCACGGTCAGAATCCGCCGTCCGGCCCGGCGGTCAATGCTCGTATAGGATCGGCCGACCGTGACTTCGGCCACTTCGCGCAAGGGGACCATGGTTCCGGACGGGGTGCGCAGCAGGAATTCATCAATGTGCTGGCGTGATATGCGTTCGGATTCGGGCAGGCGGACCATGACCTTGATTTCATTGCGGCCGCGTTGCTGGCGCAGGGCTTCGGCCCCGTAGAACGCGGTGCGGATCTGGCGGGCCACGTCGTGGGTGGTCAGGCCAAGGCTCTGCCCCTCGGGGCGCAGGCGGAAATCAAGCTGGACCTTGCCGGAGGAATACCCGTTGTCGATGTCCGAAACCTGGGTAAATTCCGCCAGAGATTTGGCCAGGAAATCGCTGGCCTGTTCCAGGACTGCTGTCGACCGGTGGGAGAGTTCGACCGTCAGGGCCGCGCCGGATCCGGGTCCGCCGCGATCCGCCTCGTATTTCACGGTTTCGGCTCCGGCGATGGCTCCGACCCGTTGCCGCCATAACCGGGTGAACTCCGCCGTCGGCAGCGGCCGCTGTTCCGGCGGCGTCAAAAAGACCCGCACCGATCCCTGGTGCCCTCCGGCCGAAGTTCCGACCTGGGAAAAAATGCCTTCGACCAAGTCCTCGCCGCCATGCTCTTCGGCCAGGGCGGCTGCGGCCTGAACCATGCGGTCAATGGCCGCTTCAGTCCGCTCCACGGACGATCCGAAGGGCATGGCCAGCTCCGCGTAGGCATAGTCCGACTCAACCCGGGGGAACATGACCATGCCCATGCGTCCGCTGGCGACATAGCCCGCCGTGGCCGCCAGTACCGCCACGGCCATGGCCAGGGTCAGGTAGCGCAGGCGGATGGTGTGCATGAGCAGCGGGGAGATAACGGTTTTGACCACGTTCATGAACCATTCGCTGAACTTCGACTGCAGGCGTTGCAGAGGAGAAAGCCATGAACGGCAGCGAGCCTTCTGATGTCCGAGATGGGCCGGCAGGACCAAAAGGCTTTCCACCAATGAAATGAGAAAAACACTGATGACCACCACCGGCACGATGCCGAACATGCGGCCGAGCATGCCGGGCACAAAAAACATGGGGGCGAAAGCGGCAATGTTGGTCAGGATGGAGAAGGTGACGGGCATGACCACTTCCCTGGTCCCGGCAATGGCCGCCTGGAGGTAGGACAAGCCTTTTTCCCGGTATTGGTGGATGTTTTCGCCGACCACGATGGCGTCGTCGACCACAATGCCCAGGGTGATGATAAAGGCGAACATGGAGACCATATTGATGGAACTGCCTGCCCCCGGCAGGATCAGGAACGAACCCAGGATGGAGATGGGGATGCCCAGACTGACCCAGAAAGCCAGGCGGATTTCCAGGAACAGGGCCAGAAGAATAAAGACCAGGGCCAGGCCCATCAGGCCGTTTTTGGTCAGAAGCTCCATGCGCTGCCGGAAGACGTCGGAACTGTCGTTGCGTTTGGACAGCGAGACTCCGGGCGGAAGCATCGTGTTCAGCCGTTCCATATGCCTGTGCACTGCCTTGGACACCGAGATGGGCGTCTGGTCCCCGACGCGGTAGACGTTGAGCAGTACGGCGGGTAGATTGTTGTAGCGGGCGCTCAGGTCCGAGTCGGCAAAGCCGTCGGTGATGGTCCCCAGGTCCTGCAGGCGGACGACCGAGCCGGCGGCCGTGGTGATGATGGGCAATCTGGCGAACTCGCTGCCCAGATCCCGCCGGTCGTTGACGCGGACCAGGATTTCGCCCTGGGTGGTCTTGACGCTGCCGCCGGGTCGCTCCAGGGCAGATCTGCCGACAATGTCGGCCACCTGCTGCAGGGTCAGGCCGTATGTGCGCAGGGTGTCCTGGGAGATTTCAACGCTGATCTGCAGGGGCCGCACCCCGCTGAAATCGATCTGGGTGATGTCCGGGTCCTGCAGAAGCTCGTCGCGTACGGTCTCGGCCAGTTCACGCAGGATCCGTTCGTCCAGGTCTCCGTAGAGGGCGATGGACAGGGTTTGGCGGCGGTTGGTGGCCAGGGTGACCTTGGGCGTTTCGGCGTCTTCGGGAAAGGAGGTGATGCGGTCGACCTCGCCTTTGATGTCCTGGGTCAGGCGTTCCACATCCGCTCCGGACAGGGACTCCACCCGGACTGTGCCGACGCCTTCCGTCGAAGACGAGGTGATCTGCTTGACCCCGTCCAGTCCGCTGACCCGTTCCTCGATGGCCAGGACAATGCCCTGTTCGACTTCTTCGGGACTGGCTCCGGGGTACGCCACGGACACGACGACCGTGTCCGATTCGAATTCCGGAAAAATTTCCTGCTTGATCTGGGTGGTCATGATCAGGCCGCCGACAAGGCAGACCAGCATGATCAGGTTGGCGGCGACCGGGTTGCCGGCCATCCAGGCAATGGCGCCGCGCTGGTTCCGTTCACGCATGGTTTATTCGCCTGCCGCGTTGGTGACTACGGCCATGTTCTGGATGGGAGTGGACAGTTCGCTGACGACAACCTGGGAGCCGCTTGGCAAGCCGGCGGTGATGAACGCCGTATCCGTGTCCTGCCAGACCACTTCCACGGGCCGGATGTGCAGGGTGCTGTTCTGTACGGTCCAGACCGTGTTGTCTTCCCGCAGGGCAATCCGGGGCAGGCTGATGACGTTGTCCAGGACAGCGCCTTCGATTTCCAGGCGGACGTATTCCCCCAGCAGAAAGGGGGTCGGTTTGGCCTCAAGGGGCGCGGGCAGACGAACGATGATCCGGGCCAGGCGTCCCTGTTCTTCCAGGTCGCCGCGCAGGCGCAGGAGCTGACCCCTGCCTTCGGCGCCGCTGGCCTGGGATCGGACCCGGACTGCGGAGCCCGGCCGGTTGTCGGTGGGCAGGGTCAACCAGCCCAGACGGTCCACGGGCACCAAGGCCTCGATCCAGAATTCCCGGGTGTCGACCAGGGTGGCCAGCACATCGGTGTTGGAGACCCTGGACCCAAGGTCCACGTGCTTTTCCAGGATCATGGCCGTGAAGGGCGCGGTGATCGCGGTCCGCTTCAGATTGAGCCGGGCTTGATCCAGGGCGGTTTCGGCCTGTCGGACCTTGGCTTTGGCCTGGGACAGCTGCGGCTGACGCAGGGCCAGGGCCGCGTCGGCCAGAGATTCTTTCTGGCGGGTCATGAGCTCCCATTCGTGACGAGCCACGCGCTGATGCCCCAGTTCCAGTTCCAGCGCGGCCAGGGCGCTGTCCAGGTCCGCCTGTCTGGCGGCCACGGTCAGCTCATAATCCTCGGGGTTGAGACGGACCAGCAGGGTGGATGCCTTGACCACCGAGCCGGGCAGGAACACGGGGCTGATTTCCTGTACGGTCCCGGTCACTTCGGCCCGGATACCGGCCTGACGGGAAGGCGTGACGCTGCCCAGGGCCTGGATGACGACGGTGTGGGTGCCGGCCTCGACAGTCGTCACTTCGACCAGGGGTGCGATTCTGCTCGGCGGACGCTGGGACGGAACCGGGCGGGTCTGGACGAAACGCAGCGCCAGCATGACGCCCGCGCCGAGAACGAGGAGGCAAAGAGTAAAGACGAGAATCCGGGTCCGGGTGGACATGGGTTTGCTGCAGTCGCATTCAGGGATGATCATGGCAGATCCGTGTTGTGGTCGGAGAGTGTAAGACTGACGGTGTCGCGCCAGCCCTTGCCCAGGGCGCGGCACAGCCCAGCCTGCCGGGTCAAGAGGGTTGCCCGGGCCTGGACGCGGGTGCGCTCCAGCTGTTGCAGCTTGAGCAGAAGGGACAAGGTGGTGTCGTAGCCCAGAATTCCGTTCTGATAGCGGATCATGGCGCTGTCGAGGGCCTGTCTGGCCGCATCGTGCTGAGTGTCCAGGGCCCGCAGGAGGTCCATCTGGCGCAGCGTCGAGCTGAGAGCGGTATCCACTTCGGCCAGCGCCGCGAACACGGTCTTTTCATACAGGGCCAGGCGTTCGGTCCGGATTGCTTCCTGCCGTCGGACTTCGGCCCGTCGCAGGCCGCCGTCGAAAAGGGGAGCGGTCAGGGCGGCGGCAAGATTGCCGGCCCAGTTGTCGAATATGCGGCTGATCTCCGCCCCGCTGTGCTCGAACTTGCCGCTCAGCCGCACGGCCGGCAGACGATCGGCTTTGGCCGCGGCCAGATCCCAACCGGCTTCGGCCAGCCTGAGCCACTGGCTCTGGATGTCCGGACGGTGCTGCAGCAGGTCGGACGGCAGGCCCGTGACGGGCATGGGCAGGGGGGCTGGCAGGCGATCGGCGGCGCTCAGGTCCGGGCTGCCGGGCGTCTTGCCCAGAAGCAGGGCGATACGGTTTTCCAGCCGGACGGCTTCGGCGCGCAGCGGCGGGAGCAGCGCGTCGATCTGGGCCATGGCTTCGCGTTGCTGCAGGATGTCCAGGGCCGAAGTCAGGGAATTGGCGAAACGCAGTTCCAGGGAGGACAGAATATCGGCGTTGGTCTCCTGCTGGGCCCGGATGACGGCCTGCTGCTGTCTGACCGAACACAGGGCGATCCATGCCTCGACAATTTCACCCGTCAAGGTCAGGGCCGCGGTGTGCAGATCCTGAACGCCGGCCGTGGCGGCCAGCATGTCGGCCTGGCGTACGGCCCGGACCCGTCCCCACAAGTCCAGTTCGTAGCTGGCGGCCAGGCCCAGGCCGTATTTTTCGGTCCGGGTCACGCTTTGCCCTTCGGGTTTTGACCAGGCCGAAGTCGCGTCCGCGTTCGCTCCCATGGTCGGATAGAGCTGGCTGCCTGTCCTGGCCGCCGTGGACCAGGCCTGGTCCAGACGGGCTCTGGCCACCCGGATGTCCGGGGCTTGGGACAGGGCTTCGTCGATGAGCTGATCCAATGTCGGACTGTCGAAGTCTTTCCACCACTGATCCCGGGTCAGTTCCGCTTCGGTCTGAAAGCGGTAGGCGTCGGGCATGGGCATGGTTGGTTGCGGCCCGGGGGCAAAGACGTGGCATCCGGAAAGAAGCAGGAAAAAGAAGATGTAAGGCACGATGGGAACCTTTGCTGAACGTGACTGACGTGGTCGCGCTGCGCCGATGGGGCGTTGGATCGATGGACTCGTCCGTTCGTGACTGCGTTGACGGCTATGAGCGCAGGGAAAAAGCAAATCGCATGTCCGTCTGCAGGATGTGATTGGTGAGCCATCCTTTTAAATAGTGGAACATGTCCCAGGCCAGTCCGTCGGAAGAAAGGATGACGTCAAGGTCAAAGAGCAGGATCTGATCCGTGAATTCCAGGTGCTCGGCTTGATGCTGCTTTGCTTCGTGGTAATTGTGCGTGTCCATGAGCTTTTCTTCGAACTGAAAATGATATTTGGCATAGTCTTTCAGTTGCTCGACAATCTGCGCCAGGGTTTCTCTGGACGCGTGCCCGATGCCGTTTGCCAGGTCGTTGATGATGCGGACGAGCTGTTGATGTTGGGCGTCGATTTCGGCGATGCCGGTTTCAAAAGAAGAGTCCCAGACAATTTTTGCGACCATGTTCACTGCTCCTGCATGGGGTGCGACAATGCTCTGTCCTATACCCCAGAGATGCGCCCAGGAAAAGAGAAAAGCACGCCTCGGACTCGATTGTTCAATCCGGCCCGGGGTAGGTGCGGATATGTTCGCTCCGGCTCAGGGCTCGCAGGCCGGCCAGGGCCAGGGCCTGCATCTCGTCCTCGCCGGGATAGACCGCCACCGGGGCGACAAAGGCCACTCGACGTTTGATCTGCTCGATCAGCAGGTCGTCATGGGCCAGCCCTCCGGTCAGAATGACGGCGTCGACCCGGCCTTGGAGAACCGCAGCCATGGCCCCGATTTCCTTGGCGATCTGATAGGCCATGGCCGCCATGGTTTCCTCGGCGGCCGGGTCGCCCTCGGTGATGCGGCGGCGGATGTCCGTGCCGCTGGCCGTGCCCAGGTAGGCCCGCAGCCCGCCGTGTCCGGTGATGCGGCGGCGGACGTCCATTTCCGTCATCCCGGCGGAAAAGCACCAACTGACCAGCCCGCCGGTAGGGAGGCCGCCGCTGCGTTCCGGAGAAAAGGGACCATCGCCGTCCAGGGCGTTGTTGACATCGATCACCAGGCCGCAGTCGTGGGCGCCAACGGAGATGCCTCCGCCCAGGTGGGCGACGATGAGGCGCAAGTCTTCGTATGGTCGGCCCAGTTCGACGGCCAGGCGACGGGCCACGGCCTTGTGATTCAGGGCGTGAAAAATGCTGCGGCGGACCATGTCCGGATGGCCTGAATAGCGGGCCAGGGGGGCCAGTTCGTCGACCACCACGGGATCGGCGATAAAAGAGGGGATGCCGGCTTGAGCGGCCAGGTCGTGGGCCAGGATGGCCCCCAGGTTGGAAGCGTGGGCGCCGAAACGGCAGGAGCGCAGATCGTCCAGCATGGCCTCGTTGACGCGGTAGACTCCGCCGGAAACAGGTCGCATCAGGCCGCCGCGTCCCATGACCGCCGACAACTCCGCCGGGCTGCACCGGTGGCGCTGGAGGGCCGCGCTGATCAGTTCCCGCCGGTATTCCTGCTGGTCCATGATCTGCGAGAACCGGGACAGGTAGCGGTCGGAATGGGACAGGGTTTCGGCAAAGAGGGGCTGCTCTCCGGCAAAGACCGCGATTTTGGTCGATGTGGATCCGGGATTGATGACCAGAATGCGCGGGTTCATGCGGTGCTCCGGCTTGCGGCCATGACAATGCCCAGGGCCACGGAATTGACCTTGGTCGCGTGGGAGTCGGCGCGGGAATTGAGCAGCACCGGGGCTTTGGTGCCGACAACCACGCCGGCTGAAGCCGCCCGGGCGAAATACATCAGGCTTTTGTAGAAGATGTTGCCGGCGGCCAGATCCGGGGCCAGGAGGATGTCGGCCGTCCCGGCCAGGGGGTCGCACATGCCCTTGTGCCGGGCTGCTTCCCGGCAGATGGCGTTGTCCAGGGCGTAGGGGCCGCCGACCCGGCAGCCGGGCAACCGCCCGTCAAGATTCATGTCCACAAGGGCGGCCGCGTCCATGGTTGCCGCCATTTTCGGATTGACCTTTTCGGATTCGCACAAAACCCCGACCACCGGGTCCGGGTTGCCCAGTGCGCGGGCGACCTTGACGGCGTTGAGAACAATCTGCCGCTTGGTCTCCAGATCCGGCTTGATGATCATGGCCGCGTCGGTCAGCAGGTAGAGCTTGTCAAAGCCCGGCACGTCCATGACCACGGTATGGCTGACCGTGGACCCGTTTCTGAGGCCCGCGTTCTTGTCCAGCACTGCCTTGAACAGGACCGAGGAATCGACAAAGCCCTTGAGCAGAATCTGGGCCCGTCCGGAGGCGACAACCTGCACGGTCGCGGCCGCGCCTTCGGCCTCTCCTTTGGCCGCAAGCAGTTCAAAATCATCGAGCGACAGGGACATGTCGGCCGCGATGTCGCGAATCCTGTCCGTATCCCCGACCAGAATGAAATGGGCCAACCCCAGTCTGTGGGCTTCGGCCACGGCCTTGAGGGCTTCGCCGTCGTGGGCGCAGGCCACGGCGACTGTTTGGCGAGGCAGGGCCAGGGCCTTGTCCCGAACCTGGCTGAGCGATGTGAGCATGGTATCCTCCTTGGCAGGCAAGGGCGATAGATCATCGATTAAGAGAGGGCAAGGGGTTGGGCAACGTCTTTTGCGTAATTTGCGCCCTTGGTTGACACCTTGCCCCTTGTCGTTGCCGGGGGTAGTGCGGTCCGATTCCGGGAGGAAACATGCAGACTCATTCCGCTGCCCTGGCTGCGGCCGCCGTGGCCAGTTTTCTTGTTCCGTTCATGATGTCGGCCGTCGGCATCACCCTGCCTCTCATTCAGGCTGATCTCTCGGCGACGGCCGTGGAACTCAGCTGGGTGGCCGGCAGTTACATTCTGGTCCTGGCCGCGATTCTGCTTCCGGTCGGTCGTCTGGCGGACATTTACGGCCGCCGCCGGACCTTTGTCTGGGGCACGGCCCTGTTCATGGTCTTTTCCCTGTGCGCCGCCCTGGCCTGGTCGGTTTTTTCCCTGGTGCTGCTGCGCGTCTTGCAGGGCGTGGGCGCGGCCATGATCCTGACTACGGCCGTGGCCATCGTCACTGAAACCTGTCCACGGCAGGAGCGGGGCCGGGCCATGGGCATCCTGGTGGCCTGTGTCTATCTCGGCCTGTCCGTGGGTCCGCTGGTGGGCGGTCTGATGACCGATCTGGCCGGATGGCGGTCGGTGTTTTATCTCTGCCTGCCTCCCGGAATCGCGGCCTGGTTCCTGGCCCGGCGCATTGACGGCGAGTGGCGGCCGGCCGTTGGAGAAGGCTTTGATCTTCCGGGCAGTCTTTTCTACGTGGTATCTGTCCTGGCTGCGGTCAGCAGTCTGACCCATGCGGCCAAGCCTCTGGTCGGCGGATTTCTCCTCGTGCTCGCGGTGGTGGCCGGAGCTTTTTTTGTCCGTCGGTCCCGCAGGGTCGCCCATCCCATTTTGCATCTGGAGCTGTTCACCGCCAATCGGGTTTTTGCCCTGTCCAGTCTGGCCACGCTCATCAATTATGCCGGAACATTTGCCGTCGGCTTTCTGCTCAGCCTCTATCTGCAGGTCATCAAAGGCTTTCCGCCGGTCGAGGCCGGGCTCATTCTGGTCATCCAGCCTGTGGTCCAAAGTCTGCTTTCCCCGCTGGCCGGCGTCCTGTCCGACCGTGTTGATCCGGCCGCCCTGGCCAGCCTGGGCATGGGACTGTGCGCCGTGGGACTGGGCGCCATGTGCGGAGTGGACGCGTCCACCGGGCTGTGGGTCATCGGGTCGATCTTGGCTCTGCAGGGCGTGGGGTTCGCCTTGTTCGCCTCGCCCAACATGACCGTGATCATGGGCAGTGTCGCTCCACGGGAATACAGCATCGCCTCAAGCCTGGTGGCGACCATGCGCACCTTCGGCATGTCGTTGTCCATGGGCGTCACCACCGTGGTCTTCGGCTTTTTGCTCCATGGGCGTCCCGTGACGGCCCAGACCGCGGCGGAGTTTCTTGCCAGCATGGACACGATCTTTGCTGTTTGCGCCGTTCTCTGCGTGGTCGGGGTGTTCTGCTCCCTGGGCCGGGTCAGGAAAAAAGAGGCGCGGGCCTAGGGTTCAAGTCCGTACTTTGCTTTGGGTTGTGCGCGTGGTAGGAACCGTTATGTTTTTTGAAAATTCATTGGCCGGAGGGCATGTTATGAACGCGAGTCGGGTATTCTTGATGGGGCTGCTGGTTGTCTGTCTTGGAGCGGTCTGGGTCGGCGCCGGTGACGAGCAGGCATTGGTGGAGAAAACGTGTTCATCGTGTCACGACATGAAGCGGGTCGAGCGGGCTTACGGATTTAAAGATCGTGATGCGTGGTCGGGGACCGTGGCCAGAATGTTGGCCAAGCCCAACGCACCGGCCGTGACACACGAAGAGCACGGCATGATCGTCGATTGGTTGTCCGCGCAGACAAAGTAGCCGGTTTCGAAGCCCTTGTCCGCTTTCAAATACAGCGGCATTTCCTTCCGGCGATAGCTCCTCCACCATCCGCCTCATGGCTTTGTCCGCCCGTGGCCTGCTCACTGCGCATCAGCGGCGCGCATGGTCACAATCAGGGCGGACACGGCCTGGGTCTGCCTGGCCAGTTCGGTCACGGCCAGTCGGGCTTCATGCATGGACTTGGACGTTTCCAGGGAAATGGCGTTCACGTCCTCGATGTTTCTGGTGATTTCCTCGCTCGTGGCCGACTGTTCTTCCGAGGCCGTGGCAATGGCCCGGATCTGGTCCGTGGCCTGGTCGACCAGGTCGACGATGTGTGTCAGCTCCTGGCCTGATTGGCCGGCATGGACCGCTGTGCCGTCGATGGCCCCGGCAATCCGGGCAACGCTGTCCACGGTCTGCCGGGCCGTGGCCTGAATGCGGGAGATGGCATCGCCGACCTCTTTGGTCGCGTTCATGGTTTTCTCGGCCAGTTTGCGCACCTCGTCGGCGACCACGGCAAAACCGCGTCCGGCGTCGCCGGCTCTGGCCGCTTCAATGGCCGCGTTCAAGGCCAGCAGGTTGGTCTGGTCCGCAATGTCCGAGATCACGCCCATGATCCGGCCGATGCCTTCGGCCTGACTGCCCAGGGATTGCATGTCTTGCGTCAGGCTCATGGTGCGGCGCTCCAGGTCCACGATTTCGTCCACGACCCGGGACACGGACTGCGCCCCTTGCTGCGCCTTGGAACGGGCATCCAGAGCCGTGGCCGCGGCCTGAGAGGCATTGCGGGCGACTTCGAGCACCGTGGTGTTCATTTCCTCCATGGCCACGGCGGCTTCACCCATCCGGCCGGCTTGGAGCTGGCTGCCCTGGCTGGATTCGGCGATCTGAGCCGCCAGGGCGTCCGAGGCGGTGGTCAGGCCGGCAACAACCTCACGAAGTTTTTCAGCCGCTTCCAGCATTCCTTCCCGCCGGGCTCGTTCGGCCTCCTTGCGCGCCGCTTCGGCATCCTCCATGGCTGCTTTGGCCTTTTCGGCCTCGCGTTCAACTTCATGCATGCGCTGTTCAAGATCCGTGTTCAGGGTCAGGATTTCCGAGGTGGCGGACGTGATGCGATCCTCAAGCATCCTTTTGTCCTGGGCGGCGAAGCGGCGCAGCATGAAGCCCAGCGGGGCGATGAGCACAACGAACGCAAGGCCGGTCAGTACGGAGCGGATCAGGCTCTGGCGGGCGATGAGCTGCAGGTGGTCAACGCTCAGATCGGCCCCGACCGTGTAGCGGGTGCCGTCGGAGGCGGTCTGGGGAATGAAGACCGAGCGGAAGGTGCCCCATTGATCCGAAGACGTGTCGTAGGCGACAACACCCTGGGTCATGGATTTTTTGAGTACCGGACTGGCATCGGGGTAGGGGTCCATGAACGAGGAAAAATCCTCGTTTTTCAGCTCTTCGGCAGTGGCGCTGCTGGCGGTGAAGAAGATCTTCGAGTCCTTTTCCACCATGCTGTAGACATAGGTCAGTCCGGCATGGTCGGCCAGGCGCGAAAGGGCCTGGGTGGTGGCGAGAAATTCTTCGTCGGACAAAGTTTTGTCCCAGATGCCGGCGTGATAGTCGGAACCGAGCACGTCGACCAGGGTGCGCGCCGCCAGATTCAGGCGCTGATCAATGGCGGCCAGGGCTTCCGTGTTTTCACGGTGGTAATTGTACCAGGAGTAGGAAACCACGCCCGAGAGGTAGAAGAGCACGCACAGCAGCAGCCACAGGTATCGACTTTTCACGCCACAACTCCCTGAATTGGTGTAACCGTCCGGAACTGCAAAAAACACTGCAGGAGCAGATAGCAGATGGTGGGGTTGGTGGCAACGACAAAGACAATTTCGCTGACAGAGCAGATCGTCGTTGAGGAGCGGGTTGTTAGGTACTCTGCAGGCTCATGGGGATATGTGGACGTCCGCTTCCGGAAATGGATCGTCCTGAGTCTGATTGAACTTGGACTTTGGCCTTTGATTGCTGACCGAGCAGCGTTCGGCAACGGCCAGCCGTCACAGTACGGGCCGTCTGAATATGGCTTGTGTCATACAGACCCTCTGGGCTATGGGCTTGAAAGTTTTGTTGCCACGGGGCCGTTGCCTCTGGCTGAGCCTATGGTCTTGTTTCTGTACAAAGTTTCCAGGGAGTAATGTTTTTCATGGCTCGTCCCAAAAAGAATGCCGCCGCACCCACCGCCACCATTGGCTTCGAGGCCAAGCTCTGGCTCGCGGCCGACAAGTTGCGCAACAATATGGATGCGGCGGAATACAAGCACGTTGTCCTTGGGCTCATCTTTCTCAAATATATTTCAGACACTTTTGAAGAGCACCGAGCAAAGCTGATCGCCGGTGAGGGCGATTACGAAGGCGCGAATGCTGAAGATCCGGATGAGTACAAGGCCGAGAACGTGTTTTGGGTACCGGCGGATGCCCGTTGGTCCCATCTTCAGGCCAATGCCAAGCAGCCCACCATTGGCAAGATCGTGGATGATGCCATGGTCGCCATCGAGCGCGACAATCCGCGCCTCAAAGGCGTGTTGCCCAAGGACTACGCCCGGCCCGGTCTCGATAAGCACAGGCTTGGCGAACTCATCGACCTGATCGCCACCATCACCCTCACGGCTGCCGGCGAGGGCGAACAGACGCACCGATCCGTTGATCTGCTCGGGCGCGTGTATGAGTATTTTCTGACCCGCTTTGCCAGCGCCGAGGGCAAGAACGGTGGGCAGTTCTACACGCCATCCTGTGTCGTGCGCTGTCTGGTCGAGATGCTCGCGCCATACAAAGGGCGCATTTATGACCCATGCTGCGGCTCGGGTGGCATGTTCGTACAGTCCGAGAAATTCGTGGAGGCCCACGGCGGAAAGGTTGGGGACATCAGCATTTACGGACAGGAGAGTAATTCGACCACCAGGCGCTTGGCAGTCATGAATCTGGCCCTGCGAGGCATCGAAGCCGATTTCGGACCTGAACACGCCGACACATTCCGCCGAGACCTGCATCCTGACCTGCGAGCCGACTACGTTCTGGCCAATCCGCCATTCAATGACTCGGACTGGTTCCGCAAGGACGATGACGTACGCTGGCAGTTCGGCATCCCGCCCAAGGGCAACGCCAACTTTGCCTGGGTGCAGCACTTTATCCATCATCTTGCGCCCCAGGGCATGGCCGGTTTTGTCCTCGCCAATGGCAGCATGTCTTCCAACCAGTCCGGAGAGGGGGATATTCGCCGCGCCTTGATCGAGGCCGACCTCGTGGACTGCATGGTGGCTTTGCCCGGTCAGCTCTTCTACAGCACGCAGATTCCGGTCTGCTTGTGGTTCCTGACGAAAAACAAAGGAGCCGACAGCAAACGCGGCTTCCGTGACCGCCGCAAACACACCTTGTTCATAGACGCCAGAAAACTTGGCACCCTCATCGACCGGGTCCACCGCGAGCTGACCGACGCCGATTTGGAGAAAATCGCCGGTACCTATCATCGCTGGCGACGGGCAGGATGCCCAAGTGCCGCGGAGGCCAGGACGGCCGAGAGCGGCCGAGGAGACAATGAGGCGACCGAATACGAAGACATCGCCGGATTCTGTAAATCCGCTACAACCGCCGAAATTGCCGCGCATGGTTTTGTGTTGACGCCGGGGCGGTATGTTGGGGCTGAGGTGGTTGAGGATGATGGTGAGCCTTTCGAAGAGAAGATGACGCGGTTGGTGGCGGAATTGAAGGGACAGTTCGAGGAGTCGGCGCGGTTGGAGGCGGCTATTAAGGCGAATTTGAAGGGGTTGGGTTATGGCGGGTAACTCTGTTACCGGAGCCAAGGCGCTTCACGTCCCGACTGCCTATGGTGAACTACCTATCAGTTGGACTTGGTCGCGGCTCGACGATGCTTGCGAAGGCGTTTTCGACTGCCCTCATTCCACGCCAAAGCTTACTGATGTAGGGCCGTTTGTCGTCCGAACTCAGGATATCATCACTGGCGTTTTCCGTACTGAGCAAGCAGGCCGTGTGTCCGAAGATACCTATGCTGAGCGAACCGCGCGCGTCATCCCGAGTCGCGGCGACCTTCTCTATAGCCGGGAAGGGACCTACTTTGGCATTGCTGCTGAAGTGCCAGCAAAGACTCGCCTTTGTCTCGGTCAACGCATGGTTCTTATCCGACCAGACAAGCGGCAACTCGATTTCGGTTTTCTCCGTTACTGGCTGAACTCTCGAATCATGGCGGCACACATTCATGGTTATCGCGACGGTTCGGTTGCAGAGCGGTTGAACCTGCCGACGATTCGTGCTTTGCCCATTCTCATTCCACCCCTTGCCGAGCAACAATCCATTGCGGCGGTGCTTGGGGCGCTGGACGACAAGATAGAGTTGAACCGGCGCATGAACGCGACGCTGGAGGCGATGGCGCGGGCGCTGTTCCAGAGTTGGTTTGTGGATTTTGACCCCGTCCGTGCCAAGCTTGATGGACGCCAGCCTGTGGGGATGGATGAGGCTACGGCGGCGTTGTTTCCGGATTCGTTTGATGAGTCTGAGTTGGCGCATATTCCTAACGGCTGGACAGTAGGCATAGTCAGCGACCTTGCCACACTCAACCGTGTTGCCGTTAATCCCGGTGAATTCCCCACGGAGATTTTCGACCACTTCAGCCTGCCCGCCTTTGACAATGGCCGGACTCCGAAGGCGGAACTCGGCAGTGCCATCATGAGCAACAAGTTCATCGTCCCACCGAACTCGGTGCTGCTCTCCAAACTCAACCCGCACATCCCGCGCATTTGGCTGCCAGATCTCCACGCATCGCGCCGCTCAGTGTGCTCCACTGAGTTTATGGTCGCGTGCTCGAAGCCCGACGTGTCCCGCGAATACCTGTTCTCCCTCTTCACCAGTTCCGCCTTCGCTAGCGTATACGGCACGCTCGTCACCGGCACCACCGGTAGCCATCAGCGCATCCGCCCCGAAAGTGTGCTAGATATGAAAATCGTCATTCCTCCCGCCCCGTTGATTCGAGCCTTCACGGACACTGTGAAGCCGATATTCGCTCGCATCAATCGAAACACTGAACAATCCCTTACCCTCGCTACCCTTCGCGACACGCTGCTACCGAAGCTGCTGAGCGGAGAGTTGTCAGCGACATCTTTAAAACATGAAGACTGAGACAAAAGAAATTCGTCAAGGGTTGCCCGAAAGGTTCCAGATTCTCTCGCTAGATGGTGGGGGCATTAAAGGTGTTTTTTCTGCTGGAGTCCTTGCTGCTATTGAGGAAGATCTCGGTGTATCGGTTTCAGATCATTTCGATCTGATTGCAGGAACATCCACAGGTGGCATAATCGCCATTGCGTTAGGCCTTGGGTTGAGGCCGAGAGAAATTGTAGAGTTCTACTTGCGCGAAGGTGAAGCTATTTTTCCCAAGTGGTGCGGCGTAAAATCTCTTCAGCATTGGCTGGTCCGAAAGTACTCTGCGGGTCCACTCGAGACGGCACTGAAGCGTTGCTTCAAGGAAAAGCGCTTTGGTGACAGCAAGAAACGTCTCGTTATCCCGTCCTATAATCTTGGCGAGGATGACGTTTACATCTTCAGGACACCCCATGCTGAGAGGTTGCGTCGGGATTACAAGGTGCCTGCGTGGAAGGTCGCAAAAGCAACAAGCGCAGCTCCGACATTTTTTCCGGCATCACGGGATGTCGATAGTCTTCGACTCATAGATGGGGGCGTGTGGGCGAATAATCCAAGTCTAGTCGCAGTAACGGAAGCATTTGGCACACTAGGAGTGCCCTTGTCTGCAATTCATGTTCTCAGCATTGGAACGTCCTACGCGGTTACACAGCGGAAAGGACGACTGAACGGTGGCGGAATCTTATCGTGGGGATGGAAAAATGCGGCTGTTGACGTGATTATGCGTGGTCAAAGTATCGGTGTGAATAACCAAGTTACTTGGTTGCTTGGGAAAGATCATGTCGAACGGTTAGACCCTAACGTCGCTGCAGATGAGTTTGTTCTAGATGGCATACACAAGGCTGACGATCTGATAGCGAAAGCTGCGCATTATAGCCGCATTTTCATGCCAACATTTCAAGAGCGTTTTATGGGTCACCAAGCGCCGCCCTTTGAACCTATGCATAAATAGATGTGGACAAAGTTATGTTACTTAACGAACGCCAAAAGCTCACCTCCATCCTTCAGACGTCAGCTGATCAACTCGATATTCCGGATTACGCTTACGAAGACGCCACATTAAAATATGAAGACGTTGGAGAGCACCTTGCTGCAGACGATTCGGACCTGAGCGGCTATAGACCACAAATTTACGTTCAAGGGTCATTCCGCTTAGGGACGGTCGTTCAGCCTTATGGACGAGTCGATGAATACGACATCGACCTTGTTTGCCAGCTTGAGATGAAGAAAGAGTCGGTTACGCAAGAGAATCTCAAGGCCAAGGTTGGAGATCGGTTAAAGAAGCGTGAAGACTTGGAAAAGATTCTCGAATCGTCTCGGCGATGCTGGATTTTGGACTACCCGCCCGATGCAGGGATGCCTGCATTTCACATGGACGTCTTGCCGTCTATTCCCAACGCAGACCGACAACCGACAGGAATTCTTCTCACGGATACGGAGCTGAAGAAATGGCAGAAGAGCAATCCGATAGCGTATGCTGAGTGGTTCAAGGGTCGAATGGAAGTCGTCTTCCTAGTGAAGAAAGCAGCCTTTGCTGAATCAATGAGTTCGAGCATTGAAGATGTACCTGACTGGCGGGTGAAAACACCACTACAACGTTGTGTTCAGATCCTAAAGAGACATCGAGACATCCACTTTGAGAATGATCCTGATGTCAAGCCGATCTCGATCATTCTAACTACGCTTGCAGCTCACGCTTACCAAAACGAGGAAGATATTTTCGATGCGCTGAACGGAATCGTCAAGCGGATGCCCAATTTCATTGAGAATCGTAACGGTCGTTGGTGGGTCCAGAATCCGGTTGATGATGACGAGAATTTCGCCGACAAATGGAATGAGTATCCCGAGCGCAAGACCGCATTCATGGCATGGTTACAAAAGGTAGCCGTAGATTTTGCTAATGTCTCCAGTGCTGATACCGTTGCCGACGGGTTAGGGATTCTTGATGAATTGTTGGGGCGTCAAACGATGGACAAGGTTGCTGCCGAACTTGGGGTTATACGTGCGAGCCTCTTGCCAGTTGTTGTTTCCCGGACTCCTTTGGTTCCAGCACTTGGGAACGCGAATCATGCAGTTTCTCCTGCTACACAGTTTCAACTCGTCTCAATTCCGCAATATACCGCCAAGGTCACGGCAGATGTCCATTTTAAGAAAGGAAGCAAGAAGGGACGCTTTCTTTGGTCCCTGGGCGATAATTCAGCACCTAAAGGTGTTTGGTTGAAGTTCAAAGTCAAAACTAATGTGCCGGAGCCTCATTCAATTCGCTGGCAGGTCGTGAACACTGGAGACGATGCAATGCGGGCCAATCAACCTCGAGGGGACTTTTATAATGCGGAGGATTACGACAAGCATGTTAGGTGGGAGTCAACGGCTTATCGAGGCACGCATTGGGTTGAAGCTTTTGTCTTGAACGCCAACAGGGTCTGCGTTGCTCGGTCTGGAAGGTTTCTTGTGCAAGTAAGATAAACAGATGTCTCTCAACGAATCCCTTATCGAAGAAGCCACCCTCCAATGGTTCGGGGAATTGGGCTACTCCTGCCTCGGGGCAGAAGCCCTCACCCCGACCCTCTCCCATGGAGAGAGGGAGTCTTACGGCGAAGTGGTGCAATTTCGCTGCGCTCAAACCTTCATCCTGACCTTCTCCCAGCGGGAGAAGGAAAAGCGTGTAGCCATCCTGCGGCTGAACCCGGCCATGCCCGAAGATGGGCGTGCTACCATTGAACGATACTGACAAGTACGGTTGGGGAGGAGGCTGAACTTATGAGCAAAGATTTCGAAACACTGCCGCCGGGTGGCCAGTTCCTTGTTTATCAGGCGGAAGACGGAAAGTTGAAGATTGAGGTGCGATTCGAGGGCGAAACCGTCTGGCTCACCCAGCAGCATATGGCCGAGCTGTTCCAGACGACCAAGCAGAACATCGGGCAGCACCTGAAAAGCGTCTTTGCCGAGGGGGAATTGGTTCAGAATTCAGTTGTAAAGGAATCCTTTACAACTGCCTCCGACGGGAAGAACTATTCCACTCGTTTTTATAATCTCGATGCCATTATTTCGGTTGGTTACCGTGTAAAAAGCGTCGTAGCCACCCGCTTTCGCATCTGGGCCACCCAGCGACTGCGGGAATACATCGTAAAGGGTTTTATCCTCGACGACGAGCGGTTGAAGAACCCTGACGTGCCGTTCGACTATTTCGAGGAGTTGATGCGGCGGATTCAGGACATCCGTACTTCGGAGCGGCGGTTCTACCAAAAAATCACGGACATCTACGCGACGAGTATCGACTACGACCCTACCCAAGAGGTCAGCCTGCAATTTTTCAAGACGGTGCAAAACAAGATTCATTGGGCCATCACCGGGCAGACAGCCGCCGAGATCGTCCATGAACGAGTGGATGCAACGAAGCCCAATCTCGGCCTGACGAACTGGCGGGGCGCGGTGGTCCGCAAGCATGATGTCGTCATCGCCAAGAACTACCTGAGCGAACCGGAGCTGGAGGCGCTGAACAATCTCGTGGAGCAATATCTGATCTTCGCCCAGGGTCAGGCCATGCGGCGGGTGCCGATGCACATGGCGGACTGGATCGAGAAGTTGAACGGATTTCTGACCTTGAATGACCGCGACATTCTCACCCATGCCGGACGTATTTCGCACGAGATGGCGCAAACCAAGGCCGAGTTGGAATACGATAAGTTCAAGGCGCTCGCCGCCAGTGCCCCAAGACCCGTGGACGAGCATTTCGAACAGGCCACCAAAGACCTCAAGAAACTGCCGAAGCCGAAGAAACCCAAGCCCCAACAGCCATGACCATCAACGAATCCCTCATCGAAGAAGCCACCCTCCAATGGTTTGGGGAACTGGAATATGCCGCCCTGCACGGCCCGATGCTCGCGCCCGGTGAACCGGCGGCGGAGCGGGATTCGTTTGGTGATGTGGTGCTTGTCGGACGTTTGCGTGAAGCCATCCGGCGTCTGAATCCGGCCATGCCCGAAGAGGCGCGGGAAGATGCCGTACGCAAGGTGCTGCGGGTGGCAACGCCATCCCTGACGCAGACGAACCGGGCTTTTCACACCATGCTCCGCGACGGTGTGCCGGTGGAATACTCCCGGCCCGATGGCAGCATTGCAGGCGATCATGCCCGGCTGGTGGATTTCTCCGATCCTGCCGCCAATGACTGGCTGGCGGCGAACCAGTTCACGGTCATCGAAGGCCAGCATAACCGCAGGCCCGATATCGTGATCTTCGTTAACGGGCTCCCGCTTGGACTGATCGAACTCAAAAACGCGGCTGATGAGGACGCGACGATCTGGAGCGCGTATGCCCAGCTTCAAACCTACAAGGCGCAGATTCCCTCGTTGCTGAATTACAACGCGCTGCTTGTGGTCAGTGACGGCTTGCAGGCCCGCATGGGCTCGCTGACGGCGAATCAGGAATGGTTCAAGGTCTGGCGCACTATTGACGGGGAAACCGATGCGCCGAAGTCGGCTCTTGAACTTGGAGTGCTGGTGCGCGGAGTGTTTGAGCGGCAGCGGTTTCTCGACCTGCTGCAGCATTTCATTGTCTTCGAAGAGGACCCGGACTCCGGCGCACTGCACAAGATCATCGCGGGCTACCACCAGTTTCACGCGGTGAACGCGGCGGTGGAAGAGACTCTTCGCGCCTCGCTCACTTCGCATGATTTCACGGGAAAGAACGCAACGCTCAGCGAAAGCGCGGGCACGTATTGGGCGGGTCGCATGCATGGCGGCAAGCCGGGCGACCGGCGTGCTGGCGTTGTCTGGCACACGCAGGGTAGCGGCAAGAGTTTCACCATGCTGTTTTTTGCCGCTCGGGTGATCCGCGAGAGCGCGATGCAGAACCCGACCCTGGTGGTCTTGACCGACCGCAACGACCTTGATGACCAGCTTTTCGGGCAATTTCGGCGCTGTCATGACATTCTTGGCCAGACGCCAGTACAGGCCGCGAATCGTGAGAAGATGCGCGAATTGCTGGCCGTGGCGAGCGGGGGAGTGGTATTCACCACGATCCAAAAATTTCTGCCCGAGCGGGGAGAGCGGATGCCCTGCTTGAGCGAACGGCGGAACATCATCGTCATCGCCGACGAAGCGCACCGCAGCCAATACGACCTTATCGACGGCCTGGCCCGGCATATGCGGGACGCCTTGCCTGGCGCCTCCTTCATCGGTTTCACCGGCACGCCCATCGAGAAGACCGACGCAAACACACGGGCCGTTTTTGGCGATTACATTTCCATTTACGACATCCAGCGTGCCGTTGCCGACAAGGCCACGGTGCCGATCTACTACGAGAGCCGCATCTCCAAGCTTGGCTTGAACGCCAGCGAACTGCCGACGCTCGACGCGGATTTTGAAGAGATCACCGAAGGCGAAGAAGAGACGAGGAAGGAAAAGCTCAAATCCAAGTGGGCCGCGCTGGAAGCGTTGGTGGGTGATCCCAAGCGTGTCGCGCTTATTGCCGCTGATCTGGTGGCGCATTTCGAGAAGCGCGTGGAGGCCATGGACGGCAAGGCCATGATCGTGTGCATGAGCCGCCGCATCTGCGTGGATTTTTACGAGGCGCTCATCAAGCTTCGGCCAGACTGGGCCAGCGCCACGAATGACGACATCGAGGCCGAAAAGGGCAAAGACTGCGTGGTGAAGGTGGTGATGACCGGCAGTGCCGAAGACGGCCCGGACTGGCAGCCGCATATCCGCAACAAGGACAAGCGCCGCAAGCTGGCCAACCGTTTCAAGGACAGCAAAGATCCTTTTCGGATCGTGATCGTGCGCGACATGTGGCTGACCGGCTTTGACGCCCCTTGCCTGCACACCATGTATGCCGACAAGCCCATGCAGGGGCACGGGCTCATGCAGGCCATTGCACGTGTGAACCGCGTCTTTCGTGACAAGCCGGGTGGCCTGGTGGTGGATTATCTGGGTCTGGCCGATCAGCTCAAGCATGCCCTCGCCAATTACACGGAGAGCGGCGGCAAGGGCGACCCGACGTTTGACACCAGGCAGGCCATCGCCGTGATGCTGGAAAAGCACAATATCGCCTGCGACATCATGCACGGTTTCAATTGGGAATCATGGACTACCGGCAAACCCTCCGAACGCCTGGCCCTCATTCCTGCCGGTCAGGAGCATATCCTGAGCCAGGAAGACGGCAAAAAACGCTGGGTGCAGGTGGTGACCGAACTTTCCCGCGCCTTTGCCCTTTGCGCCGCGAGCGATGAAGCAACGGAGATTCGCGAAGACGTTTCCTTCTTCCAGGCCCTGCAAGCCGCGCTGAACAAGCAAAGCGGCACCAACCGCAAGACCCCCGAGCAGGTCGACGCGGCCATCCGCCAACTCGTCTCCAAAGCCATCACCACCGAAGGCCAGGTCATCGACGTTTTCACCGCTGCCGGACTCCCAAGGCCCGACATATCGATCCTCAGCGACCAATTCCTGGCCGAAGTGCGAGGCCTCAAACACAAGAACGTCGCCGCCGAGCTGCTGGAGAAACTGCTCAAGGATGAACTGAAGGTCCGCGCCAAGCGAAACATCGTCCAGAGCCAGGTGTTCAGCGAAAAGCTCAAGAAGACGCTCAACGCCTATCATAACCGGGCCATCTCAACGATGGAGGTTATCGAGGAACTCATCACCCTGGCCAAGGAAATGGAAGCCGCAACAAAACGGGGTGAACATCTCGGTCTGACGGATGATGAGATTGCGTTCTACGACGCCCTCGCCGCCAACGAGTCGGCCGTGAAGGCCCTGGGTGACGACAAATTGAAGGTCATCGCCGCCGAACTCATTACACAGATCCGCAAGAGCGTGACCATTGATTGGACGCTCCGTGAAGGCGCACGGGCCAAGATCCGCGTGATGGTCAAGCGCATCCTGAACAAGCACGGCTATCCGCCGGACCTCCAGGCAGAGGCGGTCAAGACGGTGCTTATGCAGGCGGAGCTTTTGTGTAAGGAGTGGGCGGCGAAGCGCGTTCAACGCCTCTGAGAATTTCCGCTGAAGCTTGGATCAATGTCCGCTGGATGCTCGACACGTGAAGGCCGTTCACGCGGCTTTCTCACATCCGCCGAAATTCCCGTCGCCAACATTCCGCAAGATTTCGTTATGTGTTTTTGGCTCATTGCTGAGTTGTTGAAGCGGTCCAGTCTTTTTACTGGGAAGAATGGGCGACGTGTGGGGGGCGGACAGCTGTCCGCCCCGTGTGGTGTTTAATCAAAGAGGGCGTTGGCGAACTCCTGGCCGGAGAAGGGGCGCAGGTCTTCCATTTTTTCGCCCAGGCCGACAAAGCTGATGGGAATATCGTGCTCCAGGGCGATGGCGACAATGATGCCGCCTTTGGCCGTGCCGTCGAGCTTGGTCAGGATGACTTCGTCCACGGGCGAGGCCTGGGAGAAAAGTTTGACCTGGGACAGGGCGTTCTGGCCGGTGGTCGCGTCCAGGACCAGGACGGTGCGGTGGGGCGCGCCTTCCATCTTTTTGCCCAGCACACGATTGATTTTCTTCAGCTCTTCCATAAGGTTATGTTTTGTCTGCAGCCTGCCGGCCGTATCGACAAAGACCAGATCGTAGCCTTCCTTGATGGCATGATCGACCGCCTCAAAGGCCACTGCCGCCGGATCGCTGCCGTGAGTCTTGGCGTAGAACCCGGCACCGACCCGCTTGGACCAGACCTGGAGCTGCTCGATGGCCGCAGCCCGGAACGTGTCCCCGGCTGCGACCAGGACTTTGCGTCCCTGCATCTGGGCGCGGTGCGCCAGCTTGGCGATGGTCGTGGTTTTACCCGCGCCGTTGACGCCGATCATCAGCACCACTTCCGGCCCCTGCGGCAGCTTGACGGGCTTTGGTTCTTTGAAAACCGCCGCCAGCTCTTCCTTGAGCAGGGCCTTGAACTCGGCCGCGTCGCGGGCGCCGGTCTTGCGGACCTTGGTCTTGAGACGCTTGAGCAGTTCCTGGGTGGCGTTGATGCCGACGTCGGCCATGAGCAGGATTTCCTCCAGCTCTTCCCAGAAGGCGTCGTCGTAGCCGCCGGCCATGCTCAGCAGTTGGTCGATGCGCATGGTCAGCTGCTCGCGGGTCTTGCCCAGGCCAGCCGAAAGCTTCAGGAACAGCCGGTTGCGCTCGTCTTCCTCGTCTTCCAGCTCCAGGGCCAGGGCCATGCGGTACTGCAGTTCCGAGCGGAATTCATCCACATGGTCGTAGTCCATGTCCTTGAGCCAGCGGTCGAAGCGGGCAATGAAATCTTCGCTTTCCGCAGAGGGCACGTCCAGTTGGGCAAAGAGAAATCGCAGCCGCGCCCAGAGTATTTCCCCGCGCCTGTCCACGCCATCCAGAATGTGACCCATCCATGTCGACAGTCGGGGGTCGGCCTGACGCAAGGCCTCCACCAGGGCCCGCTGCCACGGTTCCAGCTTGTCTTTGGCCGTGGGTTTTTCCTGAAACAGGATTACCGGCTTGAGGGGGGCGGCCACGGGCTCGGGCCGGGACGGTTGCTCTTCTTCCTTGGGTTTTAATCCGAACAGCCGTCGCCAGCCGCCGCTCTTGACTGCCGGCTTGTCAGGCTCCGGGTCGGCCGTAGGTGCCGGCTCTGAGCTGTCCGGTATGGTCTCGGCGACGGTCGGGTTGGAAGCAATGGCGGCGTCTGCGGCTGTGTGCTCCGGTTCTCCCGTCGTGGGCGGCGTCTGTGCATCCGCAAGAAGTTCCGGTTGCCCGGGGGCATCCGGCACGGACGGTGTTGCGAGTTCGGGGGGAGCCGTGGGCTGGGTCGGGCTTGCGTCTTCCTCCGCCTCGGCACTGGCGGGGGGGGCCTCGGTCGCAGCCTCCTTCGCCTCTGCTTCGACTGCAGGACCAGACGGCTCCGAGAGCGATTTGTCGTCCGGGTCCGTGGCGGAGGCTGGGTCCGGTATGGGCTGGGCGGGGAAATCTGCCGGGAGTGGTTCTTCCCCGTCTTCCGGGGTTGTGAGTTCTGCCTCAGACGTGTCGGCTCCCGTCACCACCTCGGCAAGACTTTTGTCCGTCGGCGGGGAGGCCGGAGGTTCGGCGCTGTCCGGAGCTGGAGTGTCGTCCTGTTCCTGCGCCTGGACGCCGGGTTGATCGTCGGCCTGCGGCTGGGCATCAGCGCCCCAGAGTTTCTTGATGCGAGAAAAAAAGCCCATGCGATGGTCCTGTGGTCTATATGGTTGAGTGTCAGCCTTCCAGATCCGTGAATATCTCTTCCCACTGAATTTTGCCCCTGTCTTTGCGGATCTGACGCAGCAGCAGGTATACGGCCCCGCTGCCGCCGTGCTTGGGCAGGGCCGTGGTAAAAGCCAGAACAATGCGTTTGAGGGGGGCTTGGGTCAGCCACACGGTCAGTTCCTGTCGCAACACGCCCTGGCCGTGGGGAGAGTTGCGCCCTCTGCCGGGAATAAGCAGCACGCAGCGTTTGCCTTCCATGTACCCTCGGCGCAAAAAGTCAATAACCGCGACTTTGGCCTGGTCTGCGTTCATGCCGTGCAGATCCAGGTGCCCCTCGATGCTGAATTCTCCATTCCTGAGCTTGCGGAAAATTTTGGCATCCAGCCCTTTGATCTGGGCCGTGATGAATTCGTGGGTGTACTCCATGTCGAATTCGACCTGCTCCAGCAACTGGGCGAATGTGGCCACAGGGGCCGGAGCCGCTGGACGCGGCGGATCGGACGAGAGGGCGATGTCCCGTCCGCCTTTGTTCAGCGGTTTCACATCGGAGGCCGCACGAAGGAACATGTCCTCCTCCGTGGCATCCTGATCCAATGTTTCCGGTGGGCAGACTGTGGATATTTTTTTTTGTTTCGGTGCGGATTTTTTTTTCATCCGAGCCTGAAGTATGGGATTTTTCTCAAGTGATTTGAAAGGATTATGCATATGTCTGCCCCGTTTGCGTCCTGGGTCCATACACAATAACCGCGCCAAGGGCAAAAGCTTCACTCGGGGCATCCCGATTGGGTCGGTGGACAAGGAGCAGTGCGGTCTGCTACCCGTATTCCTTGGCTCGGCCCGAGCCCTTATCCATTCACACAGGCAGGTCAGAGACACCCTTCATGAACAGACTCACGGACCGGAATGATCAGATGCGCGTGCTGCTGGTGGAGCCCGAAGAAGAGATGTCGCGGGAGATCCGTCGCGTTCTGAGCGGCATGGATCTCACTGTCGACCATGTCCGCAGCCATCTCAAGGCTGCGGCCCAATTTGAGGATCAGCGATACGACTGTATCCTGGCCGCGACCCGGGGCCAGGATATTTCCGGACTGGAGCTCTGCACCCTGGTGCGGGCGCGGGAGGGCAGGCGCGTCCACGATCCGGTCTATCTGGCCTTGTTCGGGCCGGAAGCCGATCTGATGTCAATTTTCGCCAGCAATGTGGACGTGGACGACTACCTTGCCATCCCGTGCACGGACAGGGAGCTGGAGTGGAAAATCAAACGGGCGGAGCGTGCCGTGGCCCAGAGTCGCGAATGCTGGCGGCGGATTGTGGACGATGAATCCGGCCTGCTCACTCCGGACGGCCTGCGCAGCTATCTTGCCGAGGAAGTGAATCGGGTCGGTCGCAGGCAGGGCTGGATTTCCCTTTGTCTGCTCAGTGTGCCCGGCCTGGGCATTTTGCGCGCCAGTTATGGTGAAAAATGGCTGGATTGGTTCAAGACCGGCATCTGGGCCTCGCTGCGCAGGCAGTTGCGCAATTACGACCGTCTGGCCACCATGGACAATGACTTTCTGTGCCTTGTCGCCCCCGACCTGCAGGAAGAGGGTACGCGCCAGCTATTGGGCCGTTTGGCCAAAACCATTGGGGAGTACCAGTTCGGCGCCGAACTGCAGGCCGAAGTCCCCATGTCTTTGGCCGCCCGCTATCTATGCGTGCGGGTCCTGGGGGATTACCGCCACCTGGCCGGTTCCAGCGATATTTTGTGGCGCTGGGTCCGCGACGGCATGAACGAGCCCTTGGCCCCCGGCATTGTCGGGCATGTCGGGTCCGTGGCCCTGGATCTGGAATACGTCGATTCGCCTGTTCCGCCAAACTAGGGGTCAGCCGAAAGCCTGGCTGACCAGCATCTCCACCTTCAGCGATACTTCCTCCACCACGGGCTGGTAGTCGTTTTCCAGCAGGAAGATGGGCAGGGTCAGTCGCTTGAGCTCCAGCGAAAACATGGGATTGAAATGATAGCCGGCTTCGGTGGCCAGGTAATCCGCCAGCTTGACCAGCATGATGTCCGCAGGCGGGTTGTCGTCGGCAATGGCGCGGTGGTGGGCGTAAACCGCAAGCTGGACATTTTTCGGGAATTTCCACAGTTTGAGCGCCTTGGCGCTCAGGATGGGATGGGCGATGCCAAAGAGCCGTTCTTCGGCCTCAAGCGGCGGACAGTCGGCGGCCTCCCATGTTTTGGTCAGCTGGGTGAACTCCTGGGGCATCATGCTGGCCATGACCACGTACCCGATGTCGTGAAGCAAACCGGCCAGATATGCCCCGTCGCGTTCTTCCTGGGTCATGGAGAAAAGCTGCGGGTAGTATTCTCCGAGTTTCTGGCACAACAGAGCCGTGCTCAGGCTGTGCGTCCAGAAGCGGCGGATGGAAAAGGACGGGGGAAAGACGTTTTTGCGCACGGAATCCGACAAGGTCAGGTAATAGACAATGCCCTTGACCTCATTCAACCCCAGTCGGACCAGGGCTTTCTGGGCCGAGGTGATGGCCTCGACCCCGCGATAGATGGGCGAATTGGCGATGGCCATGATCCGGGTGCAGAGCACGGGTTCGGTGCTCATGGCTTCGGCGATTTCCTGCAGGTTGGTGTTCGGGGCGTTGAGCAACTGCCATAGTCTGACAACCATGGGCTTGAGGGGGGGCAGATCTCGATCGCTAAGTCTATCCAGGGTTATCATGGGGCGTCGTTGGGATTGAGGTTTCGGAGGTTGTCATGGCCTGGCCACGATTGGCGACAACTACCATACAATCTGGGCACAGGGCAATGGCTCGAAGCCATTTTTAGCTCCATTCATATGAAATTTAAGGAGTAATTGATGAAGATCACCTTTCTTGGAGCAGCCCGGACCGTTACGGGCTCCTGCTATGTGGTCGAATGTGAGCAGGCCAGGTTTGCCATTGATTGCGGCATGCATCAGGGCAACAGGGCCATTGAAATGCGCAATTGGGATGAAAACGAGGTTTATCGCGCCGAGGGGTTGGATTTCATTCTGCTGACCCATGCGCACATTGATCATTCCGGGCTGCTGCCGCGTCTGGTGGGCCAGGGGTTTGCCGGTCCCGTTTATACGACGCCCCCGACCAAGGATCTTCTCGGGATCATGCTGGAAGACAGCGCCCGCATCCAGGAGACCGAGGCCAAATGGCGCAGCACCAAGAAACTGCGGGCCGGCGATCCGCCGGTGGAGCCGCTGTACACGGTGGAGCAGGCCCAGAACGCCCTGAAACTGCTGCAGGTCCGGGAGTACAATCAGGCTTTCGAGCCTGTGCCGGGGGTGCGGGTCGTGTTCAACGACGCCGGGCATATTCTTGGTTCGGCCTTTATCGAACTGTGGATCAAGGACAACGGCCAGGAAAGCAAGCTGGTCTTTTCCGGTGACCTGGGGCGACCCAACCAGCTGTTGGTGCGCGATCCGCAAACCGTGGAAACGGCGGATTTCCTTTTCCTGGAGTCAACCTACGGCGGCCGCAATCACAAGAACGAAAGCCAGAGTCGGGACGAATTGGCCGAGGCCGTGCGTTACTGTTACGACCGGGGGGAAAAGGTCATCATCCCGGCATTCGCGGTGGAGCGCACCCAGGAGCTGCTCTATTCGTTTTACCTGCTGCGCAAAGAAGGACGACTGCCGGAGGACATGCCCATCTATGTGGACAGCCCGCTGGCCATCAAAGCCACTGAGATATTTCGTCGTCACTGGGACTACTACGATCATCAGACCAAGGAACTGGTCAAGAAAGGCGAGAATCCCCTGGAGCTGCCCAACCTCCGCTACACCTTGAGCGCCGACGAGTCCCGGGCCATCAACAGCACCAAGGAGCCGGCCGTGGTCATTGCCGGTAGCGGCATGGCCAACGCCGGGCGGATCAAGCACCATCTGCGGCACAATATTTGGAAACCGGGCGCAGCCGTGGTTTTTGTCGGGTTTCAGGCCGAGGGCACGCCGGGCCGACGCATTGTCGACGGCGCGGCGACAGTCCGGCTGCTCGGCGAGGAGCTGTCGGTCAAGGCGAAGATCTTCACCATCGGCGGTTTTTCAGGCCATGCCGGTCAGCAGCAGATTCTGGACTGGCTGTCGCATTTTCGCAATCCCGACACGAGGGTCTACCTGATCCACGGTGAGCATTCGGGGCAAAAGGTGCTGGCTGGTCTGATCCGGGAGCGTTTCGGGTTTAACGTCCACATCCCCGATTACCTCGACGAGTGCTTGCTGGAGAAGGACGGCCGTGTGGAGATCACCTCGCATCCGACCTTGGCCGCCCCACGCATCGACTGGGACTATCTGCTGGAGGAAACCACGGCCAAATTGGGGCAGGTGCAGGAGCGGATCGAATACATCAAGCACATGGGCCAGACCAACCAGGTCGAGATCAGAGGCGATCTGCTCGACATCAACGCTCGCTTCACGGCCATTTTGTCCGAACTCATGTTCGAGCAGAAAAAGAAGGGCAAGTAGGAGCTCGGTGTGCGTATCATTGCCGGGCAGTATCGCGGTCGCCAGATTCGGACCACCGAAGGGCCGGGATACCGCCCGGCCACCGGCAAGGTCCGGGAATCCCTTTTTTCCATGCTGGAATCCATGGGGGTTGTCTGGCCGGATGTCCGGGTTGCCGATATCTTTGCCGGCAGCGGATCTCTGGGCCTGGAGGCCTTGAGTCGGGGGGCGTTGCAGGCGGTATTCGTCGAAAAGGCGGCCAAGGCGGCGGCCCTGATCCGTTCCAATCTGAATTCCCTGGGCGTGGATTCCGCCCGGGGAGTGCTGATCAAAAACGACGCCTTGCGCTGGCTGGCCCGACGGGAAGGCGCCGGCTTTGATCTGGTTTTCATTGACCCTCCCTATGGACAGGGTCTCCTGGTGCCGACGTTGCGACTGTTGTTGGAGTCGGGCGGGTTGGCGCGGGAGGGACTGCTTTGCGTGGAAGTCGAGGCCGGCTTGACCCTGGACAATCCCGTGCATCCGGATCTCGATCTGGTGCGAGATAAACTTTATGGACAGACGAGGATCTGCATATGGCGCGCAAACTCGAGCGCATCGCTGTGTACCCCGGCACCTTCGATCCTTTCACCAACGGGCATCTGAGTCTGGTGCGTCGAGGGCTGGAGGTTTTTGACAAAGTCGTCGTGGCCGTGGCCAGGGATTCCGGCAAAAATCCCCTGTTCACCCTGGATGAGCGGGTGGCCATGATCCGGGATGTTTTTCGCGGTCAACTGCGGGTTGAGGTGGAGGGTTTTTCCGGACTGCTGGTCGAGTACGTGCCGAGCAAGGGAGCCAACACCATTTTGCGCGGCCTGCGCGCCGTCTCTGACTTCGAGTATGAATTTCAGATGGCGCTCATGAATCGGAAGCTGAAGCCGAGCATTCACACGGTGTTCATGATGACCGATTACCGCTGGCTGTACATCAGTTCGACCATCATCAAGGACGTCGCCAAGCTGGGCGGTTCCATTGACGGGTTGGTTCCTGAGTCCATTCAGGATTGTGTCGCACGGCGACTGGCGGAGCGGCGGCAGGAACTGTCGGCCGGGGAGCCCGCCCGCCCATGACCTCGCCATTGACCCTTGTCTGCGTCGTCGGAGCCACGGGCACGGGCAAGACCGCGGCCGCTCTGGCGCTGGCCCGGTCCTTGGGCGGCGGGGTGGTCAATTTTGACTCCCGTCAGGTTTACGCCGGGCTGGCCGTGGTCACGGCTCAGCCCACGGCCGAGGAACGGGCTGTCTGCCCGCATGATCTCTATGGCCACCTGCCTGTGTCTGTGCCGGTGCGGGCCGGTTCGTTCGCCGCCGATATCCTGGCCAGCGCCGGAAAATACCGGGACCAGGGGCTTGTGCCCATTCTGGTCGGCGGTACGGGACTGTACCTGAAAAGCGTGCTGGAAGGACTGGCGCCCATTCCGGACATTGATGCCGATGTCCGCAGGCGGATTGTCGGCGAGTGCGAAGCAGTCGGTTCGCAGCTGCTTTACGCCCGGCTGCAGGGCATTGATCCGCATTACGCGGCCAAGATTCATCCGAACGACCCGCAGCGGATCTGTCGGGCGCTGGAGGTGTTTGCGGCCACGGGACGGACTTTGACCTGGTGGCACGGTCAGACCCCGCGACCTCTTGGCCTGCGGGCGCTGAAGATCGGACTGGAGGCGAGTCTGCCGGCGCTGACGCCCAGGCTTGAGGCGCGCATCCGGCACATGCTTCAGGCCGGGGCCCTGGATGAGGTGCGAGACGCGTATCGTCTGTGTCCGGAGCGGACGGCTCCGGGTTTTTCGGGCATCGGATGTCCGGAACTGTTGTCGGTACTGCTCGACGGGCAGGAGCTGGACACCGCCTGTCAGGAGTGGTTGCGCGGTACTCGGGCCTATGCCAAACGTCAGATGACGTGGTTTCGCAAGGAAAAGGACATTTGCTGGCATGGTGCGGACGACGTGGCGGGCATGATCGAGAGGGCCAGACGTTTTGTGGGGTGTTGAGAGCTGCGGCCCGGTTGAGTCGGGTTGCGTCAGTGTTGCGGGCCGGATATGCGAATCGGGAAGGAGAGGGGTATGATGAAAGCCGTTCTGACGGTCTTGGCGTTGCTGGTCTGTGTCGGCTCGGGATGGGCGAGTCATCGGGTGGCCCTGCCGGTGGCGGAAACAGGGGAGGTGTTGCTGGAACAGGCTTTTGATCTGGCCCTGGCACAAGAGATCCAGAGTCTTGTCTCCACGCCGCTCACCCCGTCGCGCCTGGATCTGGTTGTGACAGCCCTTGCTCCTGAGCGGGGCAGTTTTGTTCTCGGTTACAGCGAGGCTGCGGTCGAGGACAACGCCACGGTGGAAGGCCGGGTTCTGGATGTCCGCATGCATTCGGACCTGGTCCGTCAGCGTCTGCGCGAACTGGGTGTGCTGTTCACGGCTACGTCGCCGCAATCCTATGTTCTGCGTCTGACCGGTGTTGAACCGTCGCGCACCAAGAGGCTGGGCGCGTTACAGGAAATGTCCGGTCTGCAGCCTGTGGCGGTGGGAGGGGAGGAACTGCCGGTTCTGGCCCTGTCGCAGTTCGGAGATTGGACGGGCGTGCTGTCCAGCGGAGAGTGGAGCTATAGCCACACGGCAAAATCCCTGGACGAGGTCTGGCTGAGCGTCTGGAAGATGTATTTCAACCGCACGGTCGCCGGGATGTCCGGCGGGCCGGGAGTTGTGGTGCGGGTCTCGGGATGGCTGTCGAGCCAGGGACCCATGGAATTTGATCGCCTGATGGACTCGTGGCATGCGGAAGTCACGCAAAAAGCCCTGGTCACGGTGGAGATGGACGCAACCGGCATGGTCGGAATGTGGCGGATTCAGACGTCCACCCGAAACGCATTGGAGCGTCGGCTCAAAGAGGCGGCTGCCGCGCAGGGGCTGGTCCTGGACCTGCGCTAGACTCTTCAAATAGAAAATCCCGGCAGGCCGGGATTTTCTCGTGCAGGGTCCGCATTTATTCTTTTTTGTCTTTGTCCGCTGTATCCTTTGTTTCGGATTTGGGAGTCACGTCGATTTCTTCGGGTTCAGTGGTGGCCTTCTTGAAGTTTTTGATGGCTCGACCCATACCTGAACCGATTTCAGGCAACTTGTTGGCCCCAAAAATAATCAGGACGATGACCAAGATAATAAGAAGCTCTGGGATACCAATGCCAAACATGTCTGCCTCCTGGGGAATGATTGGGCCTCATATACACATAGCGTTCCAGGCAGGTCAACTCCTGACAGAAGAAGAAAATCCTTGGTTTTCGGAGGGATGGAATGTATTCTTCGAATAGGCTCGGCCTGCGCCGGTGGGGTTGCCGGCTGCGGGGGGATTGGTGAAACCTCCATTGCCGCTGCCTGGTACGGGCTGTCGGTACTGGGTTGCAGGCCACTGCCTTCATGCCGAGTCGGTCAATCCGGGCTTGGATCCGCATCACACCTGCCTTGTGCTGCGGGAATGGGAAGGGCGCTTTGATTCGTTTGTCGACCTCGGTGAGATTTTCGGCATATCTGCAGCCGACGCGGGACAGGCATGGGAGCGTCGCATGCGGCAGGAATTGGATTCAGGTTGGAATTGCCCGGATTTTATGCTGGCCGAAGACGACGAGATGGGCTGTCGTTATTTTCTGGACGGAGTGTGCATGCTGCGTCTGCCTGTGTGCCCCGGACGGTGCCGCAGGTTTGTTCTGGAACGGGAACACGTGTTTAAGGAGTGAGTATTCATGAATGGTCTGATCGTGCATTTTCCCTGGTTGCATCCCAAGCTGGCTCGCGGACCCTTGCCGGAAGGTATTGTCTTTTTCGATCCGGGCCTGGCCGTTGACGGAGACGGCCGGCGGTGGCGTTCCCCCGACCTGCCGTGCGACAATCGGGAAGTGCGGGCGCTTTTGCATGATTATCTGCAATTTGCCGAACGTTTTCCCCGATCGTCGGATATGCGGGCTTATCATGCCGCCGGGCTGGATAATTTTTTTACCGACACGACCATGGACATCCGCTCTCAGCTGACCGGCGGGCCGGCCGCAGCGGAGCCCGAACCGTCGGACTTGAGGAGAAAAGCTCAGATTCTGCTGGCCATGACCCTGTTTCGTGAAGATCAATACGTGGGCATCTGCGAGCAGGAAGGGCGGTTTGAAAACGCTCGCGACGGTTTGCAGCAAATTCTGGGCGTGGATGACGAGGAGACTTTCGCGGAGCCCGGCGGCGCGGACCCGACGCTTTTTCCCCGGGCAGCGGCGGAACTGCCGTGGCGCGACGTTCTCATGTCCTTGTTGCCCTTTTTGCCCGCAGACGTCATGCTTTTTGTCTCCGACGGCGACGTGCTTCGCGAGTTGCGTTCCCTGGGCCTGGAATTCGGACCATGTCCGGACAAGGCCGGAGAACTGATCTGCTCTCAGCTCGGGGCTGATGAAGCCGAACGCATCTGCGGCGTGCGGCCGGACATCGATTCGCCTCTGACGATAGCTGCCTATCCTTTGAACCATTCAACCAGTGAGAATGACGTATGAGCAAGGAAAAACTCGGTTTTCGCATCAGGCGATTCCGGGAGATGAACGAAATCACGTTGGAGCAGCTGGCCCAGCGTACCGGCCTTGATCAGGAATTCCTCAAGTCTCTGGAAGAGGACTCCGTATATCCCTCCCTGGGTCCGCTGCTCAAGGTTGCCCGGGGGCTGGGCGTGCGTCTGGGCACCTTTCTGGACGACGAACTGGGGCAGGACCCTCTGATCGTGCGCCTCGGAGAACGCGAAGAAGGGCTGCGCATGCTGAGTGGCCAGGGGTGCCCCGTGGACATGAAGTTCTATTCTCTGGGCAAGGGCAAGAACGACCGACGCATGGAGCCTTTTTTTGTCGAACTGATGCCCGTGAGCTGTGGCGAGCGAAAATTGTCCAGCCATGAAGGCGAGGAATTCATCGTGGTCCAGGACGGTGCCATCGAGATCACCTACGGCGGCGATGTTCTGACTTTGGCCAAGGGCGATTCCATTTATCTCAATTCCATTGTTCCGCATCACGTGGCCTGCAGCGGCGATTCTCCGGCCTCCATTTATGCGGTGCTGTATTTCCCGGAATAATCCGGTCTTGAAAAAGGGGTAGTCATGGACAAGCCTGCATTGCGAGAAATCACTCTGGGCCAGATGCTGGATGAGGCCATCATGCAGCATCCGGATAATGAAGCCGTGGTCTATGTGGACCGCGATTTTCGGTTGACGTACCGGGAATTCGGAGAACTGGTCGACAATCTGGCCAAGGGGCTCATGGCCCTGGGCGTGGAAAAAGGGGAAAAGGTGGCCATCTGGGCGACCAATGTCCCGTATTGGGTGGCATTTCAGTTCGCAACGGCCAAAATCGGCGCGGTGCTGCTCACGGTCAACACGTTCTACAAGAAGGCCGAGCTCGAATATCTGCTCAAGCAGTCCGAGTGCGAGAATCTGCTGCTCATCGATTCTTTCCGGGATACGGACTATGTCCAGACCGTCTATGACCTGGTGCCGGAACTCAAGACCCAGGAGCGCGGATATCTGCGCAGCGATACGTTTCCCGATTTGAAACGGATTTTTTTTCTGGGTCAGGAAAAGCATCGCGGCATGTATTCCATGCCCGAGCTGCTGGCCCTGAGTCGGGTCGTTTCCGAGGAAGACTACCGTTTGCGGCAGAAGAGTCTTGACCCGCACGACGTGGTCAACATGCAGTACACTTCCGGAACCACGGGTTTTCCCAAAGGGGTCATGCTGACCCACTACAACATCGGCAACAACGGTTTTTGGATCGGTGAGAATCAGCTTTTCACCCACAAGGACCGGGTCTGTCTGCCGGTTCCTCTTTTCCATTGTTTTGGCTGCGTGCTCGGTGTGCTGGCTGCGGTCAGCCATGCCGCGACCCTGGTCATTCTGGAAGGGTTCAATCCGTTGCAGGTTCTGGCGGCGGTGGAAGAAGAAAAGTGCACGGCCCTGTACGGCGTACCGACCATGTTCATCGCCGTGCTCGAACACCGCTCCTTTTCCCGCTACGACCTGTCCTCCCTGCGCACGGGTATCATGGCCGGCTCGCCCTGCCCGGTGCCGGTGATGGAAAAGGTCATGGATGTCATGCACATGAAAGACATCACCATCTGCTATGGCCTGACCGAGACATCTCCGGTCATGACCCAGACCAGGGTCAACGACACTATCGAGCAGCGTACCCGCACCGTGGGCCGCGCCATGCCGGAGATCGAGGTTCGCGTGGTTGATCCGGAAACGGGCGAGACCGTTCCTCCCGGCGTGCAGGGCGAGGTCTGCTGCCGCGGCTACAACGTCATGAAGGGATACTACAACAACTCCGACGCCACGGCTCAGGCCATTGATCCCGATGGATGGATGCATTCGGGGGATCTCGGCGTCATGGACGAGGCAGGCTACCTGAGTATAACCGGTCGGCTCAAAGACATGATCATCCGGGGCGGAGAGAATGTCTATCCGCGCGAAATCGAAGAGTTTTTGTACCGCATGGAAGGGATCAAGGATGTGCAGGTCGTCGGAGTTCCCAGTCGCAAGTACGGCGAGGAAGTGGGAGCGTTTGTCATTCCCAAGGAAGGGTTCGACCTTACGGCTGAAGATGTCCGCGATTTTTGCCGTGGTCAGATCTCTCGATACAAAATTCCGAAATATATAGCCTTTCTTGACGAATACCCCATGACGGCCAGCGGCAAGATTCAGAAATTCAAGCTGCGCGAGCTGGCGGGACAGTATTTTCCGGAGGCCATGAACTAGTCATGACCACGGCTGTTCCCCGGCTTTTTGATTTGCGCCGTATTCGGGGGGTGATTTTTGACTGTGACGGGGTCCTGTTTGATTCCCGCGATGTCAATCGTCACTACTACAACCATATCCGAAGCGCCCTGGGTCTTGAGCCCATGAATCGGGAAGAAGAGGAGTATGCGTTCATGCACACGGTGGACGCATCCCTGGCGCGGATTATTCCGGCCGAGCTCATGCCGCAGGCCATCAAGGTCCAGGGCCACATGACCTATAACGACTTCATTGATCGCATGGTCCCGGAGCCCGGCCTTCTGGCCTTGCTGGACAGGCTGGAGAGTCAGGGCGTGCGCATGGCCATCAACACCAATCGCAAAAATTCCATGGAATTGGTGCTGGAGCGGTTTGAACTGAGCCGCTTTTTTGAACCCGTCATGACCGCGGCAAAGGTGGCCAGGCCAAAGCCCGACCCGGAGGGCTTGCTGCATATTGTCCGGGCCTGGGGGCTGCCCGTGGACTGTCTCGCCTATCTTGGCGATTCGGCGGTGGATCAGGAAACGACCATGCGGGCCGGTGTGCCGTTCTGGGCTTACCGCAACCCGAATTTGACCGCCCAACTCCAGGTGGACAGTTTTCATGAACTGCGGCAATGGTTTGAGAAGGGTTTTTGCGAAATAATCGATTAGAGCCGGGCGAAAGTTGGCGGCTCGGCTTTGAAGGAGAATATATGCCTGTGTTTTCGAGTCTTTTTGCGGCGATCTACTATGTTGTGGACAGTGTTCTGTCTCTGTACTTCTGGATTGTGATTGCCGCGGTGGTCATGTCCTGGATCAATCCTGACCCGTACAACCCCATTGTCCGTGGAATCAGAACCCTGACCGAACCGGTCTTTTATCGTATCCGCAAATGGCTCCCGTTCACCTATGTCAGCGGCATTGATTTCTCACCTTTTCTCGTTGTTCTGGGCATCAAGTTCGTGCAAGTTTTCATGGCCCGTCTGATGTCGCAGATGATGTTCTGATGAATGCGGCCGTCCTGCGTCCCGGGTTTGCGTCCCAGGGTAAAGACGGCTGGCGTCTGTCGGTTTGGGTCCAGCCCGGGGCCAAGGCAACGGAACTGGCGGGAGAACATGGCGGGTGTCTGAAAATCCGCCTGCAGGCTCCGGCGGTTGACAACAGGGCCAACAAAGCGTTGATCGAATTTGTGGCCAGATTGTCCGGCCTCAAGATGCAGCAGGTGACCCTGGAGTCCGGGCATGGATCCCGGCAAAAAAAAGTGCTCCTGCACACCAAGGAAGAACCTGATTGGAAAATGTTTTCCCTTCGGGATTAAGGCAAACCATAACGCTAAGGAGAGATCCTATGGAACAGCAAGACCTCGAACTGATTGCGGCCAATCTGAGCAACGACGAGGAACTCAAGGCTCTGTGGGAAGAACATGTGGGATTTGAAAAAATTCTGGGTCGTTATTCCGGCAAGGCCGTGCTTTCTCCTGCGGAAGAGTTGGAAGTGAAGGAGTACAAGAAGAAGAAGCTGGCCGGAAAAACCCGGATTCATGCTTTGCTCGAAAAATACAAAAAGCAGGAGGGATAGGAAGCCATGGTGCTCACCGGTGCCCAGATTTTGATGGAATGCTTGAAGCGGGAAGGGGTGGACCTTATCTTCGGTTTTCCCGGCGGTGCGGTCATCGACATTTATGACGAACTCCCCAAACATCCGATCAAGCATATTCTGGTTCGTCATGAACAGGCCGCCGTGCATGCGGCCGACGGATTCGCCAGGGCCTCGGGCAAGGTGGGCGTATGTCTGGTCACTTCCGGCCCCGGTGCGACCAACACCGTAACCGGAATTGCCACTGCGTATATGGATTCCATCCCGATGGTTGTGATCACGGGACAGGTGCCGACGCATCTGATCGGCAATGACGCCTTTCAGGAAGCTGATATCGTCGGCATTACCCGGCCCTGCACCAAGCACAACTATCTGGTAAAAAACGTCGCGGATCTTGCCGTGACCATCAAGCAGGCTTTTTACATCGCCAGGACAGGCAGGCCGGGGCCTGTCCTCATTGATCTGCCCAAGAATGTGGTCAACGCGACCACTGAATTCGTCTATCCCGAAACCATCAGCATCCGCAGTTACAATCCAAATGTCAGCCCCAACCGCAAGCAGTTGCGCAAGGCGGCCGAGCTCATCGCCCAGTGCAGCCGACCGGTGATCTACGCCGGTGGCGGCGTGGTGTCCTCGAACAGCGCCGGTGAGCTGACCGCTCTGGCTGAAAAATTTCACCTGCCCGTGACCACAACGCTCATGGGACTGGGCGCCTTTCCCGGCGATCATCGGCAGTGGCTCGGCATGCTCGGCATGCACGGTACCTATACCGCCAACATGGCCATCAACAACTGCGATCTGCTCATTTCCGTCGGGGCGAGATTTGATGACCGAGTCACGGGACGGGTTAACGCCTTTGCCGCCGGGGCCAAGATCATCCATATCGACATCGATCCCACGTCCATCAGCAAGAATGTGGTCGTGGATGTTCCTATTGTTGCGGACTGCGGGCCAGGACTGACGGGGCTGTGCGAAGAAATCCAAAAGCTGTCCGGCGTGGACTGGCAGGCCAAGCATGAAGCCTGGAACGCATCGCTGACCGAGATGAAGGCGGCCCATCCGCTGGGCTACGCCAAAAATGGAGGGCGCATCAAACCCCAATGGGTGGTGGAGAAAATTCATGAGCTGTCCGGCGGCGAGGCCATCATCTCCACGGAAGTGGGACAGAACCAGATGTGGGCCGCGCAGTTCTACACCTATCGCAAACCGCGCACCCTTTTGACCTCGGGCGGCCTTGGGACCATGGGCTATGGCTTTCCGGCCGCCATCGGGGCGCAGTTTGCCTTTCCGGACAAGCTGGTCGTGGATATCGCCGGTGACGGTTCCATTCAGATGAACATTCAGGAGCTGGCCACTGCGGTCAGCTATCAGGTGCCGGTCAAGATCGTCATCCTGAACAACGGATATCTCGGCATGGTCCGTCAGTGGCAGGAACTTTTTTACAAGAAGAACTACTGTGCGACCTGTCTGCACACCAATCCTGATTTTGTCGCCCTGGCCAAGGCCTACGGCGCAGAGGGGTTCTTGGTGGAGAAGGCGGAGGATCTGGAAGAAACGCTCAAGGCCGCCTTTGCCCATCCCGGCCCTGTTATCGTTGATGTGCGAGTGGAACCCGAGGAAAATGTTGCGCCCATGGTTCCGGCGGGCGCCGCATTATCCGAAATGCTGCTGGTTTAGGAGGCTGCCATGAGACATGTCTTATCCATTTTGGTCGAGAATGAACCTGGAGTTCTGTCACGGGTGGCCGGTCTTTTCAGCGGACGGGGGTTCAACATCGAATCGTTGAACGTCGGACCGACTCTGGAACCGGGTGTGTCGCACATCACCATATGCACCAGCGGTGATGAGCAGATCATCGAGCAGATCATGAAGCAGCTGCACAAGCTCATCACCGTGATCAAGGTTGTCGATCTGACCCATCAGCAGGCGGTGGAGCGAGAAATGGTGCTGATGAAGGTCGGCGCTGAAGACTCCAAGCGGGCCGAGGTGCTGAGGATTGCGGATATTTTCAGATGCAAGGTCGTTGACGTCAGCCCTGACGAGCTGACACTTGAACTGACCGGTGATCAGAACAAGATCAAGGCGGTGGTGGCGTTGCTGCAACGGTTCGGAGTCAAGGAGTTCGTCCGGGCCGGAACCGTGGCCATGCGCCGCAGCATGCAGCTGGCCGACTGATTTTCATTGGCTGGGGAATGCCTCGCCGTGGGGCATGATTTTTTACGTGATAAGGAGAATCTATGAAAGTTTATTATGACAAGGACGCTGATCTGAATATACTCAAGGACAAGGTTGTGGCCATTATCGGGTACGGGAGTCAGGGGCATGCCCATGCCCAGAATCTGCGTGACTCCGGCGTGCAGGTCATCATCGGCCAGCGTCCCGGCGGACCCAACTGGCAGTTGGCCCGCGAGCATGGTTTTGAGCCGGTCAGTGCGGCCGAGGCGGCCAAGAAAGCCGACCTGATTCAGATTCTGGTTCAGGACCAGTATCAGCCCAAGGTTTACCAGGAGGAGATCCTGCCCAATCTGGCGGCGGGCAAGACTCTGGTTTTCGGACATGGATTCAACATTCATTACAACCAGATTGTCCCGCCCAAGGATGTGGACGTGGTGATGATCGCGCCCAAGGGGCCCGGTCATCTGGTCCGTCGCGAATTTGAAAAGGGCGGCGGAGTGCCCTGTCTGGTCGCCGTGCATCAGGATGCCAGCGGCCAGGCCTTGGCCAAGGCTTTGGCCTATGCCGCCGGCGTCGGCGGCACCCGGTCCGGCGTTCTGGAAACCACTTTCCGTGAAGAGACCGAGACAGATCTTTTCGGAGAGCAGGCCGTGCTGTGCGGCGGTGTCAGCGAATTGATCCGGGCCGGTTTCGACACCCTGGTCAAGGCCGGATATCAGCCTGAAATCGCTTTTTTTGAATGCATGCACGAACTCAAACTCATTGTGGATCTGCTTTACGAGGGCGGGTTCAAGAAAATGCACTATTCCATCAGCGATACCGCTGAGTATGGCGACTACGTGACCGGACCCCGGGTCATCAACGAGGAGTCTCGCAAGGCCATGCAGCAGGTGCTGGAAGAAATCCAGAACGGCACCTTTGCCCGCGACTGGATTCTGGAAAACAAGGCCGGCCTGCCTTCGTTCCTGGCCAAAAGGCGGCTCAGCCATGAACACCAAGTGGAGCAGGTTGGCGACAACTTGCGCGGCATGATGGCCTGGTTGCAGAAATAATCGTGACGGGCGGCCAGATAGGCCGCCCGTCAGATCAATCCGAGAGCGAAGAGCATGGAAACTCCTCTGACCGAGGACCAAATCCTGTCCAAAGCGTGGGGCCTGTTTGCCAAAGACGACTACGCCGGGGTGCTGGATATCTGCAAGGCCGGGTACAACCAGGGGTTGCGCGGCTATGACATGATCCGGCTGATGCTCGACAGTTTGAACAAGCTCGGCCAGGTTCAGGAGCAGGCCGAGATGACCTTGCGGGTCCTCAGCGAAAACGACTATCCGGCCAAAGTCGCGGCCAAACTGTATTTTCGGGCCGGTCTGATTTATCAGCACCAAAATGATCACGCTGAGGCGCGGACGATTTTTGAGAAGGTCCGCGGTCTTGATCCCAAATTTCCCGGCATAGAACAGCGTATCGCTGCCCTCGCTCCTCGCCCGGCAGCTTCCAGCGGCAGCCGCTACTCCCTGCTTCTGGACCGCGGTCTGGTCACCTCGGACCAGTTGGCCCGCGTGCTGTCCGGGGATATCCAGGATCCCGACAGCGTGCTCATGACCGAGTACAAAATCTCCAAGGCCGATCTCGGCGAAAGTCTCGCCCGTTTTTACAATACGGAATTCATCTCCTTTTCTCCGGCCAAAGAACCGCCCTTCGAGTTGTTCGAAAAGCGCCGTTTGGATCCGGATTTCCTGAGACGTTACGGCTGGATTCCCTATTCCCAAGAGGGCAACACCATCGTCGTGCTGATGACCAATCCTTTTGACCTTGGGCGGTTGGATGAAATTCGATTCATCTACGGCACCTCAAGTGTCGAGGCCAAGGTCACCCTGGCTGCGGACATAGAGCAGTTCATCGATCATTTTTTCAAGCAGTTCAGCGGTGGAGAGGACCTGGCAGCAGCCTTTGACGAGGATGTGGAGAGTGGGGACATCCAAGTCGCCGGGGACGATGCAGAGGACGAACTGAGCGATCAGGACAGCGAAGTGGTGCGCATGGTCAATGCCCTGCTCGTCGAGGCCTGGCGCAAGAATGTGTCCGACATCCATATCGAACCCAACCCGTACTCCAAGTACTGTTTGTTTCGTTTTCGACTGGACGGAACCTGTTTCGAGTTTCGTAAGGTCCGCTTGCCGCTGGCCAAGCCGCTTGTTTCACGTCTGAAGATCATGGCCAGTCTGGATATTGCGGAACGCCGCCTGCCGCAGGACGGCAAGATCAAGATCAAACTGCCGGGTCAGAACAGGATTGTGGAATATCGCATGGCGACCATCCCCACCCTGGAAGGCATGGAAGACGTGGTATTGCGTGTGCTGGCGTCGGGCAAGCCTTTGCCGCTTGACAAGCTGGGGCTCTTGCCTCGGAACAAGACAGCTTTTGAGCGGCTCATTTACAAGCCCTACGGGTTGCTGTTGGTTGTGGGACCGACCGGTTCGGGCAAGACGACGACCCTGCATTCAGCGGTGAGCTATATCAACACCCCGGAGCGCAAGATCTGGACAGCTGAGGACCCGGTGGAAATCACCCAGGAGGGATTGCGGCAGGTTCAGGTTAATCCCAAAATCGGTCTGACTTTTGCGTCGGCCCTGCGGTCTTTTTTGCGCGCCGACCCCGATGTGATCATGATCGGTGAAATGCGTGACAAGGAAACCGCCCATATCGGTGTGGAATCATCGCTGACCGGACACCTGGTCCTGTCTACCCTGCACACCAATTCCGCGCCGGAAACCGTGACCCGCCTGCTGGACATGGATCTGGATCCATTCAACTTTGCCGATTCCCTCTTGGGAGTGCTGGCCCAGCGATTGGTGAAAACGCTGTGCGGAAACTGCAAGAAGGCATACACGCCTGATGCCAATGAGTTGTCGGAATTGGCCATGGAGTTTGGGGCGAACTGGGAGACGCATGCTCGTGAGTTTCTGCAGAAGCCCGTCTTGTACCAAAAGGTCGGCTGCGCCCAGTGTGTTGGCGGCTATAAAGGACGGGTGGGCGTGCATGAGTTGATGATCAATACGTCTGGTCTCAAAGTTCTGATCAAGCGACGTAAGCCGACGGAAGAGATCCGGGCTCAGGCCGTTTCCGAGGGCATGCTCACGCTTAAGCAGGACGGTATACTGAAGATGCTGCAGGGCCTGACGGACATGGATCAGATTCGAGCCGCGAGCGGATGAAATGATTCTTTCCTCCAGCCAGTTGCGGGCACTCAAAGAACGCAATGACGAAGAACTGCGCAAAGGAAAGCATGCCAAATACGGATACCCGGCCCATACTATTCAAGACCTGTTGCAGACCATTGAAGCCGTGAAGAAAGAAAAGAAGAAGTGGAAGCAACTGGCTCAGGACCGGGGGAAGACCCTGCATGACATCGCCATCCTGACGCAAAAGACCCTGCCAAATGTCTTGGATGAAGACTCACTTTTTTAGACAGTGCTTATCGCCCTGTATAACAACATTGACATTGAGGATTGTTGCTCTCAGTCCCGCTGGAAACGCGATAGTGTCCTGTGTGATGCTCTCGGATGTTGAAGCAGCGCTTTTTCAATCTCTTCAGGATTGGCTTCCAGCAGATCAAATCTCGCAAGGATGGCAATTGAATTACGTCTGAATCCCCCTCGGTATCGACTTTCAGAACGTTTGCTGTCGTCATAGATAGGCAGAGTCAGTGAATATGTTTGTTATTTCGACCGAAAGTGACGACAAGATATTTGGGAAGAGGTTCAAGTGTTGCCTCAGCCTCTGATACGGACTTCAGCAGCTCGTTCGACAATGAGTGCGCTGTGAAGTAGCAGACGTCGAAAGTCGTTGTATCAGAGAGTCCAGGCTGATGGCCTCGGGAAGCGTAAATCCGCCAAAGCGATAAATCAGGGCCGCGAATGATTCCGGTTTGCAAGGAACGCTTCCGCATTTCGGTCATGTTTCGCCCAGCGCCTCTTTCACATTTTCCGCAGCTCCCGGTATTGCCTCCAGATTTCAATCCCACTCCAGACCAGCGCGAGCGCCATCACCAGGACGCCCAGCGTGAATACACCCTTGGCCAGAGCGTGGTCGTGCGCCAGCAAACCGCTTTCCGTCAAAACAAAGGGAATCAGCAGAAAGAACCAAAGCGGCGACGGCGTAAGCCTTTGCTTGATGAGAAGTACTACGCTTTGCTGCGTGGCCAGGTTTTGCGCCAACCTGGAACACCGATGGTCGAATTGGGGCGTCTGCTGGAGGCGCAAGGCAAGAGGGTCAGTGGTACGACGGTCAGCAAGGCTCTCAAGGAGATGGGATGTGTCCGAAAGAAACGACAGAAGGCCCCTTTTGTGCCTGCGCCGCAGACTCCCCCTCGCTACCGGGATATATATCGACGCGAACCAACGAGCTCAACTTATCCCTCAAGTCTTACCGATCGATCATAGCTGGGGATATTGACCTGTTTGCTTGTTGGGAGTGGTTTACTTGGAGGCCTCTCTCTGGTATACTTAATGTATTTATGAGTAGATAAAGCCGGGTGGTTGTGCTGCCCGCAAAATCATTACATCAGACGAGGAGGAACAACCGTGAGGCAAACGAGTTTTTTCCAAATTGGTCAGAGTTTGGCGGGGATGGTGCTCCTGGTATTGTTACTGTCAACATCCGGACTTGCCTTTGATCTTGGCGCGGTGGTCGACGATGTCGGCAAGGTCGTAAAAGGGGGGGCGGCGGTCGAGGAGGAGGGGACGGCCATGGTTGCCGTTCCGTCTGCGGCAACGGCCGTTGCTGCGGGGCAGTCAAATCAAGGCGGTACAATCTTTGCCAAGGAACCGATCAACCCGGCCACGCCGCCTCCCGGCGTCACCTCGTTTGTCGCCGGGGACCGTATCTACGGCATGCTCAAGGCGGCCAAACCGTGGAAGGAAATACTCAAGTCGAGTAATTACTTGATAATGTATGTGATAATTGACGGGAAGGAGAAAATATATCGCATGGTCACCCTGAAGCGGCCGGACCTTCTCGCCCTTGACTATTTCATTATCGACATCGCTCCCGATCCGGCGGGGATGACCAACTATGCCGATCGCGATATTGTCTTTCCCGAAAAAGACGGCCTGCGCTTTGGTCCCGAGATGTTTACCAAGTTTCTCAGCGAGCTGACTCCCGGGACCCATACTTTTAGGCTTGAAGTTAAGGCCTACGGCGATGTTTACGCCGCCGGAGAATTCAACATAAGTGGCCAGAACTTTTCAGACTACGCTTCTCTCCTCACCGACATCAAAAAAGGGGGTGACAAGGAGCAGAAGATGCCCAAACCGGGCATGACCAGCCTTGCTCTGGAAAAGGAGATGATGGCTTTGTTGCGGGATGCTGGTTGGCCGGCGGTGCGCCGGCTGGTCATCATCGACAAGGATTGGTGGATCAACCGCGTGTCCGGGGGCAACAGCCCTGTGGAATCCCGGCATATCGCCGCCGCAGTGGCCGCCAAGGACAGCGACGGTACTTATTTTTTCCGCATCGTCACCTTTCATCAGCCAATGGTCCTGGGAGGCGGTTGGGGGAAACTTTATATCAGCAAAACTGGGGACAAGAAGGCCATTCCCGAGGAAAATGTCGATCTTTAGCGTTCCGGCGGCGGTCTTTGCGGTCGCCGCCATCTTGACCAGCGTGTCGTGCAGCCGGGTCGGATGTCCTCGTGATGTCTCGCCCGACTTTATTTTGGGTAGATCGGTTATCGCCCCGAAGCGGTAGCATTGTCTGCTCGCTTCGGAGTTTAGTGGTGTGACTTTGCGATAAAGGCTCTTTCCATATCCATCGACAGTTCGACAGGTTACCAGTGGGGCTCTATCAGGAGAGGCTGAGCAGCGACGATGAGCGTCCGCGTTCGAAGCGGCAGCTAGCACGCCGGGCGTGGCGTGGGCAGTCCAGATCAAGGATACCGGCTGTGTCGATGATACATGAACTTAGTGCTGACCGAGGATGCGCTGCAGACCTCCGACCGTGGCGGCAATGTCTTCGGCTCCGACAATTTCCGTGACCATGGCCACGCACCGGGCCCCGTGTCGCAGGACTTCGGCCAGATTGTGCTTTTTGATGCCGCCGATGGCCACAAAGGGCAGAGGGTTTTCCCGGGCGACGAAATCCAGGTAGGTCAGTCCGACCGGAGCGCAGACATCGTCCTTGGTCTGGGTGGCAAAGATCGGGCCGACCCCGATGTAGTCCGCGCCAAGCTCTCGCGCGGCCAGGGCCTCGGCCGGAGCATGGGTCGACAGGCCGATGGCCACATTCGCGCCCACCAGTCGACGGACCTCGGCCACGGGCAGATCCTCCTGGCCGACATGGACGCCGTCGGCTCCGACCAGCAGGGCCAAATCAATGTCGTCGTTGATGATCAGGGCTGCCCCGGCCCTGGCCGTCATGAGGCGCAGCTGTCGGCATTCCTCCAGCTTTATGCCCATCTTTTTTGTTTTCTCCCGATACTGCACAATGCGGATGCCCGCGTCGAGCATGGCCTGGACCACGGCTGTGTTGGAGCGGCCAAGGGAGAATTTTTCAGCGGTCAGGCCGTAGATGCCGCCGCTTCGGATCAATGTGGTCACGAGGTTGCGTCCGGTCATGAGAGGTCTCCTGTGTAGATGTTCAGAAAATGATGCAGGACCACGTCGGCCTGCATGGCTGCGGCCATGCCCACGCCCGGCGACAGGGGCGGAGCCTGGGTGCCGCAGGTGGTGGCCATGTCGCCGACCACGGCCAGATTGGGTCCGAGCCAGCGGACCTGCATGTGCCCGGCCCGGCCCGCTCCGCCCAGGCCCGAGGCGCAGACCACCAGGCGGTTTGGTGCGGGCAGGGTCTCGGCCACCAGCTTTTTGGTCCGGGCCTCGTCCACGGCTTCGATCACGGCCCGGCAAGGGGCAAAGAGGTCCGTCAGATCATCTTTGTCCAGGCAACGGACATGGGTCTCGACCTGGACTGCGGGGTTCACGGCCCGCAGGTTTTCGGCCAGGGCCAGGACCTTGGGCTGTCCGATCTGGTGGGCGAAGAAGCACTGGCGGTTCAGGTTGGACGCCTCGACCAGATCGGGATCAGCCACGATCAGATCGGCAAATCCCGACCGCACCAGATGCATGAGCGCGTTGGACCCCAGGCCGCCCGCGCCGATGACGCCGATGCGCACGGTCCGGGCAAAGTCCAGCCATCCCCGGTCCAGGTAGCGGGTCAAACCCTGCTCAAAAGAGTTCATGCGCTGGCCTCCAGGGGTTCCCAGTCTTTGAACACGGGCTGGTAGCCCTGTTGCCGGAGCATGGCCTCCATTTCCTTCACGCTGCGCGGGTCGGAAATCTCGAACTGGCCGTCGCCGCCGGGTGTGGCGTGGCCGCCCACGGCCGTGCTGACTCCGGCCGACATGCGCGTCACGCCGAGGGGCAGGAGATGGTCGCGCAGTTGCGGCCGCTCGCGGGTCGAGATGGTGATGGACAGCCGGGGCAGAAAGATGCGCAGGGCGGTCATGGCCTGGACCAGTTCGCGGTCCGAGACGGGATGGGCCGGGGCAAACCCGCCGGCGTGGGGTCGCATGCGCGGCAGGGACACGGCCACATCGACCTCGGGATGGCGCTCCAGGAGCCAGGCCGCGTGCAGGCCGGTCAGGTAGATCTCCTCCCGCCAGTCGGCCAGGCCGAGCAGGGCGCCGATATTGATCACGCGCAGACCGGCCTCGGCCCCGCGCCGGGGGGCGTCCAGCCGCCAGGCAAAGTCGCGCTTGGGTCCGGCCGGGTGCAGTTCGGCGTAGAGAGCCGGGTCATAGGTTTCCTGGAACACGGTCAGCCCGTCCACTCCGGCCCGGACCAGCCGCCGGTAGTCGCTCGTGGCCATGGGAAAAACCTCGATGGCCATGGACGGAAAAAGCGGCCGCAAAACCCCAGCGCATTCCTCCAGATAGTCCACACCGGCCAGCTGCGGGGCCTCGCCGGTCAAAAGCAGGATCTGACGCAGGCCCGTGGCCCGGATGGCCTCGCCCTCGGCCCTGACCTGATCCAGGGTCAAACGGGAGCGCGTGATGGCGTTGCCGGCTCCGAAGCCGCAGTAGCGGCAGCGGTTGGTGCAGTGGTTGGACAGGTAGAGCGGGGTGAAGAGGCTGACCGTGCGGCCGAAATGTCGCATCGTCAGATCTCTGGCCCGCTCGGCCAGACGCTCCAGATGGTGGTCCGCGACCGGTGACAGCAGGGCCTGAAAGTCTCCTGCCCGCAGTCGCTCCCGGCACAGAGCGCCAAGGACCTGGGCCGGGCGCACGGTGGCCAGCCCGCGCTGGAACTGGTCGCGGTCAAACCCGGTGACAAGGTCGAGAACAGTCATGACGGGTCCTCCGGCTGATCCAGAAATCCGGTCAGGGGAGAGGAGGCCCGGGCCCGGTTCGAGACCGCGCCGGGTCCGGCCAGCCAGGCCTCGCGCCCGGCAGCCACGGCCCGGCCAAAGGCCCGGCCCATGAGCACCGGGTCCCCGGCCGTGGCGATGGCCGTGTTGACCAGGCAGGCCGCGGCCCCCATTTCCATGGCCTGACAGGCTTGGCTCGGCGTGCCGATGCCGGCGTCGACAATGATGGGCAGGGGGATTTCGTCGATCAGGATGCGGATCATTTCTTCGGTCCGCAGGCCCCGGTTGGTGCCGATGGGTGCGCCGAGCGGCATGACCGCGGCCGCGCCGGCGCTGACCAGGGACCGGGCCACGTACAGGTCCGGGTTCATGTACGGCAGGACGACAAAGCCCTCCCCGGCCAGGATTTCCGTGGCCTTGGCCGTGGCGTACCCGTCGGGCAAGAGATAGCGGCTGTCGGAGATGACCTCGATCTTGATCCAGTTCCCGCAACCCATGGCCCTGGCCAGACGGGCGATGCGCACGGCTTCGTCGGCGGTGCGCGCGCCCGAGGTGTTGGGCAGAAGGGTCATGTGCTCCGGGATGTGGCGCAGGACGTTGTCGGTCCGGCCGTCCAGATCCACCCGGCGCAGGGCCACGGTGATGACCTGGGAGCCGGAAGCCTGACACACGGCCGGGATGAGGCTGTCGTCGCCGTATTTGCCGGTGCCGGTCAACAGACGGCTGGTCAGGCGCTTGCCGCCGATTTCAAAGATATCGGTATGTTCCATACAGTTTTTCCTCTTTAAGGTGGACGGAAAGGGCGACAGGTCAGCCCCCGCCGACAAAGCTCAGCAGTTCGAGGCGGTCGTCGTCGTGCAGGACCATGTCGGAAAACCGGTCGCCGGGCACGATGGCCAGGTTCAGTTCGGCCACGACCACGGCCGGATCAAGACCCAGGAGTTGGATCAGGTCGAGCAGGGTGCAAGCGGGCGGCACGTCGCGGTGCGTGCCGTTGACAGTGATGCGCATGGCGGCCTCCATGGTTGAAGCGAGGGGGCCGGGAAAAGAAAAACCGCGCCAGGGGCGCGGTTCGATGGATGGACGGTTCCGGAACCAGCTTCCCTCCGGCAGCATGAACTGCGTCAGGTTCAAAGGGTCGGGATCAATGTCCCCTCTCAGCCCCGGCGGGCTCCCCCAGCGTGTGTTGTTTTGGCGTGTACGACGTTTGGACGTGGTCTGTAAACCCGGGGAAAGGGCCGCGGATCCGTCACCTTGGTTCGTGTCCGGTGGTTGGGGTATCTGACGGCGTGAATTCCTTGTCTTCGAGCGGCAAAAAAGCCTTTGCCTTCAAAGGTCCGCCACAATGGGGGCGGATGAATTTTTACAGCAACGTGCCCTTTGTCGGGCCTGCCAAGGGCGTGATCCCGGACTTCCCGTACGGAAAGGAACGACGATGCTGCCCGCATTCAGCCTTCAGCGTCGCGCCAGACGTGAGCCTTCGAAAAGCCCCTGAAAGAAATTGCCTGCGTTTACTCCCAGGGATCGGATGCGGTATCCGCCCTCCTGAACCACGACGGTGTGCCTGCCCAACCCTCCGATCAGTTTTCCGTTGTGAAAAAAGTCTTTGGCCTGGAGCAGCCATGTGCCGGTGGGATCGCCTTTGGCTGGGTCCAGGCCAAGGCTCAGCACCAGAAATGCAGGGTCGAAGTCGGCAATGACGCCCAACGCTCGGCGCAAAATCTCTGCGTAGCCTTCCCCGTCCATTTTTTCCGGCAGGGCGTAATTGAAGTTGAAGCCCTGGCCCGGTCCGGACCCTTTTTCTTCAGAAAACCCGCTGAAATATGGATAGGCGAACTTGGGATGACCATGAATGGACACGGTCAACACATCGTCGCGTTCATAGAATATGTTCTGGGTACCGTTCCCGTGATGGTAGTCGATATCAAGAACGGCCACTCGGCCCTGGGCGCTCAGATGCTGGGCGACCACTGCGGCGGTGTTGAAATAGCAAAATCCGCCAAAGGCTCGATGTTCGGCATGATGACCGGGAGGGCGCACCAGGGCATAGGTCAAGCGGCGGCCCTCAAGTACTTCGAGGGCAGCGGTCATGCCGCAATCCACTGCCCCGCGCGCGGCGGCGTAGGCGTTGCCGTTGATGGGGGTGAAGGTGTCGATGCAGTAGTATCCGGCGCGTACAGCCAGCTCCACAGGTGGGCGCGACGCATTTCTGATCGGAAAGACGTAGGGGTAGACGGATTTGTTTTCCGGCAGGGTGGAGCAGACCCGTTTGAGGTAGTTCACGAATTTTTTGTCGTGAACCGCAGTGACGTATTTTTCAGAGAAATGTCGGGGCTGGCCATGCTCAAAGAGTCCGGTCTTGTTGATTTCCTTGAGGATCGAATCGATGCGCACCGGGGCTTCGACATAGCCGCGTTCCCGGACATGATGAATGCGGTGGTTGTCATTGCAGAATAGGGCGATCTTCCGGTCGCGGCTGATGGTGTTTTTCTTCAAAAAAACTAGATCTTTGAGATAACGAGCCTCGCGCAGGGCCAGCGGATGCGGCGGAAGCGAGTCAAGCACCATGCGTACGTATTCGGGTGAACACTTGTCCTTGTATTTTCTTTCGAGAATGGCGCGGATGATGTTGCGCGCCCGGTGTCTGGACAGCTGGAACGGTTTGTCCAGGGGGTCCGCCACCAGATACGGCGCGCAGTCGTCACTGGCGGAGAGGGGTGTCTCGTAGGCCGTGTCCACGATGGGACGCGCGCCGTAGCGCTCGTAAAAGCGCAGGCGGGCGATGTTTTCCCGGAGCAGGGCGTCGTCACGGCACAGCAGGGCGTCGTCGGGCAGGCATTCAAAGAACAGGGCTGTGTCGCCAAGGGCGCGGGCTTCTTCCCGCACCCGTTCGTACAGGGCGGACCCGACACCGCCTCCGCCATGGCGCAGGCTGACGGAAAGGAAATCAAGATAGCAGAAGCGCAGATCCGAGAAGTGGCAGAGCAGGGCGAATCCCTGCACAAGTCTGCGCTGTCCTTCGGCCACGAAGACGATGGTCCGGTAGCCCTTGGCCAGCGGGTTCTTGAGGGTTGACGGCAGCTTCGCCACCTCTTCCGGGGAGATGAGGGGGAAGCGTTCCGTCAGGATGGCCTGTACCTGCTCAATGCAAAGACTGTCGGCAGGGACTGTGGTGTCGTAGATGGGGCGGATGCGAAACATGATGAATGCTGCCGTGGTTGTTTGATCCGGGATTCGGTATTGAGGATTATTCTATTTTTCTGTCCACGTTGCTTCTTCAGCCGTGCTTGAATCTGCTATGGAAGTACTTTTGCAAGAAACCGGTTGATTTCGGCATTAAAGCGCTCAGGCTGTTGCAGCATGACGGAATGGCCACCACCGTTTACAACAACCCGTTCAGCATTTGATATGCCGTAGGCCAAGGCGTCAGAGACGATTTGGAAGTACGGCATTTCCAAATCGCCGGTTATGACCAATGTCGGCACTGAAATTTCTGTCAGACGCTCCATGTGTGGCCGGGGAGTGGCATTGGCCGATGGTTTTGGGTCCAGAAGATCCCTTGCTTCGTAGTCGTGAAACATTTTTACCATGATTTCGAGACCTTTTGTGTCTTCAATGAAGCCGTTGCCAAGGGGATGCCCGGCAAACATGGCTCGAAATGCATCCAGCCCTTTTTCGCGTGCCGTCTGCGCCATTCCTGCCGGCAGCGCATCCGGACCGTTCCAGGGCAGTCCGAATCCATCCGGGGCAACGCTTCCGAATAATACCAGACCACGAGTGCGTTCCGGGAATGACAGGGCAAACCGAAGCGCGACCTCCCCACCTTGTGAATGACCGATGATGACCGCCTGCTCTATTTTCAACGTATCGAGAAGATTGCAAAGATCGATGGGGTCAAGGGAAACGTCCGGTGATCGGTCCGATTTTCCATATCCTCGCCGGTCATATCGAATCACCGTGTAGTTGTCCGCCAAGTCCGGAAATAAAAAATGCCAGGATTCAAGATCAACCCCCCAGCCATGAATGAGGACAACGGCAGGACCTTTGCCGCGCATTTCGTAATGCAGCGTGACATCGTCGAGCGACAGGAACTGATCATTGGCTTGAAGCGGTCCGCCATGAAAGAGAAGCAGGAACAATATGAGAAGTGTCTTTTTCATGTTACCTCGGTAAATACGGGGGTGGGTTTGGCGGGATTTGCGCACATTTCGGGTTCAGGTTTTGAATCTTGAATGGTGCTTTTTCCTGGTGATTTTACTCGCCGTTGAATAGTGCAAACCTCTCGCGGCAGCAACCTGGGTTTGGGTGTACTGCGCATGGCAAATCGCGCTGTGAACCGGCGCATCGTCAACCAAGGGCCAGAACGGCGCTGTTGTCGATGTCGTCCAGGAAAATGGAAGCCCGTGCGTTGCTCCGGGATGCCGCATGGTAGATGGCTCCCGGATTTCTGTGCGGTGTGGTCGGGCCATGGAGAGAGGTCTTCAACGAAATTCACGTTTCAAGATCTGATCTCGGTCCCCCCAATTCCCGGTCGGCAGGCGCTGAAGATGTCGAGGATCGTCTTGTCCAGATACGTCTCCTCCCGATACGTCAAGAACGCCGAATTGAAGGCCCGCGTGATTTCGCTGATTTTCCTGTACCCCAGATTCACCTCCCGGACATACCCCTTCAGGCTGTTGCGCCCGGAGAACCAGATTTCATCCTTTCGTTGCGGCCCGGACGATGTCATGAACTGCTCGTCCATTTCCGAAAGCTCTTCCTCCATCCCGTCCAGGGCGCTTGAGATGTGCATGAGGTGCGAGTTCAGGTAGTGGCACATGCCCGCGGCCGTGTTCCGCAGCACCCGGTTTCTCTGGTTTTCCAGGGCCTGGGTGATGTTGGAGGCGATGCCCTCGTAATAGAGCACTTCTCCGGTTTCGTTCTTCTTGACCCGCGCGGTGACGTCCACCTCGATTGTCATGCCCGACGCCGGTTTGAGCGTCACGGATCTGTTGGAGACGTGTCCCTTCTCGTTGAGCTCGCTCAGCATTGCGTCCAGGTCCGCCGGCAGCGCGGCAAAGTCGTACACATTGCTGCGCAGGGCCGCCTTTCTGCCCGACAGGCCGAGCAGCTCGATGCCGGCGTCGTTGATGTCCAGGAACACCCCCTGCGGGGACACGCTGAAGGCCATGTCCTTGGTCTTGTGGAAGAATTCCTTGTACCGCTGCTCGCTTCTGTGCAGGTCGAGGATGGCCTGTTTTTCCTCGGTTATGTCGCGGATCATGTGGTCGATGCGTTGCAGGCCGCGCGACTTGCAATAGGCGACATACCCTTCGTCGCGCACCCATCTGAGCGTCCCGTCGCTGCGGACGATCCTGTATTCCAGTTCATCGAATTTGTTCCCGATGATTGATCGGTAGAACTCTCCGACCCGGTCGCGGTCAGCGGGGTGGGCCAGGGCGATGAGATCGTCGGCGGTCCCCTGGGTCAGGTTCCGCAGCGGGATGCCGAACAGCACTTCCGCCGCCGGATTGATGGACAGGATCGTCGCGTCCTCCACGGATAGCGAGACAACGACATCGTGCATGGAATGCAGAATGCTCTGCAGCCTGTCGCCGAGTTTCCTGATCTCCTCGATGCGTCTGCGCCTGGGGGTGACATCGACCACCGTGATCAGCACCGCAGCGGGGTCTTCGGAATGCAGCATGGTCATGGTCATTTCGATGCACAGCTCTCCGCGACCCGTTTCGATCCAGAACTCATGCGCCGTCGATGTCTCTGCGTTTCGGTGCGCCGCGTCGTGGTTGCGCCGGAGCGCATCGCGCTCTCCGGCGGGAAAAAGTTCCGACAGCTCCCTGCCCATCAGCCCATCCCCTGGGTGTCCGATGATGTTCATGAACGCGGGGTTGGCGTACTCGATCCGTCCGTCGCGCAGAACGGCGATGCCTTCCTTGAGGTGCTGAAGTATTTCCAGGGCACTCGTCGAGTTGTGCCGCGTGTTCTCCTGTTGGGAAAATGTATTTTTTACCATGGCCGCTTCTCCAATCTTGCGGAAAAAGTTTATGACGAACAAAAAAAATGGCGCTCCGTGGAACGCCATGACATGTACTGTGCTTTGCATTGACGGACGTGCTCACGTTTTTCGCGGGGGGCGAAAGATACGTTTCTCGGAAGAGATTGTTGGAATCTGGGGGATGATACTAATCATTATTGTATATGTCTGAATTTTACAGAAAAAAATGGGTATTTTGTGTGTTTTGCGGAAGTTTTGCGCTCTTGCTGGGCAAAGACAGGTCGGTCACTAGCCGCGCGCATACATTTTTGCAAGGCCAAAAGCATTCAAAAAGCGGCAGGCACTGCGTGCATGGCCAGCGCCGATAATCGCGTGCGTATTCCGCACGACTTTGCCCACGTGGTTGTCGACACATGCATTCTCGGGGGCACCCAAGTGACCCTTTTTCCTCATGGTTTTTACTGACCGTTGAACAGTGCATACCTTTCGCGGCAGCTACCCAGTCAGAAAATATACCCGCTCTCTTCAGGTCATGGCCTGACGCAGCAGATCGCTGTTTTGGCGCGACCCCTTAACCTTGGAAAACAAGGCAAAAGACAGTTCTCTTCTCCCCGTTGTCGGCCGATCTTTCTACTCGGACCATGCATGTTGCGGGGCATAAGTCCATCCGTGGTCGTTGTGATAGACCATCAGCTTGGTC